>JAQBPQ010000265.1 GCA_028287445.1 Cohnella sp.
CAGGCGTGAACTGATCCTTTTTGAAGAATGATAATTTAGTTATAATAATACATCCGTGTTTATTGCTCTACGATTCGATCGAACGTCACCGTTTGGACCTTGATTTAATTGTTTTTGTTAAGCTAAACATTCCTGAAAGGGCTAAGAAATGGCCTTTGTCAAAAAAGGAGCGCCTCGGTATGATGGGTTTGTCGCTCGGGTTCGAAACCCAACACCATCAAGGAGGCGCTCTTATCATGAAGTTTAAGCAATCGGACGGACATTGAAAGCGATCGTCTAATTATACGTGCTCCTTTATGGGATGATGGTTTTAAGGTAAATGAAGCAGTAAAAGAAAGTATTGAGCAATTACGTCCTTGGATGCCTTGGGCACAAAGTATCCCTACCATAGAAGAGCCAGTTAAAAGCGAATCGGATAGAAATCCGTTGTGATTCTCGGAATCGGGGCATCGAATTTTAATCATTCTTGAACGAAAAGGATACGTACGATTTTGTTCCACTAACGCAGGCTAATTTAATAATTGCATCTTATTCGTATATTTCGGGGAAAGTATTTATATCCGAATTGGTGAGGTGTATCTCATGAGGAAGACCATTTTGGCATCTGTGATTGTGGCAACCTGTTTTATAGTGTCGGGTAATACCTCAGCTTACTGCAAAGAACCCTTACGTACATACAGTACAGGTAATCGGTTTATCCGTGGCATCTGGACAAGCTCATAAAGCTTTCAATAGCATGGTAATAGGAACATAAGAGAGCCGATTGGCTCTCTTTTTATGTTTGTTTTTGGCTATGTTAAACCTTAATGTTGATTTTGGATTAAAAATTAACCGCCTTTTAACTTCGATATACCTGTTTGGTGTTTGATTATGAACTCGGGGTTCGTTACATACTCCATGTAATTTACCGCCCCGTTAAACTCCAAATAAGCCTGATAGCGAGTGCGAATAGCTGGATGTGTAATGAAATCAACAACTCTGTCTTTCGCCACCCAGCGGCTATCGGTTGTTTCTTCAGAAACAGCTAACTCCCCACCAACAGGTTTACATACGAAATCAAACATAACTTGCGTAGGAACATCAGTCACGCCATCATACCATTTAAAAATACCTGTATTCGAATAGACACCAATTAAGTAGCTAACCATGGTGTCTATTCCGCTTTCCTCTTTGATTTCACGAACCAAAGCATCCATCAGATTTTCTCCAACTTCCACTTGTCCACCAGGGTAAACCCAACCACCGTCACGAGTTTTTACTAAAAGGATATTTCCTTGCCCATCTTCCACAAATCCACCTGCGGCTACGATGTGCGTTGGAAATGGCATATTACGACCTCCTTATGCGGCAACGTTTGTATATTTATTCCACTGCCTTCTTGCACTTTCCTGCCCGTTCGTACTCAGCAAAAGCAAAACCTAATCGACCACGCGGTGGTCCGCACTCTTAATAGCATATTTCTTTCATGAGGTTAATAGAATTCCTTTTCAGTTTAAGATAACTGATTGGATTCTCTTATCGCATGTAACTTTTCAGCTTTGAAAGAGTCTATAAGTCTAGGAACAGTGGAGGGTCTATATAACTTCCTCCCCAAATAAAACCAGACTTATAGGAGACATCATGCGCAGAAAATTACACCCCATGAAGCGCCGTCCGGCATCGGACTCCGCCAATTTCGCCGCAACGTCATCTCGCCCGAAAGCATCGAAACTCGTACTTCCGATCATCGCGGGAATGCTTGTATTATCCGTACCTCTTCAATCCGCAACTCTATGGATTCCTTCAGCTCAAGCAGCAGCGCCCATTACATACAAGCTGTTAAAACAAAGCGCAACGACGATCACTTCCGGAGTCACTCAAACCGGTTATACTTGGGTCCCTTCGGACAAATCCAAGTCCACCGAGATGATCCACGTCCTGCAAATCGACCTCAATAATCCCTACGTGCAACTGAACGCGATGGGCGGTATGGGCGGAAGTGTGACGGCCGGCCAGTCCGTTACCGCCATGGCCAAAGAAACTCATGCCCTTGCCGGAATCAATGCCGATGTTTTCAACACAACCGGCGGCAGCGAGGGGGCTCCGATCGGCGCCCAGATTACCTCCGGCCAACTGATGGTCAGCACCTCGGATTTGGGCGGCATGTACGCGTTTGCCCTTACCAAAGACCGCCAGCCGGTCATCGATCAATTTACGTTTAAAGGCACGGTTACTGCGGATGACGGCAATAGCTTCGCGCTTTCGGGAGTCAACAAATCGCTTTATTGGGCGGAACCGAATAAAACGAACAGCCATGTCAACACCCTTTACATGTATACCAACGCATGGACTGCGCCTCAGCGCCCGGCGAACACTGGCACGTCACCGACCGAAGCCTTGGTCGTAGACGGCGTTGTGACGGAAATCGCCATCGACCGGGAAATCACGACTCCGATACCCGCGAATGGATATATCCTTCGAGGCCATGGCGATGCGGCGAATTTCATTACCGGACATCTCTATGTGGGCGGGCAGATCACAACGGACTCCAGCCTCGTATCGCAAACGAACCAACAAGCGTACGATCCATCCTCGTTCACAATGATGGTGGGTGGACATACGATTCTGGTGGACCAGGGCAAAGCCGCCGCCTTCTCTCGCGATATCCGCGGGGTAAGCGGTGCGTCTGCGCGTGCCCGCACGGCGGTTGGCTACTCCAGTGACGGCAGCAAGGTTTACTTGGTTACGGTTGAGGAAAATGGCGGACGGGATGGGGTGACGCTCAAAGAGCTCCAGGATATCCTGGTCAGGCTCGGAGTCTGGAAAGCGGTCAACATGGACGGCGGCGGCTCCACTACGATGGCTTCCCGTCCTCTTGGAGATTTTAGCGTAGTTTTGGCACACCCGACTTCTTTTGGAACAACCCAGCGCCAAGTGGCAGACGGAATCGGTGTCTATACCACCGCGCCGGCCGGCGAAATCCAAGGTATTGTGGCCAGCGGACCGAAAACGGTATTTATGGGCCAGGAAACGACGTTCTCGCTGAAAGCTTATGATACCTACTACAATCCGATCGATCCCGCCGGTTTGAACCCCCAGTGGAGCATCAATCCTTCCGTGGGCTACTTCAAAGACGGCAAGCTGATTGCCAACAAGCCGGGTAAAACAACGATTAGCGTCAAAGCGGGCAACGCCTCATCTTCCGTGGGCATAGAGGTCGTGGGTCAAGATGTGATCGACCAGCTCATCGTGCAGCCGAGTACCACCGTTCTGCGTCCGGGTACGGTCATTGACGTTCCGGTTAAAGCGCGCTTGAAGGACGGACGTGAAATCGACATCGCAGCGTCTGCGTTGAAATGGGAATTCAAAGGATTTAAAGCAACCGTTGCAGACGGCCAAATGACCATCGACAGCGTGGAGCAAGGCGCGACAACGGGATACGCCATAGTGCGTTACGACGGATTCGGTACGGTGGCCATTCTAACCCCCGGCAGCGAGAAGTCGCTCGAAACCTTCGAGAATGTCGGCTACCCGATCGATTTCACCGGATCGCCGTCTGAGACCGTCGGGTCGGCATCGATCGGTACCGGTATTCCTGGCCATGAGACGTCGAAAGCATTGTCTCTTGCGTACGATTTCACCAACGGAACCGGCAGCCGGTTCGCTTATGCCGTGCTGAACGGTACGGGCGGCGGCGTCCCTGTGGACGGAACGCCGAGTGCCATGACGCTGGATGTGCTGGGCGACTCCAGTCTGAACTACTTAAGAGCCGAATTTACAGGCAGTGACGGTAAAGCGGTCATGGTGGATGTTGCGCGTACCATTGACTGGTCCGGATGGAAAACGATCCGCGTCGATTTGGCCGCCGCAGGATTGAAAGGTCCTTCCAAGCTGACCAAGCTTTATGTGGTCAATTTGGCGGAAGGCCAAGACGAGAGAGCGATGCAAGGCGAGTTGGCGTTCGATAATTTGGCGGTTCAATATCCTCCGGCACCTTTCAATGCAGCGAAACCGAACATCGTGATGACCGTTGGCAAGTCTCAAGCCAAGGTGGACGGCAAATCTGTGAAGCTGCCGGCTGCGCCATTCACAATGAAGGATATCAACTATCTGCCGCTCCGGTTCGTAGCCGACACATTAGGCGCTGATGTCACGTGGGATAATGCCGGCAAAAGGGTAACGATTCTCCGCGGAGATGCGATGCTTGAATTGTGGGTCGGGCGGTCGGAAGTCGTGATCAACGGTGTCCGTCAGAAAGTGATCGCCGCGCCGATTCTCAAAAACAACAGTGTCTATGTTCCGGTCCGGGTCGTCTCTGAGCAACTAGGCCAAAAGGTAGGCTGGGACGGCAAGACCAAAACGATTACAATTCACTAATCTTTCGATCAAAAGTCCTTCCTTCGGCTCGACGAAAATAAGAAATATGATATGATGGAAACAAGCCCTATTTCCTTCAAATGTCCCGGTTATTAGACTTTTGTCGGACAATGCACAGGAGAATGGTCTCTGTCGGAACAGGCGCAAGGGAGTCGAGAACGTGGATTATCGTGTGGACCAAATCAATCAGGTCATCCAGAATGCCATTTCGGTCATGGAAGTCAGCAAGGTGCAAGTATTCGAGATTTGCGAATCTGCACGCCGAGAGCTCATCTCTCTCAACCACGAGTTGGAGAAGGTGCTGGCCGAGACTTCCGAAACGATAGACAAGGTCGACCGTCTGGACCGGGATTATCGGCTCTCACGAATCCGTCTGACGGAGGTCAGCCGCGATTTCGTCCGTTACTCCGAACCAGATATCAAATCCGCTTACGAGAAAGCAACTCAATTACAATTGGATCTCATGGTTTTCCGGGAGAAAGAAACTTATTTGAGAGCCCGGCGGGACGAACTGCAGAGTCGGGTGAAGAACGTCGAGCAATCCGTCGAACGGGCGGAGACGATCGGTTTGCAGATGAACCTCGTCCTGGAGTATTTTTCGGGCGATTTGAATCAGGTGACCCGAATTCTCGAATCTGCCAAGAACCGTCAGATGATCGGACTCAAGATCATTTTGGCGCAGGAAGACGAGCGCAAGCGGATTGCCCGCGAGATTCACGACGGTCCCGCCCAGTCGCTCGCCAACCTGGCGCTGCGGACGGAGATTGCGGAACGGATGCTGGACACCGGGGATCTGGAAGTGATCCGCAGCGAACTCATCGACCTGAGAGCGCAAGTCCGGCTTGGGTTGGAGGAAATTCGCAAAATCATTTTCAATCTCAGACCGATGGCATTGGACGATTTGGGGCTTGTTCCTACGCTCCGCAAGTTCGTACAGGACTTCGAGGATAAAACCCTGATTCGGGCCGTATTCGAGACGACCGGCAAGGAGACAAGGCTCCAGTCCGCCATGGAAGCAGCGATGTTCCGCCTCGTGCAGGAAGGCTTCAACAACGCGCTTAAACACGCGAAACCGACTTATGTATCGCTCGAGATTTATTATCAACATGATAGCGTGCAGCTGCTCATTCGTGATAACGGCGTCGGCTTTCATACGGATCTGGTCGAAACCCGGTCCAAGGTGGATCATACGCAATTCGGCTTGGTCGGCATGAGGGAACGAGTGGAGCTTCTGCAGGGCACAATCGATATTGAGTCAATTGTAGGAGAAGGAACCAAAATACGGATTCAAGTTCCGATCAAAGCGGGACCAGGAAAGGAATTAAGCCCATATGGAGACGAACACGCCGGTTCGCAAGGTTAAAGTACTCCTCGCTGACGATCATCAGTTGTTCCGGGAAGGGCTGAAACGGATCCTCAACATGGAATCGGATCTGGAAGTGATCGGCGAGTGCGGAGACGGCATTCAAGTGTTGGAATTCTGCAACCGTCAGAAACCGGACGTCGTGCTGATGGACATCAATATGCCCATAGAGAACGGTGTTGTGGCCACTGAGCGGCTTCGGGAAATTTTCCCGGAGATCAAGGTCATCATCCTCTCCATTCATGACGACGAGAGCTATGTGTTCGAGACGCTCCGCAAAGGAGCGACCGGATACCTTCTGAAGGACATGGAGGCGGAATCGCTCATCAATGCGATCCGTACCGTAGCCGAAGGACATGCGTACATCCATCCCAAAGTGACGGGCAAGCTGATCAACCAGCTCCGCCGGATGACTTATCTCGACGAGATCGGTGCGACCTCGGGCGCGGCGGCGAGCCGGGAGACGGTGACCAAGCTGATCCCCAAGGGCAACAATCCGTTGACTCGGCGGGAAGCGGAAGTTCTGAGGCTCATGGCCGAAGGCAAGAGCAACAAGTCGATCGGCGAGAATCTGTTCATCAGCGTGAAAACGGTCAAGAACCTCGTCAGCAGCATCCTGCAGAAAATGGATGTCGACGATCGCACTCAGG
>JAQBPQ010000103.1 GCA_028287445.1 Cohnella sp.
TTTCATACGGTGGAGCACCAGCCTGATTTTATCCGCCAAATCCTCCCGGTTTTCCGATTTGAAGGTGGCTCCCAGCAAATACGTCTCAATCGTATAGCCCAGCTCGCCGTGCCGAGGGCCTACGATGAATTTCCTGTGGGCCGTCCCTTCCGTCAGAGACCCGCTTATTCCGGTATTCATACGACGGTAAGGCAACACAACAACATCGCAATGCTCCAAAAAATACTGCTTTACCCGCTCGGGAATGTATCGAATATCTTTATACAGCTTATCGCTCACTCCATATCGTTCCGCCATCCGGTCGATATCCGCTTCGGTGAAATCATCCTCCGGACCGGCGACGATCACGGTAAAATCATAATCTCGCAGCAACGCGAGCGACTCGAGCAAAACATCGATTCCTTTTTCGAAACTCAAGCTTCCCAAGCATAGAAGAAACGGATGCCGTCTTTCGGACAATTCGCGCCGGATTTGATCCAGATGTCCCGAAAATTCATAGCTATATCGTTTGAAGTAAGGCATGTGAATATTGGCGACCTTGTAGTCGGCCAGTCCGTCCATCAGCATTTTCTGGTGGGTGTAGTTGCCGTGCACCACAACTTTGTTGACGATACCCATCTTCAGCAACAGCAACAAGACCATTCGTTTCAGAAATTGGTCCGGATAGCCATGCAAGGTACCCGTCATATGAATCCCCCATGTAAAAGGAAGCAACAACAGCAGGCAGAAGACATTGCTGTCCAGGTGGAACAGGTGTACTTTCCGGTAGTCTTCTCTTCTGGCCAACAAAAACATCCCGAGCAGGAACAGCGTTCGCCGCCAGATGCTTAAGCGGCCTTTGGGCCGGTGCTCCGGCTGAAGGCTATGTACTTTCACTCCCGATTCCGTTAACTCATTCACGATTCGCTCATTGCCGGTCATGGTCAAATAGCCGACTTGTTCGAACTTCTCCTGTTTTTGGATATGCTGCAGCACCGTCAAGTTGTACAGATCATCCTGTCCGTCGCACGACAAATCGTAACCTAAAATGCGCGGCATCCCGAACCCTTCCTTTCAGTCGGCCTTCTCTTTCAGAACCGACTTGATTTTGGTCAGCCACGAATAGGCGGCCGACGGAAAAAATCGCTTCTTTAAACGTTTCGTGAAACGTCTCATGACGACCGATCTGTTTTTCTCCGGCTCGTACGATCTCCATCCAGTCATGTTGAGGTACTTATAATACTCCCCTTGGTACGGATGATCGTTATCGTAGTGCCACGGCTTTGACGAACCGGCGAAATGGATAATTGTCGGGAATTCGGCGTTGGCTTGTTTCCGGGAGAAACGGTTCGCGTGGCAGTTCCAATGGGCCGGAAGTTCCAGCCACTGGGCTTGCAGCACCGCATTCATTGCATCCTGGTCGTGGTACAGCAGCTTGTCCGGATAACGCCGGATGAATTCGACGGCCTTCTCCGTAATGCCCCGCGCTCTCCATTGTTCCATGTCAATCAGCAGCACGCCGGCATTGAAATACGGCCAACCTGCGGGAAGATTCAAATCTTTGCGCCGGGCGGCGCCTCTCAAGTCCTTCACCGCGCCGATGACCCGGCCGGCGAGATTGGTTTCCCACAGCCGGCCGATATTCCCCGTTACGATGATGTCGCAATCCAGATAAATGGCTCTGCTGACGGATAACAGCGAGGGAAGGGCGGGAATCGAGAGCTTTTGATATGCCGCCTTAATGACCGGGTCGTTGTTCAACACGTTTAGGTGTTTCACATCTTCCAACCGATGGAAGTGAATCTCCGCTCCATACTGATCGGCGATCAACTCCAACCGCATTTGATTGACCCGTGACAGTTCATCGTGGATGACATGCAGGCAAATGCGGGTCTCCGGCGCCTTGTTGGTGAGAAGAGAGCAGTACGCCACAGCTAGATGCTGGACGTAGCGATTGTCCGTAATCGATAAAATAGGTATCGTCTCGTCGATTCGCATGGGATCATCCTATCTGCCACAGTATGATACATAAGGTATACTCATTTTCTAATTTATGATACAATTAGTATCGTGTCAAGTCATTTTGGAGGAGTATTTACGCATCAATACTCATGGAGCTGTTCGGCCGGCTGCTCCTACTTGCTGGCCTTCAGTGACGGAACACACGATATAATCGGCTTGCCGACAAACTAAATCTTACGGGCAAGGATATGGCGGAAGCCTGCTCCATTGGGAGCGCGAAGGACTTCTGTTTCCGTTATCCGAGTCCGACGAAAGAACAGGTGCTCTATGAAACTTGCGATCGGATCCGAGCGGTTTGGGATGGACCATGAAAGCCGGGGAGATGTTCGCGTTTCCCCGCAAGAAGTACAGGCCGTCCTGGCCTATGCCCGGCGTGCCGCCATCGACATGATCGACACGGCCCCCCATTACGGCCGAAGCGAGTTCGTTCTCGGCGCAGGAGGCGACACACCGCTTCCCCGCAGAATCGTCACCAAAACGCCCCTCATCGATTCCGACTCGATCGGTTATGAGGAGATGCTGATGCTGACGACTTCCTTCTCGCGGTCTTTGTGGCGTCTTCGCGTGAACCGGTTGTACGGCATCGTGGTACAACGAGGCGCCGACCTGTTGAAGCCCGGAGCGGACGCCGTTTACGCTCAGCTTAAGCAGTGGAAGGCCGAGGGCAAAACCGAGAAAATCGGCGTCTTCGTGCGGGATGGCCTCGAATTGGACGCATTGCAGTCCCAATATGCTTTCGATATCGTCCAGCTGCCCGTCAACGTGCTGGATCAGAGAATGCACGACAACGGTGCTCTCCGCCGGCTTAAATTGAAGGGAATCGAAATTCACGCCCGCTCCGTTTTTTCGGAAGGCCTGCTGTTGGCCAAACCGGACGAGCTTCCGTCCCGTTTCGCTTCCTACCGGGATCATCTCGAAGAATACCACGGGAAGCTGCAGGATCGGAGACTGCAGCCGGTCGAAGGCGCCTTGCAGTTCATCCGCAGCGTCCCGCAAATCGACTACGCCGTCGTGGAGATCGGCGGATTGGCGCATTTAAAGGAAGTCCATGCCGCCTTCAGTATGAAGACGGGCATCGACTTCCCTTTCCGCCGATTCGCCTTGAACGAAGATCTGGATCTGATCGATTCGACGAACTGAGAACCGGCGTTCAAACGCGCTTCCAAATGCAAAAAAACCTTCGGCACCGCACGCCGCGCGCGTGTGTGCCGAAGGTCCGATAACGTCGTAGTGAGTGGATCAAGCCGTGATGTCCCGCTTGCGGAACACGGTCCATGACACCAGATTAAACAGGATGAAGTAAACGGCGAGCACGGAGAGCGAGAAGCCCAGCGTGGTCGGATGACCGGGGATCGGACTGTTCCCATCCAGGTAAGAGGTAAGAGAAAGATGCGGGAACAACACATATTTCACCCAAGGTTTATCTGTGACGGCCAATATTCCAGAAATAATGCTGCCCGACAAAAGCAGGAAGATGGACAAGCCGATGGACAAGCCGCCGCTTCGAAATGCCGAAGAGAGCATGAAGCTGAACGTCACGACCATCACCAAGCTGATGAATTGATACAAGTAGTACAAAGCGATATAGGACCAGGGATCCGTTGTCCAAAGGGGACCAAGATCGCTTGGAGAACCGTTGTAACCGAAGAACAGGACGTTGACGGCAAAAGTCACAACGAACGTTACCGCCGAGAAGAACAACCCGAACAGCAGCAGCGATAAATACTTGGACAAGAGGATGGAGGAGCGGCTCCAAGGCCGGATCAGCAGCAGCTTGACCGTGCCCCACGTGAATTCCCCCGCAACGGAATCCGCCGAGATCACGACCGTAAATACCGTGACGAGGATGAACGTAATCGTCGATTCGAACGTCATCACCGACCAATTCGATGAAGCATGATTAGCCGATGTGAAATAGGCGAGTGTGGAAAAAAGGAGCGGAATCAGTACCACAATCCCCAGCATAATCCAAGTGCGCAGACGGCGATAAATCTTCATATTTTCGTTTTGCACAAGCTTCCAAAAGTTAGCCAATGGTCTCACCCGCCGTCACTTCGAGGAATTGGTCTTCGAGCGATTTGGATTTCACGCGGATGCCGTAGACGTTGATGCCCGCCTCCACCAGCCGGCGGTTAATAGAGGCAACAGTCGATCGGTCGGCGGTGACGAGAAGTGCCCCATCCTCCACGCGTCCGGTTCCATGTCCTTCCAAAACGCCGAGCGCAGCATCCGGATGATCCACTTCGAACGCTACTTGTTCCGCCGCACGAGCCGTATCCTCACTCGTTGTACGAATCGAACGGATATCGATGATCTGGCCTTTTTGCAAAATCGCCACGCGGTCGCACATCAATTCCATCTCCGACAGCATGTGACTGGAGACGAATACGGCCGTCCCTTCATCCGCCGCGAGACGGCGCAGATAATCGCGAAGCTCGCGGATGCCTGCCGGGTCCAGACCGTTGGTCGGCTCATCCAGCACCAGCAGCTTCGGACGGTGCATGACCGCTTGGGCGACACCGAGCCGCTGGCGCATGCCCAGCGAATATTTGCGCACTTTGTCGTGAATGCGGCCGTTTAAGCCAACCAGCTCCACCACCTCGTCAATGCGATGCTTCGTCACTTGGGGATTCATTCTCGCATAATGCAGCAAATTCTGATAACCGGTAAGAAACTTGTACATTTCCGGATTTTCGACAATCGCTCCTACCTGGGTGATCGCCTCCGGGAATTCGTTTTTGATACTGTGGCCCGTGATCTGGATATCTCCGGCACTTAGTGCCATCAGACCGACCATCAGCCGAATCGTCGTCGTTTTGCCCGATCCGTTGGGACCAAGAAAACCGAACACCTCACCGGGGTACACTTCGAGACTGACACGGTCGATAATCGTCCGGCCTCCGATCCGTTTGCTGACATCCATCAGCCGTACGACAGGACTTTGCGACATATTCTCCCTCCAACATTTCATCTCTGTTCTATCTTTTCCATTATATCAATCTCCTGTCATTTTCACCCCTTAAATATACAAAAAAAGAGCCGCGGGCGATTGTCCGCGGTTCTCATTTTTCGCAGATTTAGACGTAAAGCTGTCCGTTTTATCTTCTTTTGATTCGCAGGATGAACAGCAACCAAGTGGATACTCAATATGGAAAAAGCCGGTGCGGAACAATCTGGAGGCGTGATTCACATCTATTAACTGGCCGCATTTTAGACAATAAAACCAACTCTGATCCATTTCATCCCCCACTTAAGCGAATTATATTAACGAATGAATTGTAAACTTGCTGCCTATGTATATGATTTAGCGTCCTGGTGATGAATGAGCGCCATGAGAGGGTTATCATCCATTTGGACGCCGTATTCAAGCCAATGATCGTGTACTGCTGTGTGGCGTATTCGCCCCTTTACTTCTATATTCAAACCTTCCAACACACACTGGATGGACACTCGGCATTCCATATCCGGTGGCAAGAGCAAAGTTGTGGCAAAACGCAAGCCGCCTGGGCTAAGATCCAGCAAAACCACTTTTCCCGGTCTGGTTTGAACCATACGTCGGCCTATTCCGATGAGTCGAAGTTCTGCGAGAATGCCTTCGTGAAGTGCAAGGCGGATATGTCGGCGGCGGCTTGTCCCCCGTGAGGACGTGACGGACATAAGCTCACCCTTTCCCCAAGTTACAATATGTATCTCTCACTAGATTAAGATACGATGTGTATTTATGTCAAGGGGTTTGTCATTTATGAGAATTGGGTAAAATGAGAGGATGTGAGGCATTCTGCGTCTTTTAAAGATTCGTTACAGATACGTTTCGTATTAACAAAGTGAAAATTATGTCGCTTTCTGTGAGACGTTTTGTATCATACGGTATATTTTTTCATGCATCCATACTTATAATGAAGATAGATTAACCAGATGATCTAATAGCCGGGGGGAAATGAATGAATATCGGCAGCCGCATCGCGTTATTAAGGGATCAGCGCGGTTGGACGCAAGAAAAGTTGGCTACTTCCCTTGGCATCTCCCGGGCTGCATTGTCACACTATGAGAAAAACCGAAGAGAACCGGATATGGAGACGCTGACCAAAGTGGCGGATTTGTTCAACGTCACGATCGATTATTTGGTCGGCCGGACCGACAACCCCCACATGGTACTGGATCCGGATGTCGGACAGTTCGTAGACGAATTGGAACTTTCCGATGAAGAAATTCTGGCCAAAATCATGTTCACGATTGACGGCAGAAAACTGACGGCCGACGAAGCCAAGCGCTTCATCGCGTTCGTCCGCGCCGACCGTTCCATGCAATGAAATAAACCCTCGTGGTTCGGATCTTTGATCCGGATTTTACGAAGGGTTTTTGGTGTTCTGTAAATTGTCAGATAGGTGTGTTGGGCAGCATCGTGTCTCTCCATTCACTAGGCCAGCGCTGCGGGTCAATGCCCAATTGCACGAGAATTTTTCGGATATCGATTACCACTTGACCGTGATCGTCAGGTGACTTCACATGTAAATCATTTTCCATTCCCGTCCCAATTCCCCTCTGGTCATATTCTCCTAAGACCTACAAATATATTGTAATAGACAGAACCTGCGGAGAGTGTCGAGCGATGGGTCAAAAGAAATGTTTTTTCAAGGAGGTTTTGTCGAAGTAGCAAGCGCTTCCAAAAACGGTGACAAAAAATTGGACGAACGTCCCGGAATAGGGGCCATTCGTCCAATTTTGATTTTAACGTTTGTCAGTTGCCGCCGACGCGGGAGAGATCCCGCATGTTGGCTTCGAAGGCGGCAAGCAGTGCTTGTTCCCCGCTGAGTCCTTGGGCCTGAACTTTGGCGATTTGCTCCATCATCCGTTTGTAGTCCTTGGGGATGACTTTGACGAATTTCGGCAGGAGAGTTTTCCAGTCTTCGAGAATCGTGCGGGCCAGTTCGCTGTGGGTGTATGAGGCATGTTTCTCGATCATCCCGCGCACTTCGGCGATTTCGGAATCCTCTTCAAGACGCTCCAACGCGACCATCTCGTAGTTGCAGCGATTGACGAAGTTTCCTTCCCAATCGATCACATAAGCAATGCCGCCCGACATCCCGGCCGAGAAATTCCGGCCCGTACGACCGAGGACGACGACGCGGCCGCCTGTCATATACTCACAGCCATGGTCGCCCACGCCTTCGACCACGACGTTCGCTCCGCTGTTCCGAACCGCAAACCGTTCACCTGCAACGCCGCGGATATAAGCTTCTCCGCCCGTGGCGCCATAGAACGCCGTGTTGCCGATGATGATGTTGGTGTCGGCTTTGAAGGTCGCTTTCGGCGACGGATAAATCGCGAGCTTGCCGCCGGACAGCCCTTTGCCGACATAATCGTTGGCGTCGCCTTCGAGCGTCAGCGTCATGCCTTTCGGTAGGAAGGCGCCAAAGCTCTGGCCGGCGGTACCGACGAAATGATACTTGATCGTATCTTCCGGCAAGCCGTCCTTGCCGTAACGGCTCGTTACTTCATGGCCAAGAATCGTGCCGACGACGCGGTTCGTATTCTTGATCGGGAACGTGCCTTCTACCCGCTCTTGGCGCTCCAGCGCGGCGGCAGCCGCCGGAACGAGAGCCTGAATATCCAGGGAGTCTTCCAGCCCGTGGTTTTGCTTCTTCACGTTGTACCGGGCGGATCCTTCAGGCAACTCCGGCATATGAAGCAGCGGCGTGAGATCGATGCCCTGCGTTTTGTAATGGCCGACCGCTTTCTTCGT
>JAQBPQ010000040.1 GCA_028287445.1 Cohnella sp.
GTCGTAATGAACGTCTGCACCCGGCTTTGAAACGTCTCGATGAGCTGCGTTTGCCGCATCTGGTCCAGCTCGGAAAGTACGTCGTCCAGCAACAAAAGCGGATATTCTCCGATTTCCTCCTGCATGAGCTCAAGTTCCGCGAGTTTGAGGGACAAAGCAGCCGTACGCTGCTGCCCTTGTGAGCCGAAAGACTGGACGTCCATGCCGTTGATGGAGAACGCCAGATCGTCGCGATGAGGACCGGTCAGCGTTATTCCGCGGCGGAATTCCTGATCTTTGCTCTGTATTAACTTTATCATAAATTGCTGCAATAAAGAAGAATCATCTTGGGACTCGCCGTCCACCGCGGATCCGAATGAAGGACGATATTCCACGGTTAGTCGTTCGGTTCCTCCCGTGATGCCCGCATGTATTTTTTCGGCCCATTTTTGCAGATGATAAATAAAGTTTTTCCTTCTTTGCATCATTTTAACACCATAGCCGCACAACTGTTCGTTCCACACCTCCAACATTTCCGGCGAAGCTCTGGAGGAATCGGTGGATTTCAAGTAGTTGTTGCGCTGCTGCAATACCTTCTGGTACTGCTGCAAATCATGCAAATAGCCGGGATGCACCTGGCCGATTTCCATATCCATGAATCGGCGGCGCACACCCGGCGCTCCTTTGACGATATCGAGATCTTCAGGCGCAAACAGCACAACGTTCAACGAGCCCACGAATCCGCTCAGTTTGCGCTGTTCCAGTCCATTGATTTTCGCTTTTTTCCCTAGGGTCGAGATTTGCAGTTCCAGCGATACATGGCCGTATTTGCGTTCCAAATCCGCTCTTATTCGGGCTGCGGAAGCATTCCAGCCGATGAGCTCCCTATCCTTGGACGTTCGATGGGATTTGGTCAGCGCCAACACATGGATCGCTTCGAGCAGATTGGTCTTGCCTTGGGCATTCGGTCCGATGAAAATGTTAACTCCCGATCCCACCGATAACTGCAAAGCGTCATAATTCCGGTAACCCTGAAGCTCCAACGTTTTCAACTGCATAGAAGATTCCTCTCCAGCCGGTTAGCGCTTGCTTACGGCAAACATGCCTCGGTCTTCCACCTGCACGGTGTCGCCCGGAACCAGTTTGCGGCCTCTCCGGTTGTCCGGCTGCCCGTTTACGAGCACTCCTTTTTCCTGCAAAAATGCTTTGGCTTCCCCGCCCGTACTGATACAATCGGCCAGCTTGAGCAGCTGACCGAGGGTAATGTATTCGGTTGATATCACAATTTTTTTCATCACGTTCTCCTCAATTCGTCGTTCGATAAGGAAGAATGAGATGCAGGCTGTTGTTGTGATCCCGCGGCTTGATGATGATCGGACTCATCGCTCCCGTAAAGCCGATGAACAGTTCTTCGCTGTCGAGAACTTTGAGTACGTCGAGCATGTACTTGGAGTTGAACGCGATCCTCAAAGGTTCTCCATCGAGTTCGGCAGCCTGCAATTGGTCTTGCACACGGCCGAGTTCTGATGAGCTGGACGAAATTTCGATCCCTTTGCTCTCTGTGGTAGACAACCGGACGATATTCGTTTTCTCTTCGCGGGACAGCAGGTAGGCCCGATCAATCGAATCACTGAGCAATTTCGTGTTCAGGACAAGTTCTGTTTTAAAAGTTTGCGGAATAATCTTGGAAGTATCCGGGTAGGTCCCGTCCAACATTCGGGAGAAGAACAATACATTGCCCAGTTTAAACAAAACTTGGCTGTCGGCAACGACAATGTCCACCATGACGTTCTGATCCGGGATGATTTTCGCCAATTCTGACAGCGTTTTGCCCGAAATGACGACGTTGGAGAACCGAAGATCCTTCGCTTCGACGGGAGCGGTGCGGCTTGCCAAACGGTGTCGGTCAGTTGCCACAAATTTGAAAATGCCGTCCTGAAGGCTCCAGAGAACACCTGTCAAAATAGGCGATGATTCATTGGTGGTGACCGCGAATACGGTTTGACGGATCATGTTGCGCAGCAGATCTCCGGGTATGGAAAATACTTGATCTTCGGCGACCGTCGGCATAACCGGAAATTCTTCCGGATCGAGTCCAACCAATTGAATATCTGTCGATCCGGAGCGGATCATCGTTTGAAAACGATCGGATATGTCGAGATGGACTTCTTCGTGAGGAAGCTTCTTGACCATCTCCACGAAAAACTTGGCGGGCAGAACAACGCTTCCGGTTCGTTCGACAGTGGCAATCGTCTTATCCGAGGTTTCCAGCGGGATGAAGCTTTGGATAGAAATTTCGGTGTCGCTTGCCGTCAATGTGACGCCGGTAAAAGTTGCTTCAATCTTGATTCCGCTTAAAATCGGGATTGTCGTTCTTGAAGAAACCGCTTTGGAGACGTTTTGAATCGCCTCGTTTAATTCATTTCGCAATATCGTGAGTTTCAATGGGGTCACCTCGTCAATTCGGCGTTATAGTATCATGTTTAATTATTATAGCCGTAGTAGTAGGCGGCGTGAATATGTGGATAACACGAATAAAGTCGAAAAGAACGCCTATCCACAGTGTGCATGAGTTGTGCATAGGCGTCTTCGTTATTCAAGTGAAATTTTTGATTTTCTCGGTGAGACTGTTAATAATCTTGTAGAGCTCCTGATCCAGCTTGAGCAGCTGCGAAATTTTGTCGTGGGCGTGGATGACCGTCGTATGGTCGCGTCCGCCGAAAGCGTCGCCGATCTTCGGAAGAGAGTGGTCCGTCAATTCTCGCGACAGATACATGGCGATCTGCCTTGGAAAAGCGATGGCTTTTGTTCGTTTACGGGCTTTAAAATCCTCGAGCTTCATTTCATAAAATTCTCCGACCCGCTGTTGGATGTCCTGAATGGTGATCTTCCGGTTCCGGCCTGTGGGTATAATATCCTTCAAAGCTTCCGCAGCCAAGTGAGACGTGACGTCTTGATTCGTAAGCGAAGAGTAGGCGACGATGCGGATCAGCGCACCTTCCAATTCGCGAATATTCGTATCGATCATGTTGGCTATGTACATCATCGCTTCATTCGGAATGTCCAGGTTTTCGGCTTTGGCTTTCTTGCGAAGGATCGCAATCCGTGTCTCCAAATCCGGCGGCTGGATATCGGTGATCAATCCCCATTCGAATCGGGAACGAAGGCGTTCTTCCAGGGTCGGAATTTCTTTGGGCGGCCGGTCACTCGAAATGATGATTTGCTTGTGTTCCTCGTGCAGCGCGTTGAAGGTATGGAAAAATTCTTCTTGCGTACCTTCCTTACCGGCCAAAAACTGAATGTCGTCGATGAGCAGCACGTCAATATTGCGGTACTTATTGCGGAAGTTCTCGCCTCGATTGTCTCGGATCGCGTTGATGAATTCGTTCGTAAATTTCTCGGATGACAGGTAGACCACTTTCATGTTCGGATAGTGTTCCAATATGAAATGTCCGATCGCGTGCATTAAGTGTGTCTTCCCGAGACCGACTCCTCCATAGAGGAAGAAAGGGTTGTAAGCTTTGGCCGGCGCTTCCGCCACGGCGAGCGATGCGGCGTGCGCAAACTTGTTGCCCGCGCCAATGACGAACGTGTCGAAGGTATATTTCGGGTTCAGCATCGAAAAGTTATCTTCGGACCTGGAGGGCCTGACAGCCGGAATTTGCGGGAACGGCGCCAGCGATTCGGCGGCTCGCGCTTCTTCGATCGCGAATTTCACGTTCACTTGGCGTCCGGCGTAACTGGCGATGGTTGAGGAAACCAGCTTCGTATATCGGGTCTCCAACCATTCGGCGGCAAAGGTTGT
>JAQBPQ010000118.1 GCA_028287445.1 Cohnella sp.
CGAGGGCGGCATGGAGATCGACGTGGAGCGTCTGCCCGGACTTGCCACTTCCTTTTCCAAACCGGATTTTATGGACGCCGTTGATCGCATTCGACAGTATATTGCGCAAGGGGACGTGTTCCAGGTGAATTTGTCCCTTCGGCAGAGCCGGCCGGTCGATGCATCGCCCGAGGAGTTGTACGATTGGCTGCGGATGGTTAACCCTTCTCCTTATATGGCTTTCCTGCGCACCCCTTCTTTTTCACTGGTCAGCGCTTCTCCGGAATTGCTCGTGAAGCTGAAGAGTGGCCGTCTCACGACCCGACCCATTGCCGGAACACGCAGACGCGGCCGCACACCGGAAGAAGAGCGGGCCTTGGAAGAAGAGCTGCTGGCAAACGAAAAGGAACGGGCCGAACATGTGATGCTGGTCGATCTGGAGCGCAATGACCTTGGACGGGTGGCTGCATACGGTACGGTGAAAGTGTCTGAATTCCTGACTGTGGAAAAATATTCGCATGTGATGCATCTGGTTTCCCAAGTGGAGGCGCTGCTGACTCCCGAAAAAGACGTGTTCGACGTGCTCAGTGCGGTGTTCCCGGGAGGTACGATAACCGGCGCTCCCAAAATCCGCACGATGGAAATCATCGAGGAGTTGGAGCCGGTCCGGCGCGGACCCTATACCGGATCGATGGGGTGGATTGACTACTCGGGCGATATGGAATTTAATATTATTATCCGCACAATCGTTTGGAAAGACGGAGTTTGCCATATCCAGGCGGGTGCGGGTGTTGTGATCGACTCCGAACCGGAGCGGGAATTTTACGAATGCCTGAACAAAGCCAAAGCGCTGTGGAAAGCTGTTGAATACGGGCAGCGTCATCCGCCACTCCATAACTAGCCCGGCGGCTGCCTTGACGTACCACGAAAGGAGGAATCGTTTTGATTCTGGTCATCGACAATTACGACTCTTTTACGTATAACTTGGTTCAATATTTAGGAGAGCTTGGGCAAGAGATCGTCGTTCGGCGCAACGACGAGATTGATTTGGAAGGCATCGCCAAGCTGGCGCCGGATCATATCCTCATTTCTCCGGGGCCTTGCACACCCAACGAAGCGGGCATCAGTCTTGCGCTGATCGAGCGGTTCAAGGGAGAAATTCCGATTTTGGGCGTGTGCCTGGGACACCAATCGATCGGACAGGCGTTTGGAGGAGAAGTGGTGCGGGCGGACAAGCTCATGCACGGCAAAACGTCCGACATTATCCATGACGGCCGTTCCCTGTTCGAAGGACTTCCATCGCCGTTCACCGCCACCCGTTACCATTCCTTGATCGTAAAGCGGGACACCCTTCCGGATTCTCTGGAAATCACCGCGCAAACCGAGGATGGCGAAATCATGGGGGTGCGGCATAAAAAATACACGGTGGAAGGCGTCCAGTTCCACCCGGAATCGATCATGACCGACCATGGGCTCCGGATTCTCCGGAACTTCGTGGCGCAGAACAGCGGCGTCCGGGCATGAATGTTCTGTTGAACGGACAATTGAAAGACAGGAATGAAGCCGTGATCTCCGTTTTTGATCACGGTTTTTTATACGGAATGGGGCTTTTTGAGACGTTCCGCACGTATGGAGGAGAGCCTTGGCTTCTTGATCGGCACGCGGCACGGCTGTCCGAAGGCTGCCGGACGCTCGGTATCGCTTACCAACCGGATATCCCGCGTATGCGGGCCGGTATTGCGAGTTTGCTGAAGATGAACGGCCTTGGAGATGCCTACATCCGTTGGTCCATATCGGCGGGGGAAGGAGCGGTCGGTTTGCCTTCGGGAACGTATGAGACTCCGGGAGAAGTCGTGTACGCCAAGGACTTGCCGGCGGATCATCCAGAGACGCGGGCGGGCCAATCGCTCCGTCTGCTCCGCGTCCGCCGAAATGCGCCAGAAGGGGCTATAAGGTTAAAATCTTTCCATTTTATGAACAATATCCTTGCCAAGCGGGAACTGACGGCAGCGGGAGCCTCTGCGGCCACGGAGGGGTTGTTTCTGGACGGCCGGGGCCACATTTGCGAAGGTATCGTGAGCAACGTGTTTTGGTTCGCCGGAGGCGGTTTGCATACACCTTCTCTGGAGGCGGGCCCCTTGCCCGGTATCACGAGGCAATTCGTGCTGGAGCTGGCAGGGTCGGCCGGCTGGCCTGTGCGGGAAGGCTGTTTTCAATGGGCGGACCTCATGGCAGCGGACGAGGTGTTCCTGACCGGCTCGGTCCAGGAAATCGTGCCGGTTACGGGTTTGGAAGATCAAGACGGCCGGCTCGTCCGGCGGTTCGACTCGGATCGCGCGGGTTCGCGAACCCGGGAGCTGATGCGCCGATATCGGGAGTGCGCCGAGGGAGGGAAATGCGGTGAAACCTACTTTTTATGAAAAAACGTATACGCTGCACGACGGATTGCGTTTGGAGTTGGGTCGAAGGACGCTGATCATGGGTATTTTGAACATGACGCCCGATTCTTTCTCCGACGGCGGACGTTATAACGCGGTAGAAACGGCTGTCGAAAGAGCGCGGGAGATGGCAGCCGAAGGGGCCGATATTCTCGACATTGGAGGTGAATCCACCCGCCCGGGTCATGATCCGGTTCCGGTGGAGGAGGAGCTGCGGCGAATCCTTCCTGCGATACGGGCGATTCGCGAAGCTGTGAATTTGCCCATCAGCGTTGATACATACAAGGCCGCGGTTGCCCGGGATGCTTTGGAGGCTGGTGCGCATATCGTGAACGACATCTGGGGCTTCAAAAACGACCCGCAAATGGCGGCCGTGGCGGCGGATTACGGCTGTCCTGTCATTTTGATGCACAACCGGAAGCAGCGCGATTATGCCGACTTCGTCCCGGATGTGCTGGGGGATTTGCTTGCTTCGGTATCGCGGGCTCGTTCGGCGGGAGTGGATGAAGCGGATATCTGGCTGGATCCGGGAATCGGATTTGCGAAGAATCATGATGAAAATGTCGAACTGATGGGACGATTGGACGAGGTCGTCGGGCTCGGATACCCGGTGCTGCTAGGCACCTCGCGCAAAAGCTTCATTCGCCGCACCCTCGGCGTAAAGGTGGAAGAAACGATGGAAGGGACGGCGGCGACGGTGTCTCTGGGGATCGCGCAAGGTTGTCAAATCGTGCGTGTCCATGACGTAAAACAGATGAAGCGGGTGGCGGCCATGACCGATGAGATCGTGTACCGGCAAGCCGGAAGGAGTGGGCAATAATGGACCGGATGGTGCTCCGTCGGATGCAATTTTTCGGATTTCATGGCGTTTTTCCGGAAGAAAACAAACTGGGTCAAAAATTTATCGTTGACTTGGATCTGCAGATGGATTTGAGCCGGGCCGCCCGGACGGATAACGTCGACGATACCGTGAACTATGCCGAACTTCATGCTTTGGTGAAGCGGATTGTCGAGGGCCGCCCTGTGAAACTGATCGAGGCGCTTGCGGAAAACATTGCGTCCGCCGTACTCGGTACGTATACTATTATCAGCGAAGCTGCGGTTTCGGTGACGAAGCCGAACCCGCCGTTCGACATTGCCTTCGACGGCGTGACTGTGGAGCTTCGGCGACAAAGGGATGGGGAAGGCAACATCGTCCCCGTGAAGGATTGACGTGTCTTGAAGGAAGCTTATGTGGCGCTTGGCGCCAATTTGGGCGAGCGGGAATCGTCTTTGCGCGAAGCGCTTCGCCGGTTGGAGACAACGCCGGGTAACGAAGTGCGACGAATTTCGGTCGTATATGAGACCGACCCGGTCGGGTATGCCGACCAGCCGGCTTTTCTGAATATGGCGGCGGCGATCGGTACGGCTATGCCGCCTGCCGAATTGCTTCGCCTGTTGCTGGATATCGAGCAAGATATGGGCCGCGTACGCGATATTCGCTGGGGACCCAGAACAATCGATCTGGATTTGCTGTTGTACGATGGCGTGTCGATGGAGACGGAGGAACTGACGCTCCCGCATCCCCGCATGGGAGAGCGGGCATTCGTGTTGGTGCCGCTCCACGACGTTTGGCCAAGCGATGCGGAATTCCCGTGGCAAGAGGCGCTGAATGCTTTTCAGCTCGAAGAAGCGGGAATCCGAGTATGGGGTCGACTGGACGAGCCCCGGTAAAGGAGTTGCTTTTCGTGCTAAAAATCGGAAACATACCGATGAATAACAATGTGGTACTGGCCCCAATGGCGGGCGTCTGCAATCCGGCTTTCCGGCTCATCGCCAAGGAGTTCGGATGTGGACTCGTTTGTGCGGAAATGGTGAGCGACAAAGCGATCCTTCATGGCAACACGCGCACCTTGGAGATGCTGTTCGTGGACGAACGGGAGAAACCGCTCAGCCTGCAGATTTTCGGTGGCGACAAGGAATCGCTGGTCGGCGCTGCCCGGTTTGTGGATCAAAATACGAATGCCGACATCATCGACATCAACATGGGCTGCCCCGTGCCGAAGGTCACGAAGTGCGATGCCGGAGCGCGATGGCTGCTGGACCCGAACAAGATTTACGATATGGTATCCGCCGTGGTGGAAGCGGTCGAGAAACCGGTCACCGTCAAAATGCGGATCGGTTGGGACGACGAGCATGTTTATGCCGTGCAGAACGCCCAGGCCGTGGAACGTGCGGGCGGATCGGCAGTCAGCGTGCACGGACGCACCCGGGAACAATTGTATACGGGCAAAGCGAACTGGGATATTATAAGGGACGTTAAGCAAGCGGTTTCCATTCCCGTTATCGGCAACGGCGACGTCTTTTCTCCGGAAGATGCGAAGCGTCTTCTCGAGCATACGGGCTGCGACGGCGTCATGATCGGTCGCGGCGCCCTCGGCAACCCTTGGATGCTGTACCGCACAGTACATTATCTGACCCGTGGAGAAATTCTTCCTGAACCGAGACCCAGCGAGAAAATCCGCATCGCGCTGCTGCATCTAGACCGGTTGGTTAACCTGAAGGGCGAGGGCCAGGCTGTGCGTGAGATGCGTAAACATTTGGCCTGGTATTTGAAAGGTCTGCCGGGTTCGGCTCAAGTGAAGGACTCGCTCATGGATATGACGGAGCGGGATGCGGTTGCCGCTGCGCTTGCCGCATATGTGCTGGATGTGGAGGAAATGATGGACCGGGAAGCGGCCGGCGGTGCGGACTCCGGCGAGATGCTTATACACTGAAATGTGCACATTTGTAGGTAATTCCGTGAATTGACATTTTACAGGGGTTGAAATATAATCAGCAATATTCACAAGGCAGGCAGAAATTCTCAGCTCCCGGGTATAAGAAGTCATGCCATTGCGTAACCGCCATATATTGGAGTAATTAACGGTAGCAGGTAAACCATTCCCACGATTGGAGATCGATGAGATGAGCGATAAGGAAGTCCTCTTAACCCCCGACGGGCTCAAAAAGCTGGAAGAGGAGCTTGAGAACCTGAAGTCGGTCAAACGCCGCGAAGTCGCGGAACGCATTAAGATCGCCATCGGTTATGGAGATATCAGCGAGAACTCGGAATACGAAGATGCGAAGAATGATCAAGCTTTTATCGAAGGACGCATCATCACGCTTGAGAAAATGCTCCGCAACGCGCGCATCATCAATAACGACGAGATTAATCTCGAGACGGTCGGGATCGGTTCCACCGTGGTCGTGAAAGACTTGGAATTCGGCGACACGATGCATTACACGATTGTCGGAACTGCCGAATCGGACCCGCTGCACAACAAAATTTCCAACGAAAGCCCTGTCGGAAGAGCGATCATCGGCAAGAAGAAGGGTACGACCGTCGAAGTAAACGTTCCCGCAGGCATCATTCAATACAAAATCGTCGATATTCAGAAGTGATTACCGCCTTGCCGGCGCAAGCGCAGACAACGCAAAAAGCTTCCTCCGGAAGCTTTTTTGGCTGTATTGGAACCTTTAACACGGCTATGAAGGAGCAAACGGACCATGGATCATACGGAAGCACACGAATCTACCGAACTTAGCGAACTGCTGCAAATTCGGCGCAATAAATTGGACGAGCTGCGGGAGCTTGGAGTCGATCCGTTCGGCACGAAGTTCGTTCGCACGCATCAAGCAGGCAACGTGTTGGCCGCATACGCCGACCTGTCCCACGATGAGCTGGAGGAGCGTTCAATTGAAGTCAGCTTGGCAGGCCGTATCATGCAGAAGCGCGGAATGGGCAAGGCGGCTTTCGCACACCTCCAGGATCTGAGCGGCAAAATTCAAATTTACGTGCGTCAGGATACGGTTCCGGGCAATCAGTTTGCAGCATTTGATTTGCTCGATATCGGCGATTTGGTCGGCGTCCATGGCGTGGTTTTCAAGACCAAAACCGGCGAAACATCCGTTAAGGTACGTGAACTGACCGTGCTGACCAAGTCTTTGCTGCCGTTGCCGGACAAATTCCACGGGCTGAAGGACGTCGAGACGCGTTATCGACAGCGCTATGTGGATTTGATCGTCAATCCAGATGTGCAAAAGACGTTCATCACCCGCTCGCGTATTATCCAGTCCATGCGCCGTTATTTGGACGACCGCGGTTACTTGGAAGTAGAGACTCCGACACTGCACGCGATTGCCGGAGGAGCCACTGCCCGTCCGTTTATCACCCATCATAACGCGTTGGATATGCAGCTTTATATGAGGATCGCCATTGAGCTTCATTTGAAGCGGTTGATTGTAGGCGGCCTGGAGAAAGTGTACGAAATCGGGCGGGTGTATCGCAACGAAGGGACTTCGACGCGTCACAATCCGGAGTTTACGATGATCGAGCTGTATGAGGCGTATGCCGATTACGAAGACATCATGCAGTTGACCGAGAATGTGGTCGCTCACATCGCGCAGGACGTACTCGGTACGACGAAGATTACGTATCAGGGTCAAGAA
This sequence comes from Cohnella sp., assembly GCA_028287445.1. Taxonomy (GTDB): domain Bacteria; phylum Bacillota; class Bacilli; order Paenibacillales; family Paenibacillaceae; genus Cohnella. The sequence goes on from JAQBPQ010000118.1 coordinate 6,888, forward strand.
GTGGATCTCACACCGGCTTGGCGGCGGGTATCGATGACCGAGCTGATTCGGGAAACTGTGGGCATCGACTTTACGGTGCAGATGACGGATGAAGAGGCGCACCGGTTAGCCCAAGAGCATAAGGTTCCGGCAGAGCCGCACATGACGTTCGGTCACATCGTTAATGCGTTCTTTGAAACGTTTGCCGAGCACACGCTTATTCAGCCGACCTTCGTGACCGGGCACCCGGTGGCCATTTCGCCGCTGGCGAAGAAGAATGAACGCGATCCGCGGTTCACCGACCGTTTCGAGCTGTTTATTGTGGCACGGGAATATGCGAACGCGTTTACCGAGCTGAATGATCCGATCGACCAGCGTCAGCGTTTCGAAGCGCAGTTGGTGGAGAAAGCTGCGGGCAACGACGAGGCGCATGAGATGGATGAGGATTTCATCCGCGCGCTCGAGTACGGTATGCCGCCGACCGGCGGACTCGGTATAGGCATCGACCGGTTGGTCATGTTGTTGACGGATGCGCCGTCGATCCGCGACGTGCTGCTGTTCCCGCATATGAGGGACCTTGCGAACGACTGATCTGTTTTGTGGGAATGTGAAACGAGCCGTTCGCCCGATGGGCGGGCGGCTTTGTTGCTTAAGTTGTCCGCGGCAACGGTTAATCGAGATAGTTGCTTTTGCGCACTTCATTGCCTGTGTCCGGTATAATCATACATTTTAATTGTTTTGAGTAATAAAACTCGTTATCGGGGCTTATAATTTCCGTTTTAATCTGATGTTTACCGTTGCGGTTGGGTCAGGACACGATCAATTGACTAAAATAACCAGTTAAAAAAGGGTTGCATCGAGTGTGCCAGCGTGATATATTATTTAAGCCGCTTCTGAGGCGGTACGAAATACTTGGTCAAAAGATTGAGCGCAATTGCTCCTTGAAAACTGAACATCGAGCGTAATCGTGTAACTGTTAGGATCGCGCCCTGCGCGAAACGTGGTTGCACAACGGATTTGAACTTCGGTTCAAAAAGCCAGTTTTACAATTGAGCCATTTGGCTCTCTGATAAGGTTTTACCTTTATGGAGAGTTTGA
>JAQBPQ010000140.1 GCA_028287445.1 Cohnella sp.
TGAAAGAGCTGCCGAGGCACAAAAGAAAGCTGTCGCACAAAGCACAGGCGTCGGATCTAGTCTTGACACAAAAATCTGATTTTGATCGTCACATCCTCTGATGAATATAGTTTTGCTAAGGCCCGCAATAACAAAGCGGGTCCCTTTTTTTGTCACGCCAAATTCTGAAGGATGGCTCTCATGTCGTTGGATTTCCTTGTTGTTAGAATATTGGTTTCTGGGCAACATAATAAAATCTGATGAAAATGGAGGAATGGATTATGATTATCGGATTAGGGATTATTGTACTTATTATAGCTGTGATACTTTGGGCCCTAAAAATTGCAATCGGTGTCGCAGCCATTTTCGGTCTTGTTGGGTTAGTCATGTTGATCGTTAGTTTTGTTTCATCGAGGAGAGGGAGACGCTCGTCTAATCGTTGAAATATCGAGAATTACCAAGCGAGGGCGAATCGGTGGCGGAAATATAAAATACGTGTCCGAGAGACTTGGGCACGCAAGCGTGAAAGTCACAACGGACACGTATCTGCAAAAAACGGACAAGGGCTTCGGCCGAAGCCGAAAACCTTGCTACATAAGGTTTAACCAATGCTTCCTTCCATTTCGAACTTGATGAGACGGTTCATCTCGACGGCGTACTCCATCGGCAATTCTTTGGTGAATGGCTCGATGAAACCCATGACAATCATCTGCGTCGCTTCGGCTTCCGTCATGCCCCGGCTCATCAGATAGAAGAGCTGGTCTTCAGACACTTTGGAGACGGTCGCTTCATGCTCAAGCGTAATGTTGTCGTTCAAGATTTCGTTATACGGAATCGTATCGCTCGTCGACAGGTTGTCGAGGATCAACGTGTCGCATTTGATGTTCGCTTTGGCGCCTTCCGCTTGACGGCCGAAGGAAGCGAGGCCGCGATACGTCACTTTGCCGCCATGCTTGGAGATCGACTTGGAAATGATTGTCGACGTCGTATCCGGCGCCAGGTGAATCATCTTCGCGCCGGCATCCTGGTGCTGGCCTTTGCCCGCAACGGCTATGGAGAGAACCATGCCTTTGGCGCCGCGGCCTTTCAGTATGACCGCTGGATATTTCATCGTCAGCTTGGAGCCGATGTTGCCGTCCACCCATTCCATTGTTGCGTTTTCTTCGGCGACGGCGCGTTTGGTGACGAGGTTGTAAATGTTCGGCGCCCAGTTCTGGATCGTTGTGTAGCGCACACGGGCGTCCTTCTTGACGATAATCTCGACGACTGCGCTGTGCAGCGAGTTCGTGCTGTAGATCGGCGCCGTACATCCTTCGACGTAGTGTACCATGCTGCCTTCGTCGGCGATGATCAGCGTGCGTTCGAATTGGCCCATGTTTTCGGAGTTGATGCGGAAGTACGCTTGCAGCGGAACCTCACATTTAACGCCTTTCGGCACGTAGATGAAGCTGCCGCCGGACCATACCGCGCTGTTCAGCGCCGCGAATTTGTTATCCGCGATGGGAATAACGGTCGATAAATATTCCTTGAGAATTTCAGGATGCTCACGAAGCGCAGTATCCATATCCGTGAAGATAACGCCCTGCTTCTCCAGATCTTCCTGCATGCTGTGATAAACAACCTCGGATTCATACTGGGCGGACACGCCTGCCAGGAACTTCTGCTCGGCTTCCGGAATGCCCAGTTTGTCGAAAGTAGCCTTGATTTCTTCAGGCACTTCTTCCCAGGTCTTGCCTTGTTTCTCGGACGGCTTCACATAGTACTGAATTTCTTCGAAATCCAGATCGTCCATGTTTCCGCCCCATTTGGGCATAGGCATCTTCCTGAATTGCGCCAGTGCCTTCAGCCGAAAATTCAGCATCCACTCCGGTTCGCCCTTCATCTCGGAAATCGTACGGACGATTTCCTCGGTCAGGCCTTTGCCGGATTGGAATATAGATTTATGCTCATCGCGGAATCCGTATTTGTAATCTTCGAGTTCGATTTGCTTAGCCATGACGGTAGTCCCTCCTTGTTTCCCGGTAAATTATTGTTCAATGCCTTCGTGCTGACCGTGTCCATGCTCGACACCTTTGCGAAGAGCGTTCCAGGCCAATGTCGCGCATTTGATTCGGGCAGGGAATTTGTTCACGCCGGCCAACGCATCAATATCTTCGTAATCACCGAAATCGACCGAATCCCCCTTCATGAGGGACGAGAATTTATCGGCCAATTCGAGCGCCTCTTTCGTTGGTTTCCCTTTGATCGCCTCTGTCATCATGGAAGCCGAAGACATGCTGATCGAGCAGCCTTCGCCGCTGAACTTCACATCCTTGACGATGTCGTCCACGATCTGCAGTTGCAGGCTGATCCGGTCACCGCACGTGGGGTTGTTCAAGTTCACGGTTACGGAACCATCTTCCATTATACCACGGTTTCGCGGTGTTTTATAGTGATCCATAATCACGCGGCGATATAGATCATCTAATTGGCTCATATCCGAAAAACTCCTTTGTTTTGACCAGAGCATCCGCCAACCGATCGACATCCTGTTCGGTATTGTACAGATAAAAGCTCGCTCTTGCCGTCGCGCTCACGTTCAGCCATCTCATGAGCGGCTGACAGCAATGATGTCCGGCGCGGACGGCGATGCCTTCGGTGTCCAGCACCGTCGCCACGTCGTGCGGATGAACGTCGCCTAAGTTGAAAGTAACCAGCCCCGCCCGCTCTTCACGCGGTCCGTAAATCGTCAGGCCGTCTATGGCGGACAGGCGTTCGAACGCATAACGGGTCAATTTCTTCTCATGGGCGTCGATTTGATCCAGTCCGACTTGTTCCAGAAAGTCGATGGCGGCGCCCAGCGATACCGCTCCCGCGATAATCGGCGTACCGCCTTCAAATTTCCACGGCAGATCTTTCCAAGTGGATTCATACAATTCAACGAAGTCGATCATTTCTCCGCCGAACTCGACCGGTTCCATTCGTTCCAGCAGTTGAGCTTTGCCGTATAACGCTCCAATACCGGTCGCCGCCAGCATCTTGTGACCGGAAAAGGCGTAAAAATCCACATCCAGTGCCTGCACATCCACCTTCAGATGAGGCGTACTCTGCGCGCCGTCAACCACGATAATCGCGCCTTTACGGTGTGCGATCTTGGCGATCTCGGCGATCGGGTTAATGGTTCCGAGCACGTTCGACACGTAGGTAATCGCCACGATCTTGGTACGTTCCGTCACGGTGTCTTCCACATCGGCCAGTCGAATGGTTCCATCCGGTTGAAGCGGAATGTATTTCAGCGTCGCGCCGGTCACCCGGGCGGCTTGCTGCCAGGGAATCAAGTTGCTGTGGTGCTCCATGGGCGTGATGACGATCTCGTCGCCTTCTCTAAGCATGGTACGGGCATATCCCGAAGCCACCAGGTTCAACGACGAAGTTGTACCCCGAGTGAAAATAATCTCGCGCATGCTTGCCGCATTCAGGAACCGGGCTACCTTCTCCCTTGCCCCTTCATAAGCATCCGTCGCCCGGGAACCGAGCGTGTGGACGCCGCGGTGAACATTCGCGTTATCCCATTCGTAATACTTGCGGATCGCCTCGAGGACGGCCCTCGGTTTCTGGGTCGTCGCGGCGTTGTCCAAGTAAACCAGCGGGTGTCCGTTAATCTCCTGGTGGAGAATCGGAAACTCGGCTTTCAGCGCGATCGAGTCCATGGCTACCCCAGCTTTCTCTCGAGGATTCTATGAAGTTGTTCACGCAGGCCCGCGAGCGGGATTTCGGAAACGACGGGATCCAAGAACCCGTGGATGATCAGGCGCTCCGCCTCTTGACGGCTGATTCCGCGGGACATCAGATAGTGCAACTGCTCTGCATTGACCTGTCCGACGCTCGCTGCATGGCCCGCCATGACGTCGTCTTCGTCAATGAGCAGGATCGGGTTGGCGTCACCTCTGGCTTTGGGACTCAGCATCAGCACCTTCTCCGTCTGCTGGCCGTTCGCCTTCGTAGCGCCGTGCTCGATCTTGGTGATGCCGTTGATGATCGCGGTTGCTTCATCCTTCATCACCGCGCGGGTCACCATGTTGCTCTCCGATGATTTGCCGATATGAACAGCTTGCGTCGTCAAGCTCATGCGTTGGCCACCCGTTCCGACGGAAATGATTTTGGAATCGGACGTGGAGCCGTTGCCTTTTAGAATCGATTTGGTATCCGTGAGCGTGTTGCCGTCGTGCAGATCGCCGACGATCCATTCCATACGTGCGTCGTTTTCCAAAATCGCGCGGCGATAAGCCACGTCGACAACGACTCTATCCATATGATGCACGGCCGCGTAGCGGACATGCGCGCCGGCCTTGGCGAACACTTCAACAGAGCTGTTATGAAGCAGGGTCGCAGCCCCACCTTCGAGCAGGGTGGCCGCTTGTTCTACAAAGGATACGCGGCTGTTGGAATCGGCGACAATCAGAATATGCGGCATAAACGTCGCTTCCGCATCGTCGGCGAACATGAGGGCTTGAACCGGAAACTCAATGTCGACATTTCTCGGAACATAAAGGAAAACCCCGCCGTTCCACAAAGCCGCATGCACCGCGGCCAACTTGTGCTCATCTTTCTTATATGCGGTCATCAAATGATCGCGCACCAACTTCTCGTGCGTACGCACCGCTTCGTCAAGGCTTGTCAGGATGACACCCTTCGCTTTGAGGTCATTGGAAAGCCGCGTAAATACGACAGAAGAGTTATGCTGAACGATGAGGGCTCCCAGTTCTTCAGCAGGCAGCAGCTCTGTAATCGCAGCGGGTAAATCGGCCGCCGAACCAACCGTTGTACCTGGACGGTGTGTGCCGTATTGATCCAGCGTCCAGCGCTGAAGCGGCATCTTCTCCGGCTTGGGCAGTTCCAGCTTGGATGCCAGTTCGCCCGCTTCTTCGCGCCAATCGACGAGCCAAGCCGGCTCGTTCTTGCTGCGGGCCAATGCTGCGGCGGCCTCCCGGCCAAAAGAGGTGGTCGGTGTACTCATGATCGTTAACCTCCCTTGTCCTCTTACGCCTGGCCGACCGTCTCATCGACGATTCCCAGTTCTTCTTTTACCCAATCGTAACCTTCGGCTTCGAGTCGCTCCGCCAGTTCCGGTCCTCCGGATTTGACAATGCGGCCCTGCATCATAACATGTACGAAATCGGGTTTGACATAGTTCAGCAAACGCTGATAGTGAGTAATAATCAGGAATCCGCGTTCTTCGGAACGCATGGCGTTCACGCCGGCTGCGACAATTTTCAGAGCGTCGATGTCCAAACCTGAGTCGATCTCGTCCAAAACGACAATCTTCGGTTCGAGCATCAACATTTGTAGAATCTCGTTGCGCTTCTTCTCCCCGCCGGAAAATCCTTCATTCAAGTACCGGTGCATGAACTCAGGGTTCATTTCCAGTTCTTTCATTTTGCTTTCCATTTGACGAACAAACTTGATCAAGGAAATTTCTTGGCCTTCTTCACGGCGGGCGTTAATCGCAGTGCGCAAGAAGTCGGCATTGGTGACACCGGTAATTTCGCTCGGATACTGCATGGCCAGAAACAGGCCGGCGCGTGCGCGCTCGTCCACACCCATCTCGAGCACGTCTTCCCCGTTGAGCGAAACTTCGCCTTCGCTCACTTCGTATTTTGGATGACCCATAAGCGCGGACGCCAATGTGCTCTTACCCGTTCCGTTTGGGCCCATGAGGGCGTGAATTTCTCCGCCTTGAATTTTCAGGTCGATTCCTTTCAGAATCTCTTTACCTTCGATGGACGATCTGAGACCGCGAATTTCGAACTGTGTGGACATAGTGGTAACCTCCATGTGTCTTGACGATGCGAATTTTCTCGTGACCCGGGATTAATGAGAATCGGCCGCAAGGCCGTAATGGGTTGCATCCTTATTAATAATTATTTTAAATTGATTCTCAGTGATTCTCAACACCAATTTTATGAAAAGTCCGCGGAAATAGCAAATCGGGCCTTTGTCCCACAAGAAGGAGAGGTCCCGCTAAAATGGATCACAGCCGACCGCGAACGGCTTTACGCACCGCAGAGGCCTGAACGTTGAATTTATCGTCGTGCAGAACCGGCTCTGCTTGCGGCAGAGGCAGCTGATCTTCAAGACGAAGCCAAGATTTGCAGCCCCCGTAGCTTTCCCGCATCGGAATGTCGACCGGCGTCGCCAAACGGTACATTCGCAAAATCAGTACGTGCAGAGGTTTCGTTTTTTTCCACTTCAACCGCTCTTCCGCATAGTCTTCCGTCCAGATGTGCAGCCCATCCAGCCGTTTGAGCGTCTCCGGATCCGTCACTTCTATATCTTCAACGACTTCGGCATAAGAAGTAACGCGTATGGTGTCCGGATGCTCCGCAGCTTCGGTTTGAGTACTGGTCACCGTTTCTCTCGCTTCCGGCTTTACCAGATGAGGCTTCTGATGTTCGAACGAGGGAAACAGGTAAAAGCTCGGACTTTCCAGCCGGAACTCCTTGGTTTCCTCCGCGATCCCGCCTTTGCGGAGCACGATTACCTGCCTGCCTTCCTCGAGCGCCCGTACGGCGACCGCCCACTCCCTGAGCGCGATCGGATTTTCGATACCCATGTTGCTTCGGCCCCTCTCCAACACTGTCCGTTCATTATAACATAACGGTCATTCAGGCAGGTCGATGCGTGTTTCAAGCTCGGATACAAAGTGATCATAGTTAGATGGTTGAAGTTCCCATCCGGTTCACCATGCGCTATAATAAATTTATAAATTGGAAGGCCATGCTGTCCTGACCTAATGGGTTGAGGCACAACCTCGGAGCGCGTGTTGCCGGGTTGTGCCTTTTTTGATGGCTGCTGCGTGAGAGCTGCCGGCATTTGACAAGGAGGCCATACATGCTGAGGGAAGCGATTTTCCACCGTCCGAAAAACAATTGGTCCTACGCGTACAACCGGCAGACGATTCATATCCGGATCCGCACCAAGAGGGGCGATGTCGATTGGGTCACATTATTACACGGCGACAAATACGATTGGCACGAAAAAGGTCATGACACCTGCGAAATGAAGGTATTCGCCCAAGATGCCTTGTTTGATTATTGGCAGGTTGCGGTCAGTCCGAGGTTCCGAAGATTGAAATATGGTTTCCGGCTTCATGCCGGGAACGAGAACTTATGGCTGAACGAACAAGGTTTCCATGAGAAGGAACCGGCCAACCCCCATCTGTATTTCGAGTTTCCATTCCTGAATCCTGCCGATGTGTTCGAGCCGCCGGCTTGGGTGAAAGACGCGGTCTTCTATCAGATTTTTCCGGAGCGGTTTGCGAATGGAGATCGTTCCAATGATCCCGAAGATGTAGAACCTTGGGGCGGAGAACCGAAAATCAATAATTTTTTCGGCGGGGACTTACAGGGAGTTCTCGATCATCTGGACTATTTACAGAAGCTCGGGATAAACGCCATTTATTTTAATCCGCTGTTCCAAGCGACTACGAATCATAAATACGATACGGAAGATTATTTGAAAGTCGATTCCCATTTCGGGACGAACGCGGTGTTAAAAAATCTCGTAGGCGCTTGCCATGACCGTGGGATTCGGGTGCTGCTCGACGCCGTATTCAATCACAGCGGGCACACGTTCGGCCCCTTCGTTGACGTTCTCCAAAATGGCGCCACATCCCCTTATGCCGGCTGGTTCCATGTTCGTGAGTTTCCGCTGGAAGTACGGGATGGGTTGCCGACGTACGATGCCTTCGCGTTTGAGCCCCACATGCCGAAGCTGAACACGGAGAATGCCGAGGTGCAGGCTTATTTATTGGAAGTGGCGCGTTATTGGATAGAGGAAATCGGCGTTGACGGTTGGCGGCTGGACGTTGCGAATGAGGTGGATCACCGGTTTTGGCGGCGGTTCCGCGATGTCGTGAAAGCCGTCAACCCGGACGCCTACATACTCGGGGAAATTTGGCACGATTCTCTGCCTTGGCTTAGCGGTGACCAATTCGACGCGGTAATGAACTATCCGCTGACCGAGGCGATACTCGATTACGCCGTACGAGGAACGATAGATGGCCGGCAGTTCGCCGATCTGGTCGGCTCGTTGCTTGCGGCTTACCCGCAGCAGGCCACGGAAGCCGCGTTTAATCTGCTGGGCAGCCACGATACGCCGCGTCTGCTCACCTTGAGCAAGGGGGACAAACGCCGAATGAAGCTGGCTGCCGCCATCCAGTTCACCATGGCCGGTACACCTTGCATTTATTATGGCGACGAAATCGGACTGACGGGAACCCAGGATCCAGGATGCCGCAAATGCATGGAATGGGATGAGGAAAAGCAGGATCGCGATTTGTTCGGTTTTTTTGCAGGTTTGGTGAGGCTAAGGGGTGCGTATCGCGCACTGAGGGATGGCAGCTTGGAAATACTGCAGGCCGTGACCGGGCAATCCACGATGGCCTATTTGCGGCAGGCGGATGGCGAACAATTGGTCATCGCTCTGAATGCCGGCAAGCGCAAAGCCGCGCTGTCTCTCCAACTGCCGAACGGGAACGGGCCGGGTGAGGTTGGGGTGATGTGCGGCGACGGGGCCGCCGAACTGCGTGGACGCAAGCTTCACGTGTCGCTTCCTCCGCTGGGCTTTGCGATTGTGCATCTAGATAGCTTGTTTTAAAGCCGCTATTTCGTCCAATGCACCAATGCGGTAAATCATAAAACCCCATGGACCGGAAAGAGCCGGTTCAC
>JAQBPQ010000141.1 GCA_028287445.1 Cohnella sp.
ATGCTGCCGTTGAAACGGGACAATGTCGGTTTTATCGAGGTACCGATTAAAGCGTATAAAGATGAGGAGTTCGATGCTTATACGGGTTATGTCAAATTCGCCTATCAAGCGGATGGTCCTTACCTTCCGTTCGCGGGGGAGTGGAAAGCGCAAGTCCGGGTTACGGATGCGAAGGATAACGAAATGGTGCGGGAGACGACGTTCCGTATCTATTAAACGGGATCTGTGCGAAAGCGGGGATACAAAATGAAGTTCCGGGTGACGGACCGAGGAATCAAATGGCTCATCCTGCTCATTCCGACGCTCACGATCGGGATCTGGGAAGAAGTCCGCCACGCTTTTTTGCTGCCTTATTTGTCGATCGAACTCGGGAATCTGCTGGCTCCTGTTATCGTGCTGGTCGTCACCCTGACTTTGGTACGAGGGCTGTTTGCCCGGCTGGAGCAGTCGCAGGAAGCGCTGCAGAGGGAGCGTTCGTTAAGCGCGGCTCTGGAGGAGCGGGAGCAGCTCGCCCGGGAGCTTCATGACGGCATCGCGCAATCTTTGTTTTTACTCGCGGTGAAGCTGGACCGGCTGGACCGGACGGCCGCCGAAGGCGAAGCCCAGGTACGGGAACAATCCGGTGAGCTGCGGGAGACGGTGCGGGTGATCGATGATGATTTGCGGCAGGCGATCGCCAATTTGCGTCTGCCTCCGTCTCCTGCGGAGCCCGCTTGGGTTGTCTCTCTCCGGGAGTTGCTGGGCGATACGGCTGGTGTCATAGAAGCGCAGGCGGAATTCCGATGGACGATTCCCGACGACGAACTGTCCGGCAAAGAGAAAGTAGAGCTCCACGCTTGTCTTCGTGAAGCGTTGATCAACGTGCGCAAACATGCCAAAGCGACAAGGATGCTGGTCATCGGAGAATCGGATCGCAGCGGCGGTTTCCGCTGGGCGGTGGAGGATGACGGCGTCGGGTTTGCCGGAGACCCGCTGTCGGCACACGAGCGGTTCGGCCTGCGGATGGTGCGGGATCGATCCCAGCGGATGGGTTGGACGTTCAAAGCCGAGAGGCGGGGAGATTGGACCGTGGTGGAAATCACGAAGCCGGGAGGGGAAACCAAATGACGCAGCCGATTCGGGTGTTGCTGGCGGACGATCATCGCCATGCCAGAGAAGGGATGCGGGAAATCGTTTCCGCCGACCCTTGGTTTGTGATCGTGGGGGAGGCGGAGAGCGGCGAAAAGGCGCTTGAGCTGGTTGGAACGGATCGCCCCGATTTGGTCTTGATGGACGTTCATATGCCGGGAATGGGCGGCTTCGAAGCCGTGAAGGCGATCAAGAGCGCTTACCCGCAAGTGAAGATCGTGATGGTGACCGTGTCCGACGATCCGGCGCATTTGTTCGAAGCGCTCAAGAAGGGCGCGCAAGGGTATTTGCTGAAGAACTTGAATCCTTCGGCTTGGAGAGACTACTTGCGCGCGGTTGCTTTCGACGAGGCGCCGCTGAATCCGGATCTTGCCTTGTCGATCCTGCGCGAATTCGCCGGCCGGAAGAAGACGCCGCCAGTGGAGACGGGGGCGCCGCCTGTCGAAGATCTTACCCCGCGTGAGCGGGACATCCTGCAGGAAGTGGCGCGCGGACAGACGAACCGGGACGTCGCATTGGTGCTCGGATTATCGGAGCATACCGTCAAAAACCACCTCAAGAACATTTTGCAGAAGCTGCATTTGGGTAACCGAGTCCAGTTGACTCGTTATGCGTACGAGCATGGATGGGTGGATGCGGGGGATTGAGTCTGGCCGCACGAGGGCTGTTCGGGCACAATAAAAGCGGAAAATCCGCGCTATTGCAAGTATGCAGGGCAGCTCAATCTCGGAGGTGTCTTGTTTCTTGATCCCTTCGTCATGGGATTGACACTAAAATTTGCACGGCTTGACCCTTTCGAGTCATGTGGGGGAGACAGGTCCCGACTATACTGGTTACTGTGAGATACGAAAGAGGGAAGGTATCGGGTAACCATGAAAAAAAGTTTGATGATTTCGCTCGTTATGTTGCTCACGTTTACTTTTGGAAGTATGGCCAGCGCGCATGTGACGGTTCAGCCTAAGGAAGTGCCGGCAAACTCGTATCAGGTATTCACGCTCCGCGTGCCATCGGAGAAAGATGCGGCCACGACCCAAGTGAAATTGGAAGTTCCGGCAGGAGTTGAAGTATCCAAGTTCGAGCCGAAGCCGGATTGGACTTATCAGATGGACAAAAACTCGGACGGCAAAATCACCTCCGTCATCTGGAAAGCGACAGGCAAAGGGTTCAGCGCCACGGAATTCGGTCAATTTAACTTCCAGGGCAAAGTGGCGGCCGACGCCAAGGAGCTTGCGTGGAAGGCGTACCAAACTTACTCGGACGGCAGTGTCGTGGAATGGACAGGCGCTCCGGACGCAGACAAACCGGCATCCGTTACAATGGTTACCGCGGCAACAGGCGGAGACGGCGCCGCATCGGGAGTTGCGGTAGCAGCAAATAATGCCGGCGGCAACGACAAGCTGACGCTTTGGCTGTCGATCGCGGCACTTGTGGCCGGCGTGTTGGCGCTGATCGTCTCGCTGGGCCGCAAACGGGCGTAAAGATCGTTGTTGAACATGCTTGGTACTGGCAACTAAACCGTGTTCGGAGGCAAGTGGGCCGCAGTCCGCTTGCCTCTGCCTCCGACATGGCCTATAATAATCTGTAAATCTCGAAATGCCATGATGGAGACCAGTAAGCAGTGCCTTCTTTCAGGGAGGGAACGCCTTAGACTGCAAGCGTTCCTAGGAAACCAGACTGCCGAAATTCACTCCGGAGTTGTCCCTTGAACGTGAGGTTGCGCCGCGCATAGGGCAGCCGTAACCAATAGAGGGTACCGGCCGCGGGCCGTTATTTCGCTGAGAGCGGGAATGCCTCAAGCTTCGCCTACACGGCGAAACATTTGGCGTTCCAACAAGGGTGGTACCACGGTCCTTTCGTCCCTTACGGGGAGGAAGGGCCTTTTTTATTTCCTGCCAAGAAGAGCCTAAACCATTAAAGGAGAGAACCATGATGAAAGACCGATTGGAGGCGCTCCGCCGGGAAGCCTTGGATCAACTAGAGACGGTGGCCGACGCCGCCGCGCTGAACGACCTTCGGGTTCACTACCTCGGCAAGAAAGGTCAACTGACCGAAATTTTGCGGGGCATGGGCAGCTTAAGCGCGGAGGAACGGCCGATCATCGGCCAGGTGGGCAACGAAGTCCGTGCGGCCATTGAAGAAGTGATCTCGCAGAAACAGCAAATGTTTGACCGTGCCGACACCGCCCGGCGCCTGCAGGCGGAGACGATCGACGTGACGCTGCCCGGCAAAACTCCGTCTGTCGGAGCCGTTCACCCACTGAACAAGGTGGCGCAGGAGATCGAAGATATTTTCATAGGGATGGGATACTCCATTGCGGAAGGACCGGAGGTGGAGACGGACTTCTTCAACTTCGAAGCGCTGAATCTGCCCAAGAACCATCCGGCTCGCGACATGCAGGACTCCTTCTACATCACGGAAGAAATCCTGCTTCGCACGCATACGTCGCCGGTGCAAATCCGCACCATGAAGGCGATGAACGGCCAAACGCCGGTCAAAGTCATTTGTCCGGGCAAAGTGTACCGGCGCGACGACGACGATGCGACCCATTCCTTCATGTTCCATCAGATCGAAGGGCTCGTCATCGGGCCGAACATCCGGATGAGCGATCTCAAAGGCACGCTGCTGCAATTCGTTCGGGAAATGTACGGTCCTCAGGTGCAAATCCGCCTTCGTCCAAGCTTCTTCCCGTTCACCGAACCGAGTGCCGAAGTGGACGTCACGTGCGTTCGCTGCGGCGGCCAGGGCTGCAGGATGTGTAAGCAGACCGGCTGGATCGAAATTCTCGGCTGCGGCATGGTTCATCCGAAGGTGCTCGAGCACGGCGGTTATGACCCGGCGGAAGTGACGGGTTTTGCTTTTGGCATGGGTGTCGAACGTATCGCGCTGCTGAAATATGAAATTGACGACATTCGCCATTTCTATGCGAATGACGTGCGGTTCCTCGGACAGTTCGCACGAATGTGACCACGGGCCGTTTCCGATACCATTTTAGATGAAAAAGAGGGGGAGTATCCCATGAACGTTTCCTATAAGTGGTTATCCGACTATATCGATCTGAGCGCCATTCCGCCCGAAGAGCTGGCCGAAAAACTGACGCGCGGTGGAATCGAAATCGATAACGTGCCGTCCCGAAACCAGGGCGTGTCCAAAGTTGTCGTCGGTTTTGTGAAAACGCGTGAAAAACATCCGGATGCGGACAAACTGAATGTATGTACGGTGGATGCCGGGCAAGAGACGGATTTACAAATTGTATGCGGGGCACCGAATGTGGCCGCAGGCCAGAAAGTGCCGGTCGCACTCGTTGGCGCGAAGCTGCCTGGCGGACTGGAAATCAAACGGGCGAAATTGAGAGGCGTCGAATCGCAGGGGATGATCTGTTCTGCGCGTGAGCTTGGCATCAATGACAAGCTGCTGCCCAAGGAACTGCAGGAAGGCATTCTGGTTCTGCCGGAAGACACCAAGGTAGGCGATGATATCCTCGAAGTGCTCGGTTTGAACGATTCGATCCTCGAACTGGACTTGACGCCGAACCGTTCGGACTGTCTGAGCCTGCTCGGTGTGGCGTACGAAACGTCAGCCCTGACCGGACGGCCGATCCGACTGCCTCATCCGGAGCGCGAGCTGTTCTCGACGACCGATAAAACCTCCGATCACGTATCGGTGACTATTCATGCGACGGAGCTTTGCTCGCATTATACCGCCCGGTATATCAAGGGCGTGAAGGTAGGGCCATCCCCGCTTTGGATGCAAAACCGGCTAATCGCGGCGGGAGTTCGTCCGATCAGCAATATCGTCGATATTACGAACTATGTCATGCTCGAATACGGTCAACCACTTCATGCATTCGATGCGGCGAAAGTGGCCGGCGGACGCATCGATGTAAGACTCGCGCACGAAGGCGAAACCCTGCTCACGTTGGACGGGCAGGAGCGCAGGCTGGAGCCGCACATGCTGGTCATCGCGGATGCTGAAAAGCCGATCGCACTGGCTGGTGTCATGGGTGGCGCCAATTCGGAAGTATCGGTGGGGACAACCAACATCATCCTGGAATCCGCCAAATTCGACGGGGGTACGGTGCGCAGAACATCCCGCCAGTTAGGTCTCCGTTCCGAGGCGTCGGCACGGTTCGAGAAGGAAGTCGATCCTGGGCGAGTGCTGGCAGCGAACGACCGGGCAGCCGCGCTTATGGCGCGCTATGCCGGGGGAACTGTGATGGAAGGTGTGGCCGAGGCCGTCGTATCGACGCCGGAGCCGGTCGTCATTGACTTGGCGCTTTCCCGAATCAACGGAATGCTCGGAACTCATTTGTCCTCTCTTGAAGTCAAAACGCTTTTGTCCCGTCTCGATTTCACGGCGGATTCGCCGGAAAACGGCAAATGGCGCGTCACGGTGCCTTCCCGCCGCGGAGACATTACGCGCGATGTGGATCTTGTCGAAGAAGTGGCAAGGCTGTATGGCTATGATGAAATCCCGACGACTTTGATTGAAGGGCCGACGACGACCGGCGCACTAACCTCGTCCCAGGCGATCCGTCGTGAAATCCGGGACGCTTTGTCGCATGCGGGGATTCAGGAGGCCATTTGTTACTCGGTGACATCGCCCGCCATGGCGCAGTTATTCCCCGAGTTGACGCTGGAGGCAAGTCCGATCGCATTGGCGATGCCCATGAGCGAGGAGCGCAGCGTGCTGCGGACCGTGCTTCTGCCGAGCTTGCTGGAAGCGGCGTCGTACAACTTGTCCCGCAAAAACAACGATTTGGCGCTGTTTGAAATCGGCAGCGTTTATCACACGGATGAAGCCGTCCTGACGCGGCTGCCGCGGGAAAAACCACGGCTCGCCTTACTGCTCACCGGCAATATGCGGACCGCGAGCTGGAACCGCAAAGCTGAGCCCGCCGACTTCTATGATGCCAAGGGGTTGTTGGAGGCGGTATTCCGCCGTCTCGGTTTGGAACCGGTCATTTCGTTCGAGGCGGCGCGGCCGGAAGGGTTCCACCCCGGTCGAACGGCAGCGGTCAAACTTCGCAGCGAGCGAGGACCGGAAACGATCGGATACGTCGGGCAGCTTCACCCGGATCTGCAGCGGGAATACGATTTGCCGGACACGTATGTGGCGGAAATCGAACTGGCCCCGGTTTATGAGCATGCGGACCAACGGATCGAATTTCGTACGCTCCCGAGATTTCCTTCCGTGGAACGGGATTTGGCTGTAGTGGTAGACACCGCGGTGACAGGCGGAGCGTTGACGGAAGCGATTCGCGGAGTGGCCGGCGCGCTGCTGGAAGCCGTGTCCGTATTCGATGTTTACACGGGCGAGCGTCTTGGCACGGATAAGAAAAGCGTTGCTTTGGCCTTGGTTTACCGGCATGGGGAACGCACGCTGACGGATGAGGAAGTGACCGAAGCACATTCCCGTGTTTTGGCGATATTGGAACAATCTTTCGATGCGGAACTTCGCAAATAGGCAGGAAACGATCTCGGGCGCAGCGAATACGTCAAGACGCCGGCAGGTGTTCGTGATGGCATCGCTGCTCTTTTTCACAATTCAGAATACTTAGAACAACGGGAACAATGGGAGGAACACGCCGTGAATGAAGAAAATCGAACGCGCGTGACGGTTGACATATACGGGACGCAAT
Organism: Cohnella sp.; assembly: GCA_028287445.1. GTDB lineage: Bacteria > Bacillota > Bacilli > Paenibacillales > Paenibacillaceae > Cohnella. The sequence goes on from JAQBPQ010000141.1 coordinate 6,767, forward strand.
ATTCGCTTAAAGGCCACTCGAGTCCGGATTATATGAAAAGGGTCGCGGCTCTTGTTAACGAGCAAATGATCAAGGTTTCCGGGAGCGATCCCCGGCTCGATCTGCCTCGGCTTGCCGTTTTGTCTTCGGTGAATATGGCGGACGAGCTGCTGAGGCTCCGCCGGGATAATGAGCGTCTGCTCCAGGAGGAGTCGGAGCGCAAAGGGCTGACGGAAGAGCTGGAGCAGACGCGCGCGGAAGCGGACAGGCTTCGGGAGGCACTCGAGACGGAGCGCCTTCATGCACAGAGACAGTTGGAAGAGCTTCAGAGTCAACATGAGGTCTGGGCGGAGACGCTGCAGTTGGAACGAAGCGAGGAGCGTTTACGCGCGGAAGAGTCGCTTGCCGAAGAAAAGCGCACCATAGAGGCGGAACGTGCCGCATGGGCAAGCGAACAGGGGCAGTGGCTGACCCGAGAGATGGAATGGCTGAAACAGCGCTCGCAGCTGGAGAAAGCCGTCGAGCGGTTATCGCGGGAAGCCGAGGAGCTGCGCGGCGAAGCGGCCGAAAGTTTGAGCCGGCGGCAAGCGGCGGACGCCGAGGCGGCGGAACGGCTGCGCTTGCAGACCGCTGCCCGAGAACGGGCAGAGCGGGAGCGTGACGACTCCAGCCGTCAGCTCAGCGAGCTGGGGGAGCGGGAGCAGGAATCGCGCGAGTCGGCGATGCAGCTGCAGGAGCAGCTGGCGTCCACGCAGCAGCAACAGCGCGCCGCGGAGGATCGAGCCGTGGCGATTGAAGCGCGCCTGGCCGAACTGGCCGAGGCGGAGGAATCCATGCTCAAGGCCAGGGATCTGGCCGCGAAAGAACTCGAGGCGGCTGAGGCGCAAGCCGCCGCCTTGGGTGAGCGTGAGGCGGAGCTCACAGCTTCCATGCAGGAGCTCTCGCAGCTTCGGCGGGAGCATGAGGCCCTTCGCAGCGAGTATGCGAAGCTTCAAAGCGAATATAATGAATGGATCGATTTGCTCGAACATCCGTAATGGGCAAGTAGATGAAATGGTGAAACTTATAAGATTGAAATAGGCCGTCGCCCGTATTTGAGGCGGCGGCTTTTTGTCGCTGTCCAGAAGGAATGAGGTCCGAGCAAACCCCTTTACCATGGGTATTGACCATTTCCCAAACGTATACAATAAGGCTGCGACGCAAGGTACCGAAGGAGGCGGCGGAAATAGATCCTGACATTTACAAGGTGCTTGAATTAGATACGATCATCAACGCGGCAGGCAACGTCACCGCCATCGGCGGATCCAGAATGAGCGAGCGTACGATTGCCCGCATGAAAGAAGCGGCAGCCTGTTATGTCGATCTTCTGCAGCTCCAACAGGAACTGCATCGACGGATAGCCGTCATGACACACAACGAAGCCGCGTACATCTGTAACGGGGCCACCTCGGGTCTTTATCTGGCGCTGGCCGCTTGTCTGGCGGAGAAGATGAAAAAGCCGTTTAACCGAATTCCGCCGGAACAAATTGTTAAAAAAGAAGTTGTCCTGTTCACAGCGCATCGCAACCCTTATGATTGGGTCATTCGGCAATTGGGCATGCGGCCGGTGCAAGTCGGTTATCCCAATGTGATCGACCCGCTCAGCCCGAATGATCTGACACAGGCGATCACGGAAGAAACAATCGCCATTTATTATGTGGCGGGAAGTGAACAGGGGTGGCTGCCCAAGGGCGCCATGCCTCTGAGCGAGGTTGTGCCCGTGGCTCAGGCAAAAGGGATTCCGATCATCGTGGATGCAGCGGCTCAACTGCCTCCTGTTGACAATCTGTGGCGATTCACCTCTGAAGGAGCGGACGCCGTCGTATTCAGCGGCGGTAAAGATTTGGCTGGCCCCCAATCCAGCGGGTTAATTCTGGGGAAGCAAAAACTGCTCCTAAAGGTGCAGCAAATCGGATTTCCGAACTACGGCATCGGAAGGATCATGAAAGTCGGCAGGGAAGAAATGATCGGTTTATATGCAGCTCTCGAACAGTATCTAACCATGGATCATGAGGAACGGCTGAAAAACGCGGAACGGCAGATCGGGGCTTTGGCGGAAGGCTTGAAGGACAGCCGGCTTTATCGGGTGGAGAGAACATTTCCGAACGAGTCGGGGCAACCGGTACCTCGGGGATTCGTCCGGTTAGTTCGTACGGACAAGCTTTCGCCGGAAGGGCTGACGCGGCGTCTCATAGAGGGGAAGCCCCGGATCTACGCCGTGCTCGATGGAGAGCCGGGCATTTATCTCAATCCGATGACCCTTCGGGAAGCGGAGTGGCACGCGGTGATTAGCAGGCTCCGGGAAATCGAATGGGAAGTGGCAGGGACCCATTTGGCGACACCGCCGAATAATGGATAGCCGCGTGCAATAATTACCGCCCTGAAGCCTCGAATGAGTTCCTTCCGGGCGGGTTATTTTACGACCAGTTTGGATACCATTTTGCCGTGTCCGGTGCCGCACGGAATGCTGCAGTGGAACTCGTATATGCCCTCCTTCAGGGTAACGATGGTTGACGGTTTGCCTGGCCCGAGATTGATGTCCGTTCCCGGCACCTTGACGCCGTGTGCTCCCTTGGTACTTTCGAGTGTGATTTTTACAGGTGTGTCCTTGGGTATGACGTATTCCGATTGGTCGAATGCCCAAGTGGTGGCCTTGATGACGATCTCTTGCGAGGCCGTCTGCGGTTCCGTCGCGCTTCCCCCGTTCGCTCCATTGTCGTTCTTACCGCCGCCGCAGGCCGCGAGCGCCAGAACAAGTGCGGCAAGCACCATCATGGATGCCAGCTTTTGATGCATGATTGGTTTCCCCCTCCGAAAAAAGAAAAAAATGTCGGTTTTATTGTATCATAATGGTGCCGGGCATTCGGCCGGTCTCCGATGGCATTTTAGTGAACGCAAGCCAACCGGAAATAACACAAAAACCCCCGATGCGATAGACGCATGGGGGTACTGCGGTGCCATACAACGAGGGCGAAGATCAGCTCCGCTGCCTGTTGTCCTGCCCGGCTCGGAACGGGCTCGCTACCGGGATGAACAGGTCGATGATCCCGATGACCAATGCGGCCAAAATGGCGCCGATAAGGGTCGCGCGCACGCCGCCAACCACGAACTGGGCGAGCCAGATGACGAGGGCGCTGGACAGAAAACCGACGATGCCGCGGCCGAACGGAGTGACCCGTTTGCCAAAAATGCCCTCGATGATCCAGCCCAGCACGGCGATGACCAGGGCGAGAAACAGCGCACTCCAAAATCCGCCTACACTGAACCTCGGCACGAGCCATCCCACAATCATCAGCACGATAGCGGACACGATGAACCGTACGACATGACCGAGAAATTGCATGTCAACTTGCCTCCTTTGACGAGATACCCATAGTGTATCCCTAGATCGATTCCCTATGAGTGGAACGTTTCGCAAGATTGAGCGGTTCGGCTATAATAAGGGGCGAGAGGAGTTGTGAATCACGCCGTGAACGACAAGGCGCTTCATACATTGGAATACGACAAAATCGTCCGGCAGCTGACGGCTTCCTGCGCCACATCGCTCGGTAAGGAGCTTGCCGAGAAACTGCGGCCGACCCGGGACCTGCGCGAAGCCCAGCGGCTTCTGCAGGAAACCGACGAAGCGGTCAGGGCCACAGCGCTTAAAGGTTCAGCTCCGTTCGGGGGCATCACCGATGTTCGTTCCTCGTTGACCCGGGCGAAGCTGGGCGGAATGCTGCAGCCGTCGGAACTGATCGATATTGCACAATTAATAGCGGGCATTCGGAAGCTCAACCGTTTTGTCGAATTGGCTGCGGAAGAGGCGAAGCTGCCTCTGCTCGAAGACCTGTGCGAGCCGCTGACCGATTTTAAACCACTCGAGGAAGAAATTCGCCGCTGCATCGACGAGCAGGGAGACGTACTCGATTCGGCAAGCAGCGAGCTTGCTTCGGTACGTCGGGATATCCGAATCGGAGAAGGGCGGGCACGCGAGAAGCTGGAAAGCCTCATTCGCTCGTCGTCGGTGCAAAAAATGCTGCAGGAATCGCTGATCACCATTCGGGGAGACCGCTATGTCATCCCGGTCAAACAGGAATACCGGGCGCACTTCGGCGGGATCGTGCACGATCAGTCCGGCAGTGGAGCCACCTTGTTCATCGAGCCGGAACCGGTCGTTCAGTTGAATAACAAGCTCAGGGAATTCAAGCTGCGCGAGCAAAAAGAAATCGAGCGCATCCTCCGCCACCTGAGCGAGAAGACAGGCGAACGTGCCGATTTGCTCAACGGCGACTCCGAAATCGTCGGCCTGCTGGATTTTATTTTCGGCAAAGCCGTAATGGCTGTATCGGGTTTCTGCTCCCTGCCGAAGATGAACGACGAAGGCCGTGTGGATTTGCGTAGAGCCCGACATCCGTTGATTGATCCGAAGAAAGTCGTGGCGACCGACATGGAACTGGGTCGGGAGTACTCGGCCATTATCGTGACGGGCCCGAATACCGGGGGCAAAACGGTTTCGCTCAAGACGATGGGTCTGCTGAGCCTGATGGCAATGTCCGGGCTATTCATTCCAGCGGACGAAGGAAGCGAGTTGTGCGTATTCGACGGCATTTACGCCGATATCGGGGACGAGCAGAGCATTGAGCAGAATTTAAGTACATTCTCGAGCCATATGACGAACTTGATTTCGATGCTCGGCCAAGTGACTCCCAAAAGTCTCGTGTTGCTTGACGAATTGGGCGCGGGCACGGATCCGGCCGAAGGGTCGGCGCTGGCGATCGCGATTTTGGAGCATTTGCACCGGATCGGCTGCCGGATCGTCGCGACTACCCATTATAGTGAGCTGAAAGCCTATGCATACAATCGGGAAGGCCTGATCAATGCGAGCATGGAGTTTGATGTGGCCACACTTAGCCCAACCTATCGCCTGCTCGTAGGGGTACCGGGACGGAGCAACGCATTCGCGATCGCCGCACGACTCGGTCTGCCGTACGGCATCATTGAGCATGCCCGGGGAGAAGTCAGCGAGGATGAGATGAAGGTCGACACGATGATCGCCTCGCTTGAACAAGACCGGCGCCGGGCGGAATCGGAGCGGGTGTCGGCCGAGCGTCTGCGTGCGGAAGTAGAGAAACTCCGGCAGCAGATGGAGGAAGAACGCCATCGTTTTCAGGAGCAAAAGGTTAAACTGCTCGATGAAGCGCGGGAAGAAGCCCGGCATTCCATCGCCAAGGCGAAGCGGGAAGCCGAGGAGATCATTGCCGATCTTCGCAAAATGGCCATGGAAGAAGGAGCCGCCGTCAAGGATCATAAACTGATCGAGGCACGGCGCCGGCTGGAAGATGCGGTTCCGGCTGCTGCCGCCCGCGCTTCCCGGGCCGCTTCCGGCGGCAAAGCCGCCAAGATTGAAGCGGGGGACGAGGTAAGAGTTCTTTCGCTAGGCGGACAGAAAGGCCACGTGGTGGAATTGTCAGGCAGCTCGGAGGCTGTGGTTCAACTCGGCATCATGAAAATGAAAGTGGCGCTGACGGATCTGGATCCGGTTCGCAAATCGGCACCTGCCAAGGCTCCGGTCCAAGCGGCCGCCTCGGTAAAGCGCACGCGCGATGAGAATCTGCGAACGGAATTGGACTTGCGCGGCGCTACGCTGGATGAAGCGATTTTGGACGTCGACCGGTTCCTGGATGAAGCTTTTCTCGCCAATCTTGGCCAAGTATATATCATCCACGGCAAAGGTACGGGGGCTTTGCGTGCGGGCATGCAGGATTTTCTGCGTCGGCATAAGCATGTCAAAAGCTACCGGCTGGGCAATTATGGGGAAGGCGGCGCGGGTGTCACCGTGGCTGAGCTCCACTGACGAGGGGGGATACCATGCAGGGGCTTGTCGATTCTTTAATGGACGTTCCGATCGCCGCGGTGCTGGCCTATTTCTCAGTCGGCATCCTCTCGCTGATCGTGTTTCTGTCCATTTTCGAATGGGTCACCAAGTACGACGGCTGGGACGAAATCCGCAAAGGCAACGTTTCGGTGGCGATGGCAACGGGCGGTAAAATCTTCGGTATTTGCAATATTTTCCGCTTCTCCATCCAAGCCCACCAGTCGATCTATGTGAGTCTATTATGGGCTGCCGGCGGGTTTCTGCTGCTTCTGGCCGCGTATTTTCTGTTCGAGTTTTTGACCCCCGTGTTCCGGATTGACGAAGAAATCGGGAAAGACAACCGGGCCGTCGGCCTGCTGGCGATGATTATTTCCGTCTCGTTATCCTATATTATCGGAGCTGCGGTGACGTAAATCGGAGGATTTGTCGGATGAAATATTTGTGGGGAACTTTGTTCGCTTTGGCTATTTTATTTATCCTATTTGGCGTTTGGTATATGGTGAGGCAGGGCTGACGTCCGGCTTCGATACAGAGATGATGGGAGGCGCGGGCGATGTCCGTTGTCGTATGTCCTTGGTGCCAGAGTGAAATACCGCAAGAAGAAGGCGAGCAGCCGGAGAAATATTGCCCGGTATGCGAGAATGAGCTGGACGGTTACCGGACGCTCAGAGTCGGAATCGGAGACGACACCGACGAGGAAGACGAAGAGGACTCGGTAGACGCGGCGCCCGGCATCGAAGAGCTTCATTGGGCGCAGGAGGGCGACCTCACAGAGAAAAATGAGGCGCTGCTTCAATTTGAAGAAACGGTGGAGCGCCTGCTCGACGAACAGGATACCGTGCCGGATTGCCCTCAATGCCGGGAGTATATGCTGGAGGCGGGAGAACATACTGTCACTCCGGAGACGTTCCGCGCTCGTGTGCCGCAATCGCTGGGGCAGCCGGTGTTGGAAGCTCCCTTCGCGCTCACTGTTTACGTGTGCCCGTCGTGTTTTTCGGTGCAGTATTCATTGGCTGAACAGGGGCGGTTTGAGTTGGCTCGCCGGCTCAGTGGAACCGAAGCTTCCGGACGGAAGGCCGCTCCGTCATGACGCGGATCGTCAGCTCGGTAACGGAGCTCATCGGGGATACGCCGGCCGTACGTCTGCAGCGTCTCACGGGTCCGGATATGGCTGAGGTACTGGTCAAGCTGGAAAAACTAAACCCGAGCGGCAGCGTGAAAGACCGCGCAGCCCTTGGCCTGATCGAAGATGCGGAAAGGCGGGGCATGATTGGTCCCGGATCTGTCATCGTGGAGCCGACCAGCGGCAATACCGGAATCGGACTGGCCATGATTGCCGCGGCCAAAGGTTATCGGCTCATTCTGGTTATGCCGGACAACATGACGAGGGAACGCATCGCCTTGCTGCAAGGCTATGGCGCTGAAGTCGTGCTGACGCCTGCCGCAGAACGGATGCCGGGTGCGATCGCCAAAGCCCGGAATCTGTTGGCGGATATTCCCGGCAGCTACATGCCCAATCAATTCGAGAACGCCGCCAATCCGGACATTCACCGTCGTACGACGGCCATCGAGATTTTGCAGCAGACGCAAGGCCGTCTGGATGCTTTTGTAGCGACAGCGGGTACCGGCGGCACGATCACGGGTGTCGGCGAGACGCTGCGAGAGCATCTGTCGGGCTTATACATCGCGGTCGTGGAGCCGGCCGGTTCTCCCGTGCTGAGCGGAGGCGAACCGGGCCCCCACAAGCTGGTCGGCACGAGCCCGGGATTTGTTCCGGTGATCTTGAACACGTCCGTTTACGACGAGATCATTCAGGTGACGGATGAGGACGCATTGGAGACGACCCGGCAACTCGCCGCGCGCGAAGGCATCCTCGTCGGGCCATCGTCCGGCGCCTCCGTATGGGCGGCTTTGCGGGTCGCCCGCCGACTCGGCCCCGGCAAACGCGTGCTCTGCATCGCCCCCGACACCGGCGAGCGCTATTTGAGCATGGGCATTTTTTGAAACATAGATCCGGATTTATTCCGTTTGAGACATAACTTCTGGCTAGACAGGATATACCGGACAAGTTACAATCGTTTTATTCGCAATACCCCACAACGACGCAAAGCATGCGCCGATCCTTCGGAGGTTCTCCGGATGGGCGGCGTTTTTCCATATCGTTCCCGCTGCCTATTTGACGGTTTTTTTTCTTTTCACGCGGCCTGTATTTGATGTAATATGGAGAGTAATTCAGGCGAGACATACCGGTCGGACCAGGCGTTGAGGGCGACCCAGTTTACGGTAAAGAGGGATCATCATGAATCAGTTGAAGTTAAGTATCCTGGATCTGCTCAAGGAAGACGCGCGGCTGCCGGCATCGACGATCGCGACGATGCTTGGTGTCAAGGAAACGGAAATATCGGCTGCGATTAAGGAAATGGAAGACGAACACGTGATTATCAAATATGCCGCGGTGATCAATTGGAGCAAGGTAGACGACGAAAAAGTAACGGCGCTTATCGAGGTCGAGTGCACGCCGGAGCGGGGACGCGGGTTTGAAAACATTGCGGAGCGGGTTTATTTGTACCCGGAGGTAAAGTCGGTATATTTGATGTCCGGCGCGTACGACCTGCTCGTGGAGATCGAGGGTAAAAACCTGAAGGAAGTCGCTTCATTCGTGTCCAACAAGCTGTCTACGATCGAATCCGTCATCTCTACCAAAACCTTTTTCATCTTAAAAAAATATAAGCAGGACGGCATCATTTTCGAGGAATTCGAGGATGACGGGCGTTTGTTGGTCTCCCCGTAACCCGTCAGTCCCGCGCAAAGGAACGGTGCCTCATGATCAAGAATCAGGAAGTTTCCCAGACGTTAACGAAGGCTCCGCTGAATAAGGGTATGCAGGATTACTTGGCCGCACATGCGCGCGCAATTGCCCCATCGGGGATCCGGCGTTTTTTTGACTTGGTGAGTACAAACAAAGACAAAGATATCATTTCTCTCGGTGTCGGAGAACCCGATTTCGTTACGCCTTGGCGGGTTCGCGATGCGGCCGTGTACTCTTTGGAAAAAGGAAAAACGCAATATACGCCAAATGCCGGAACGCCGGAACTTAGGGAAGCGATTGGACAATACCTGCACAATGAGTTCCATGTGGACTATGATCCGGCCAATGAGATTATTGTGACTGTCGGCGGAAGCGAAGGGATCGACTTGGCGCTGCGCGCTTTGATCGAGCCCGGGGATGAGATCCTCGTTCCCGAACCTTGTTATATCTCTTATTCTCCGATAACGGCACTTGGCGGCGGCGTGCCCGTGGGCATCGAAACGTTCGCCAAAGACCATTTCAAACTTACCGCCGAAAATCTCCGTGAGGCGATTACACCCCGTTCGAAGCTGCTCGTTCTCTGCTATCCGAGCAACCCGACGGGCGCGATCATGACATACGAAGACATGCTTCCGATCGCCAAAGTGGTCGAGGAGCATGATTTGATCGTTATTTCCGATGAAATCTATGCCGAGCTTTCGTATGGAACCAAACATGTGAGCTTCGCCTCGCTTCCGGGAATGAAGGACAGGACCATTTTGGTCAGCGGCTTCTCCAAAGCGTTCGCGATGACCGGCTGGCGGATGGGATACGCTTGCGGGCATCCCGATCTGATCGGTGCGATGCTCAAAATTCATCAATACACGGTCATGTGCGCCCCCGTCATGGGTCAGGTGGCCGCTTTGGAATCGCTCACCCAGAACGGTTTGGAAGAGAAAGACCGGATGATCGAATCGTATAACCAGCGGAGGCGGCTGGTCGTGCAAGGTTTCCGCGAATTGGGTCTGCCTTGCCATGAACCGCAGGGAGCTTTTTACGCGTTCCCTTCCATTCAGTCAACCGGCATGACCTCCGAAGAATTCGCGCAAAGGTTGGTTCTTGAGGCCAAAGTCGCTGCGGTTCCGGGACACGTGTTCGGCAAAGGCGGAGAAGGTTTCCTGCGCTGCTGCTATGCCACCTCGGTCACCCAATTGACGGAAGCGATAGAACGGATTGGCAACTTTTTAAGGAAAATCGGTTAAAACGATTCCCAGCGAATGTGTGTTTATTTATAGAGGTATCTGCTATAATAACTTTTGTTTTGAATCGGTTCGGGGAAGGAGAGAGTGTATGGACGCGGTGAATTACAGTGATATTGCCAACATTGTACGGGCCGAGGAACATGTCGACTCCACGACTCTCCAACGGACGGACAGCCTGGCCGGACGAACGCCAAACAGCACCGGCTTGGCGGATGAAATCGACCGCTTGCGCCAAATCATGGCGGAAACGTTCGTGACGGAATGCTCCTTCACAGCGGACACAGTCATTCGGATCAGTCGACAGTTGGATGTCAAAATTAACGAATATATGACAAAATCGGTTATTGGCCGCAAGAAGGCCCGGTGAAGTTCGCCGGCCTTTTCTTTTGGGCAAAACCGCGATTATGCTATAGTGGAAACAGGCAACGCTTATACCGGCTGACGGCGGGTATGGCCGTGGAAGTCAAGGGAAACCGAGTGAAACGGAGGAATCCGAAGCATGAACATTTATACACGGACCGGAGATGAAGGAAACACTTCGGTGATCGGCGGCGGCCGGGTGGCCAAGGATGATCTCCGGGTCGAAGCATATGGAACCGTAGACGAGCTTAATGCTTTCGTGGGGCAGGCGGCCGCCTGGACGGCGGACGACAGCGGCGGGCTCTGGAGCGACATGACCGAAAGGCTGCTCTGGATTCAGCATGAATTGTTTGATTGCGGCTCTGATTTGTCCTATGCCGATCCCGTGCCCGACAAGATGAAAGTGTCGGAACAGATGGCCTCTCGTCTGGAATTATGGATCGACGAATACGACAATGAAACCGCACCGATTGAGCGGTTTATTCTTCCAGGCGGCAGCCAGCCTGCGGCTCTGCTGCATGTATGCCGGACCGTTTGCCGGCGGGCGGAACGCCGCGTGGTCACCTTGGCCGCGCAACGGCCTTGTCCGGCAGAGGTGCGGCGGTACTTAAACCGGCTGTCTGACTTTTTCTTCACCGCTGCCCGGGCGGCGAACGCCCGTCTGGGTGTGACGGATGTCGAATACGAACGCGGAGCGGCGGTATTCCGGCGGAGGCCGCAGGAGTGAACCGAGAGATTGCCAACAAATATTACAGCCCGCTCGTCCATGTGGCAGACTCCGCGGACGACGGAAGGCTGCTTTACCGTGTGTTGCAGCGCCGGTTCGGCATGTCCCGGCGGCTGCTCGTCCGGTTGAAGACGACGGAGGAAGGGATTATCGTGAACGGCCGGCGAGCCCGTACCATTGATCCGGTATCGGCGGGAGACCGCATTGAGCTGCGGATCGAACGAGAGGAATCGCCTGATATTTTGCCTGAACCGATGGAGCTCAACATCGTTCTCGAAGATGAACATTTGCTGGTCGTCAACAAGCCGGCGGGCCAAATTGTGCATCCGACGACAGGTCATTATTTGGGTACGATGGCGAATGGCATTGTCCATTATTGGCGGGAGCGGGGCGAAATCTGCCGCTTCCATCCGGTTCATCGGCTCGATGAGTTTACGTCCGGCTTGGTCGTGGTGGCCAAGCACGCCTATGCCCATCATCAGTTGTCGGAACAGATGGCCGCGGGCGGCATGGAGAAGCATTACCGCGCTTACGTGTACGGGCAGCCGCCGGAGAGGATCGGTGAAGTGAATGCGCCGATTGACCGGTCCTCGGAGGATCCGCATCGGCGTGTTGTGCGGGATGACGGTGCACCTTCGCTCACCTTTTATGAAGTGGCTGAATCTTATCCATGTAACGCATCGGTGTTGGACATTCGGCTCGGGACAGGCCGGACGCACCAGATCCGGGTGCATATGCTGCATATCGGATGTCCCTTGATCGGCGACGATTATTATTCGGACGAGAGGTGGAAGGCTTCACCTTTGGCTGCCGAGTTGGCGGGTGTCATTCGCAGGCAGGCGCTGCATGCCATGACACTCGTTTTCTCCCATCCGATCACCGGAGAGAGGCTTCAACTGGACGCGGCATTGCCGGAAGATTTGCGCAGGTTGGGAATGACACTTTCGGCACATACGAGTCCTGCTGCGGGGGCATCTGAGACAATAACGGGAGAGGGGCCACAGGCACGGCAATGAAAAAGCAAAAGCTGACGGTGTATCATTATCCACCATGCGATACTTGCCGGGCGGCGGTCAAGTCGCTCAAGGAACGCGGATTTGAATTGGATCTGCATAATTTGTGGGAGGAAACACCTTCCGCTGCAGTTTTGAAGAAGTGGATTGGGCTCAGCGGCCTTCCGATTTCCAAATGGTTTAATGTGTCGGGCGAGGCCTACCGGGAGCTGGGATTGAAGGATAAGCTGCCCGGCATGTCCGAAGATGACAAAATCGCTCTGCTCGCCGGTAACGGACGACTGATCAAACGGCCGGTTGTAACCGATGGACAGAGGGTGACCGTGGGCTACAAGGAAGAGGAGTACAATCGCGTTTGGTGAAATCAAGTCAGGATCGAACGGAATGGGGAGTGAAGGTGTCTTTGCCGAATCAGGAACGCAAGCTGCAGTCGAAACCCAACGGAAAAGGAACATGGGCGGCGGGAGCCGGTATCCTGCTCCTTCTGACCAAGTTCAAAACGGCACTGTTTTTTTTGTTAAAGGCCGGAAAGCCATTGTGGACGATGGTTCTCAGCATTGGAGCGTACGCGCTGATCTCTCCATGGACGTTCGCGGTCGGCTTTGTCCTGCTGTTGTTCGTGCATGAGATGGGCCATGTGCTGGCGGCGCGTCGCAAAGGACTGCCGGTATCCGCACCGGTGTTCATTCCGTTCCTCGGAGCATTGATTTTACTCAAAAGACATCCGAAAGACGCGGAAACGGAGGCTTTTATCGGGATGGGCGGTCCGGTGCTCGGCAGTGTCGGGGCGTTCGTCTGTTATGCGATCGGATATGGGACCGGATATGAGATCTGGTACGCGCTTGCCTATGCGGGATTTTTCCTCAATTTGCTCAATCTGATGCCGATTCATCCGCTTGACGGGGGACGAATCGTCACGGCGGTTAGCCGTTGGCTGTGGCTGATCGGAGTCATTGCGGGGCCATTTGTGATCTGGCGCTTCGGCGGCTTTATTTTCATTTACATCTGGCTGCTGTTTTTATGGGAAATGTATAAGCGATTCTTCCGCAACCGTCGGAAGGCCGCTTCCTACGTCGTGGAAGGGGAATATCACGCAACCTTGGATCCCTCACTGCCTGGATGGTTTCTGTCGGGTGGATCTCATCGTAGGGAACTGCCGTATACCGCTTATTGCCGGTTGGACGGTGAGCATGTGGTCGAGTTTTGGTGGGAGCCGCTTTCGTTTAAGGGAGAACTGAGTTTGTCTCAGCCATGTCTGATCGATAAAGTCGTGTTAACGAATGTCACTGTACCGGCTAATACTAGCGAGCTGAAGTTTACGGTCCGGATGGAGGGTACTCGCTTCGAGCCGGATCGGTATTACGAGGTCCCTCTCCGCGTGCGGATCCGCATGGGATTGATGTATGGGGGCTTGATCGCGGTTTTGTTTTATATGATCTGGAAAATAGGTGAAACGGGATTGGTTGCTCCTTTATAGGGGCTGTTGCGTGGGGGGAGAGGGAAGGAGCGCATCATGGCGGAAACGAAATGGAGATCCGGACGGCTGGATCGGCTTGGATCGGCTATCTTCGCGGAAGTGGCGGCATGGAAAGCGGAAGCCAGGCAACATGGAAAAGACGTGATTTCGCTCGATATCGGGAGTCCCGATCAGCCGCCGGCGGAAGAGGTGCGGCAGGCATTGGCAGCGGCAAGTTTGCGTCTCGACCTGTATCGGTACCCTGGAACGGAGGGGTCGGAGCGGTTTCGCGCGGCGGTCGTGCGTTGGTTCCACCACCGCTTCGGGGTCGAGCTCGATCCGGTGCACGAGGTACTGTCGCTCATGGGGACGCAGGATGGTCTTGGCCATTTGCCGCTGGCCATCAGTGATCCGGGCGACGCGGCATTGCTGCCGGATCCCGGATATCCGATCTACGGAGCGGGATTGGCCGTTGCCGGTGTAGAAGCGATTCCCCTTCCATTGATGGAGCAGAACGGGTATCTGCCTGATTTCGATGCCATCCCGGACGCGGTATGGGAACGAGTAAAATTCATGATTCTCAATTATCCGAGCAACCCGTTGTCGGCAGTGGCCGATCTCGCTTTCTTTGAGAAGGCCGTCGATACGGCGAGACGACGCGGAGTATTGCTCGTGCACGATAATGCTTACAGCGAGATGGCATTTGACGGTTTCCGGCCGCCGAGTGTGCTGGAGGTGCCCGGCGCGTTCGAAGTGGCGGTGGAGTTTCATTCGCTATCGAAGTCGTTTCACATGGCGGGCACACGGCTTGGATTTGCGGTGGGCAACCGGCAGGCGTTGGACTCGCTGCGGGCACTCAAGAACAACCTCGACTTCGGCGTATTTCACGGCATTCAGGAAGCGGGTGTAGCCGCGCTGGAAATGGATATGCGGGAACCGCGGCCGGTGGCGGAGCTATATGAGCGGCGGCGGAATGTTTTGGTCGACGGCTTGCGGCGAGCGGGTTGGGATGTGCCGTCGCCGCGGGCGACGATGTTTGTGTGGGCGCCGGTGCCGGCGGGCTGGTCTTCGCGGAGTTTCTCCCGCGAAATGCTGGCCGGGTCGGGCGTGGCCAGCATTCCCGGCGACGCCTTCGGCGCGCGGGGGGAAGGCTTTGTCCGGCTGGCGCTTGTCGAGCCGGAAGATCGCTTGCGCGAGGCCCCCGAGCGGATCGGCAAGTTCCTGCGCGCCGCGGATCCGAAGAAGTGAGCGGCTTGTGCGCTTGCCGTGACCAGCTAAAATAGCAACTTTCCGCTCCTTCTTGCGATCGCAGCAAAGCCAGAGTTCCTCGTATAGCAGCTCCCTGCTACTTAACCCTGATAAACTAACGCTAGAGCGCCGCCCATAGTAGCTCTGTGCTCCGTACGGGAACGTGGCGATTATGGGAGAATAGGCAATTGCGGATGAATGTTACGCTATTGCATAGAATCGGATACTTAGGGCTAAATATCGGAACTACGCGCCGGTAAGTCTAGCATGGATTCCTAATCATTTTTGATCATAGAAAGGAGATTGGCTCGACATGTTACAACAATCGAACGGCGACACTCCATCGGTATTGCTGGTTGACGGGATGGCGCTGCTTTTTCGAGCTTACTTCGGCACCGCTTGGGGCGGTTCGGTAAAGAAAAATCGGGACGGTGTTCCGGTGAACGCGGTTCACGGTTTTCTTCGCATCCTCGGCGATGCCGTGCGCAGAATCAAGCCGACCCACCTCGTCTGCTGCTGGGATTTGGCCGGGGGTTCGTTCCGCGCTAACGATTTCCCGGATTACAAAGGCAATCGGCCGGAAGCTCCTGAAGATCTCATCCCGCAGTTTGAGCTCATCAAAACCGTAACCGAACACTTCGGCATCCTCAATGTAAGTTCGGAAGGCTATGAGGCGGACGATTGCATCGGAACCCTCGCGCGCCGATTTGCTGTGGAAACCGAAGTGTTCGTCCTCACGGGTGATCACGATCTTCTACAGTTGGTGGACGAGCGTATTTCCGTTGTCATCATGAAGAAGGGTCAGGGCAATTATGCCGTTTATACGCCTGCTTTCCTGTTGGAAGAGCGGCAAATGACCGCGGCCCAAATTATCGATCTCAAAGGGCTGATGGGAGACACGAGCGACAACTATCCAGGCGTACGGGGAATCGGCGAGAAAACGGCACTGAAACTGCTCCAGGAATATGCGTCCATCGAGGGCATTTTGACGAACCTTAACCAGCTTCCGCCGGCCATTCGCAAAAAAATTGAAGCGGATTTGGACATGCTCCATTTATCCCGGCGTCTGGCGACCATTCATTGCGAAGCGCCGCTTACGGTTGAACTGTCCGAGTGTCTCTGGATTGTGGACCGCGACCGGGTGACGGCCATTTGCGAACATGTGGAATTCCGGGATGCCCTGCGCTGGATCGGTTAATCGAATATCTTCTCCCAGCGTCTATCCGAACGTATCGTCTTCCCCGTCGGCATGGTCATGAAGCTGATGATCTCCCGGGTAATCTCGGTCTAATCCGGCGTGCAGTTCGCGGTTCTCGTACGTGTAAGTGTTTGGAGGACGCTGGTCGTCCCTCCAAGGCGTACTTTTACCCAGCGATTCCACGGTAATGGAGGAGCCGTAGGGTCCTTCCGGGAACTCTTCGGCCGTAAGGTCGTTGCGCCGGGATTCTACTGTGGACAAATCGGGATCCGGCTGCTTTTTTTCGGGAAGAAACGGCGCCATCGGAAAACCCCCCTCTTAATGGATCGATTTTCGATAGGTTATCCGCCTTATGTAAAAATTAATCGGTAAAATGGACTTCCCCCAACACGAGCATGAGAAACTGCGCAAGCTCGGCAGCTTCTTCTTCGTTGATTCGGAAGATCGATTCGAGTACCCCTTCTTCCTCCAAATCATCGGATCCCAAAACCCCGCTCCGTCCGGATTGCATGTCGGTGACCAGTTTTTTGCCGTAAAAACGGTTGGTTGTCAAAATGACCAGATCAAAACGATAAAGTCCCGGTGTCACAAACGTCACAAAACGGGTCGATGTCTGTTCAGTGCTGTCGGACAGGAAATCAAAATCTTTCATATGCAAGGCCGGAGCCCTCCTTATCTGTGTTCGTGTAATGCTCATTATACGTGAAAGACCCCGCCTGCCCAAGAGAACCTTTGAACTTGTCCTCATACGGGAACTGTACCCCTTGTCAAATTGCCGCTTTTTTGCTAATCTGGAATCGTTCAAGGCTGTTGGAATGAGGAAGCACCTCTCCGCCGTTCGCGCGGGAGGTGCTTTTTTTGGCGTTCCGGGACGGCGGGGGCGGCCGGACTCATTTTACGGATCCCGCGAGAAGCGGGCAGAGGAGGAAACGTCATGCAGATTGTGTTTTTGAACCGGCTGGACCGTGTGGACGCCCGGGGAGAGGATCGGGGACAGGTGTTCATCGGGGAGCAGCAGGGAACTTGGACGGCCGGATGGCGGACAAGCGATGCCCAGTCGGGCGCAGAGGAAGAAATCTGGTATGAGGGAATCAGTTGGGAAGAGCTGCTCGCTGCGTTCCGCCACGGAGCCGCAGGCAAAATGAGGGAAGGCTTTCGGCCGATGATCGACGGGATGCTGGATGAGCCGGTATGGGAGCGGAAACCGCAGCAAGCGGTGATGCTGCAGTGCTACGCCGATCTTCAGGAAGCGGATCCGGATCTGGTCAACCGACTGCGCTTATGGCGGAGGGCCAAGGCATCGGAGGAAGGACGGTCCGCTTATTTGGTGGCCACCAATCGGGAGCTGCAGCTGCTCGCTGTTTTCCGTCCCGCCACCCCGGAGGAGCTTGGCCATATCCCGGGATTCGCCAAGTTAAAGACGGAGAGGTACGGCAGCGATTTGTCGGAAATGTTCAAGGGTATGCCCAGAGAGCATGCGTTTCCTCTTGATTGGGTTAGCCAAGCCGTCGACCCGGAACGATTCGCGGAGTGGACGTTCCGCCAGAAGGAGCAGAAATACGGCAAGACGCTGGCTTCCGTTCGCGACAAACGGTCTTTACTGAATGCCATTCGGGAAGGGCAGTCATTGGCCGACATGGAAAGCCTGCTGCAGTGCTCCCGCCGACAATTGGTGGAGCGGATTGAGCGACTCGACGAGGAAGGTTATGACGTGCTGCCCATTATCGACCGGGAGCTTACGGCCGTCACGGCGGAGGAGTGGACGCAAGCCTCCGAAGCGATGGTGGAGCTAGGCGATCGCTATCTGAAGCCGCTGCTCCTCAAACTTTACGGCGAGGCGACCGGCGGCGATCAAGAAGTGGAACGGCAGTACGAGAGACTGCGCATGATGCGAATCCGGTTCCGCCGCGAACGGCAGACGGCCATTTAAGTCGCAGTCCCTCTTTATCGCATGACAAAAGGCTGTCCATCGGTTTCATTTCACCGTTGGACAGCCCTTATGTCTGTTTTTGAGGGGGGTGTTTACAGCCAATCCTTCCTGCGGAAAAAATAAAACATGCCGAATCCGAGCAAGACCATGATAATCATCAACACCACGGCGCCATAATGATGATGCATGCCCGGAATGTAGGGAAAGTTCATCCCATATACTCCGGTAATGAAAGTAAGCGGCATGAAAATGGTCGTCAATGCGGTGAATACGCGCATGATTTCGTTCGCACGGTTGGCCACGCTGGATTGGTAGGCCTCGCGCAAGTTGCCCATGAGGTCGCGATAAGTTTCGAAGGTTTCAAAAATTTTGACGGCGTTCTCGTGGATGTCGCCGAAATATTTTTGCAGTTGGTCATCGATGAGCCGCAGATCCTTTTTGTTCAAGGTTGCGATCACGTCACGCTGCGGACCCAGCACTTTTTTGAGCCATAAAATCTCGCTGCGAAGACCGATGATTTGTGTGAGATGCGTCTTGTTCGTATGCATCAGGATATCTTCTTCCAATCCTTCGATCCTGGCTTCAATCCTGTCCCCGACAATGAAGTAATTATCGACGACGGTGTCGACAAGGTGATACAGGAATCGATCTGCACTTCCGACTTCCTGTTCCAATAATACGGGTTTAATACTGCGCAGTTCATTGATTCGCTGGCGAGTAACGGTAATGAGATAATGACGTCCGAGAAAAATGTTCAAGGCACGCAAGAAAATCTCTTCATCATCGAATCGGATGCTGTTGATCACGAGAAAGTATTGGCCCTCGTATATTTCCAGCTTTGGCCGCTGCTCTTCTTCGGTCAGACAGTCTTCGACCGCCAGATCATGAAGTCCGAACAGAGGTTGAAGCACGGCTAGATCGTCCAGGTCGGCGTCGATCCAATAAAAGCCCTCAGAAGGGGGGGTTACGGCTTCATTAATTTCTTCCACCGGCGTAAATACGCCGTTGTGAACCAAACGGATTTTCATGGATGTCCCTCCTTTACTGTTAACGCCGGTCGAATCCTCATCCGATTAACGGTAAGGGTTCGAGTTAGCAGTCAGGCATCCATCGGCTAATAAAAGGATCAGCCTACCCGGCGAAGCCGGACAAGGCGTGGATCCCCCAATCGGAATACCCTCCTGCGATCAGGATCACACGATGACAACTAGGCCTCGGATGATCTCCTTCCATGTCCGGCTCACCCCTCAAAGTCCGTATTTTCCGGCGCCTTGGCGCCCGGTGGACGTGATAAGTATAAGCCCGGCCTGTAATTGTTTCAAGAATAATTTCAGCGAAGAAGTACTATCATTATGCCTGAAATCGTATCCGCAAGTCCGTTTGATCGACTCCTTTTATGTGTATAACAAAAAAACCGACATGGTGTTCTCCAACGTCGCGGCTTTCACCTATGGCCAGTCCGGAGCAGGCGCCGACGGCGAACCGCCACTTGACGCACTTATTAATTTCAGGTACATTAATTTCAAACGACAACTGAATGAGTTTTGCCATCTTATCAAGAGCAGGCGGAGGGACCAGCCCGATGAAGCCCGGCAACCGACGTGGACGTTACACGCACGGTGCTAATTCTTGCGGAGACGCGATTTGCGTTTCGGACAGATGAGAGGGGCGCGCTGAATCACATTTTCAACGACCCTATCTCGTTTGGGTCGTTTTTTATTTGGTTAACCTCAAGGAGGAGATGAATGGATGCCGATCAAGGTGCCTGACCACTTACCCGCGAAGGAAGTGCTGGCGGGCGAAAACATCTTTGTGATCGAAGAGAGCGTGGCCTATCATCAGGATATCCGTCCGTTAAGGATCGCGATCCTGAATCTGATGCCCACCAAGGAAACAACGGAAACACAGCTGCTCCGTCTGATCGGCAATACGCCGCTGCAGGTGGAGGCGGTTCTGCTCCATCCGAAAACCCATACCTCGAAAAACACGTCCACCGATCATTTGGAGACGTTCTACAAAACGTTTGACGATATCGAAGACGAGCGTTACGACGGCATGATCATCACCGGCGCTCCCGTGGAACAGCTTCCGTTCGAGGAAGTCAACTACTGGGACGAATTGAAAACGATCATGGATTGGACGGTCGACAACGTGACCTCTACCCTGCATATATGCTGGGGTGCCCAAGCCGGCCTATACCACCACTTCGGCGTTGCAAAATATCCGCTCGAGGACAAGATTTTCGGTGTCTTCCCCCATGTGGTCACCAAGCCGAATACACAGTTGATGCGGGGTTTCGATGAGATGTTTTATGTTCCTCAATCGCGGCATACGGAAGTGCGCCGCGAAGACATCGACAAGGTGCCGGGCTTGGAAGTGCTGTCCGAATCCGAAGAAACCGGCGTTTATATCGCGTCATGTCAGCAAGGGAAGCAAATTTTCGTTACCGGCCATGCGGAATATGATCCGCAGACGCTCAAATGGGAATATGACCGGGATAAGGAGAAGGGGCTGAGCATCGACGTGCCCAAAAACTATTTCCCCGGCGACGATCCGACCCGGGTTCCTAGATCCACTTGGCGTGCCCATGCGAACCTGTTGTTCTCGAATTGGCTTAATTACTACGTTTACCAGGCAACTCCGTACGAACTCGGCAAAGCACAGAAGTTTTCGTTGCGATAGGAGGACTTTTTTTATGAACATCGAGAGCCGATTGGCCCAAATCGGATCGTTGGATGATGCCGAGACGGGAGGCGTCAGCTTCCCCGTCTATCACTCCACCGCGTTCCGGCATCCTAAGCTCGGCCATAGCACGGGATTCGACTACGCCCGAACCAAGAGTCCAACCCGCTCCGTACTGGAAGCGGCCGCGGCGGATCTGGAAAACGGCGATGCCGGCTTTGCCTGCAGCTCCGGCATGGCCGCGCTGCAAACCATTTTTGCCTTGTTTAGCCAAGGAGATCATTTGCTCGTTTCTCTTGATCTCTATGGCGGTACTTACCGGATGCTCGAACAAATCATGTCCCGCTTCGGCGTGACTGCTTCGTACATCGACACGGACGATCTCGACGCGTTGGAATCGCACTTCAAACCGAACACCAAAGCGGTGCTGGTCGAGACGCCGACCAACCCGCTCATGATGGTCACCGACATCGCCAAAATATCGGCATGGGCCAAACGCAAAGAATGTCTCCTCATTATCGACAACACGCTGCTTACGCCTTATTTTCAACGGCCGATCGAGCTAGGCGCCGACATTGTCATCCATAGCGCAACGAAGTATCTTGGCGGGCATAACGATGTATTGGCCGGGCTGATCGTGACCAAAGGCGAGGAACTGTCGAAGGAAGTCGCGTTCCTGCACAACTCCATCGGAGCGGTCCTCGGCCCGCAAGATTCCTGGCTGCTGATGCGTGGGATGAAGACGCTGGCGCTCAGGATGGAACGCCACCAGGACAATTCCATTCGTATCGCTGCCTGGTTGAAGGCACATCCGGCGGTAGAAGAAGTGTATCATCCGGCGCTTCCACACCATCCGGGCCATGAAGTGCAAAACCGGCAATCGTCGGGCAATACAGGTATTTTCTCTTTTAAAATGAAGGATGTTCGAACCATCGAACCCATTCTGCGTCATATCCGGCTGATCGCTTTCGCGGAAAGCCTGGGCGGCGTTGAGTCGCTTATGACCTATCCGGCGGTGCAGACACATGCCGACATCCCATTGGAAATCCGCGAAGCCGTAGGCGTGGACGACCGTCTGCTTCGCTTCTCGGTCGGCATCGAGCATATCGATGACCTGATCGCCGACCTGGGTGAGGCAATTGACGCCGCGTTGCGGGAAATCGGAGGGAAACAGCCATGAAATATGATTTCGATCGTGTCATCGATCGGATGGGTACTGCTTCGTATAAGTGGGATCAGTCGGAGAAGCTGTTCGGTCATTCGGATGTGCTGCCCCTGTGGGTGGCGGATATGGATTTCGAACCGCCGCAGGAAGTCGTGGACGAGATTCAGCGCAGGGCGAAGCAAGGCGTGTACGGGTATACCATTCGTATGCCCGAATACTTCGATGCGGTCAGCGGCTGGTTGAAACGGCGACATCAATGGGACATCCGGCACGAGTGGATCACTTCGAGTCCGGGTGTCGTTCCGGCACTGAGCCTCATCGTTCACGCGTTCACGCAGCCGGGCGATAAGGTCATTCTTCAGTCGCCGGTCTACTATCCGTTCTACGACGTCATCAAGATGAATGGACGGAACGTTGTCGACAATGCGCTGGTTTTGCGTGACGGGCGTTATGAAATTGACTTCGATCTATTGGAGAATCAGGCGGCCGACGGAGCGAAACTTCTGCTGCTCTGTTCCCCGCACAATCCGGGTGGACGAGTCTGGACGCGCGAAGAGTTAACGAGGATCGGCGACATTTGCGTGCGTCACGGGGTGCTGGTCGTGGCCGACGAGATCCATCACGATCTTGTGTACCGTGGGCACGAGCATATTCCGTTCGCCGGAATCAAGGATGAATTTGCGCAGATCTCGTTCACATGCATCGCGACGAGCAAAACGTTTAATTTGGCAGGTTTGCAGGCCGCGTCGGTGATCATTCCGAATGATGAACTTCGCCGCCTCTACAACCAAGCGATCAAAACTTTTTCGATTCACATGGAATCTTATTTTGGCATGTCGTCCGTCGTTGCCGGTTATACCCACGGAGACGAGTGGCTGGAGCAGCTGATCGATTACTTGCAGGGCAATCTCACGTACATGCTCGATTTTGTCGCGAATCGTCTTCCCGAAATCACCGTGATGCGTCCGGATGCGACCTACTTGGTTTGGATGGATTGCCGCGCGATTTCCGAAGATCCGGCCGATTTGAAAAAACTGATGTATGACGAAGCCCGGGTAGCGTTTACCGAAGGCTCGGTGTTCGGCAAGCAAGGCGAAGGATATCTTCGCGTGAATATCGCTTGTCCGAGGTCGATTCTTGCGGAAGCGCTCGAACGGTTCGCAAGTGCAGTTCGGCAGCGCACTTAAAAGTAAATGCTCGTCAAAAAGCCGCGGTATCGTCATGTAGATGACTATCGCGGTGCCATTATGTTACGATGGAAGTCAGCAAGGGAACCGAATGGTGTTTAACGGAAAAGGAGGTTCCTCGAATGAATCAAGTGGACCGAATTTTACAAGGCGCTCTCCAAGGCCAGCGATTGGGTTTGGAAGATATCGTGACCTTGTTTGAATCCGATGAAATCGAGAAAATGGGCGACACCGCCAACCGGCTGATGATGAAACGGCATCCTGAACCGGTGACCACGTTCGTGGTGGGACGCAACATTAATTATACGAACGTTTGCGATGTTTATTGCCGCTTCTGCGCGTTTTACCGCGCACCGGGATCGAAGGAAGGGTACGTGCTGCCGGACGAGGTCATTTTCAAAAAAATCCAGGAAACGATCGACGTCGACGGAACAGAAATATTGATGCAGGGAGGGACGAATCCCGACTTGCCATTCGAGTATTACTTGAATTTGCTGAGGGAAATCAAGAAGCGTTTTCCCGGTATCACGATGCACTCTTTCTCCCCGGCCGAAATCCGCAAAATGCAGGTAGTGGCCGGGAACATTCCGCTTGAGGACGTTGTCCGGCAGCTGCATGAGGCTGGGCTGGATTCGCTGCCGGGTGGAGGCGCGGAGATTCTCGACGATCGTACCCGGAGTAAGATCAGCAAGCTCAAAGGCACATGGCGCGACTGGATGGACGTCATGACCACAGCCCACAAGATCGGCATGAATACGACGGCGACGATGGTCATCGGTTTCGGGGAGTCGATGGAGGAGCGCGCGCTTCATTTGCTCCGGGTGCGCGACGCGCAGGATGAATGCCTGGTCAACGCTTATCCTTCCCGGGGATTCCTCGCCTTTATACCTTGGACGTTCCAGCCCGACAATACGAATATGAAGCGGGAGAAAGCGACGCCGGAGGAGTACTTGAAGACACTGGCGATCAGCCGGATCGCGCTCGACAACATCGACAATTTCCAATCGTCTTGGGTGACGATGGGGCCGGAGATCGGCAAGGTGACCTTATCCTATGGTTGCAACGATTTCGGAAGCACGATGATCGAGGAGAATGTCGTATCGGCTGCGGGAACCACCCACAAGGTTAATATCAATTCGACGCTTCAAATCATCCGCGAAGCGGGCAAAATTCCGGCCCAACGCGACACGAAGTACCGGATCATCAAAACCTATGCGGAGAACGACTCCGCCGCCAAAGATTTCGTCATGCAAAACTAACAACAAGCCTCCGGGTCCCGAATAACGGGAACGGAGGCTTGTTTGGTTATGCCGTCACATTCGTTCGATTTTTACCGGAGTGTTTGGCTTCATACAAAGCGGCGTCCGCCCCATGGAAAAACCGCTCCTTGCCCATCCCCGCCACGTAGTGGTTAATGCCGGCGCTAACGGTTACCGAGAGTCCGTTCAGCGACTCATGCGTCGTGGCCGCAATGGTTTGGCGAAGGTTCTCGATGGTGTCATAAGCTTCCAAGAAATCGAGCTCCGTAAACAAAATGACAAACTCTTCCCCGCCGTAACGGGCCACAAAATCATGCGGTCCGACCACGGATCTGGCAACCGCTGCGACCGCGCGCAGTACATTGTCTCCCGCTCGATGACCATAAGAATCGTTGATGGATTTAAAATTGTCGATGTCCAAGACGGCCAGGTGCAGTTGGAGCCGGCCTTTCTCGGCTTGCTCCACCAGCTTGTCCACCAATTCGTGGTAGGCCATGTGATTGTACGTATCCGTTAAATAATCGGTTTTGGCGAGCTTGTACATTTCCATGTTGCGGACTTGGAGTGCCTGATTGGACTCGTAAGAAGAAATAAGATTTTTCAGAACTTCCCGCCCCCGGGCTAGCACGAAAAAGGCAATACCGCAATATATCGCAAGGATAACCGTCACGGAAACCATCCCCAGAGGGCCAATGCGCGCGTGTATACCGGGGTTAAAAAAGTACAAGGAGTACAGCGCGAACGCGGTATTGAGAATGGCATATAAAAGTGGCTTGTATTGGAAATAGAAGATGCTGATCATGATGGGGAAAAACAAAAAGAACAAGAGGTAATCCATCGAAGCGTGTGTGCCGGTCACGATGAGGGTAAACAGAGTGGAAGCGGATATAAGAAGGTAATCATGGTGCTTCTTTAACAGTCGGATCCCGGCTTCCGCGATCAGGATAACGATGGCTAAGAGGAAGGAGGGCAGAAGGATGTATCGCCGGAGGAATTCATCCCTCGGCATATTGGTCACGAAGAGCAGGTAAAGACACTCGATCAAGATGGATAGGAAGAACACGATCCAAAAACTGTGGAGCAGAAGCCGATTCCACCGTTTTTGGTTGAATTCCATGGATGAGGACATAAAGACATCCCTTCGGTTGCTCGCTTTATAAAATATACCATAGCTCAGCGCCCATCGTATATCCCCTTTTAGGCCACCATATAGTAAGTAACAAGCTCTAAAGACGGGGGTGAGCGCTTGAAACGGATGGAGTTTTGGGTGGAGCGCCGACACGATCCGGGTTCGTTGGAGCGGTTGGCGGCGATGCTGAACCGGACGGTGATGGGAGCGGAACATGCGGTGGACGCGATCCAATGGGAATTGTCGGGCGATGAAGGCTTTATCCACTGCCAGTTCCCGCTCGGACCGGGACCGGCGGCCAAAAGACGTTCCTGCGAACAGGTGGGGCAAGTGTTGGCGGATTTCACGCTGACGGAGCATGAACCTCAACTGCTGCGGCGATTGTTTCAAGACAAGTTAGGGGTGGAGGATGCCGTTGAGGCCGACGCTTTAATCGCCGAAACCGTCTCGCTGCTCGATGGAGTCCAAGAAATCGGCGATCCATGGCCGGGTAAAGGACGGGAAACAAGGCTGCGCAAACTGACCACCCGGTTCGCCGCATATTTGGCGGATCATAATCGGCTTCATCTAGACGGGTTCATTCGGTTTCGGCTCGGCGAGTACCGTTCGGAAGTGCTGGAAGCGGCAGAAACCGCATTGGAAGAAAGAATGGTGGAGCGCCAATACGAGGAATTCATGGCGCTTCTGAAATCAATGGTCGAGTGGCAGGAAACCCGGATCCCGGCCGTTCACGTGCTGCATGGCGGAGGACATGCCTTCCGCTTGCTGGACGAGGACATGCGTCCGTTAGAACGAGAAGGCCAGGGCGGCGAGGAACCTTCGGAGGAAGAGGAAAGTGTGCTCGTCAGCCGGCTCCTCGCGGCCTCGCCCGGTCAACTATACATTCACACCCCGGAGCCGGATTCCCAAGTGATTCGTACGTTGATCGGGATCTTCGGGGATCGGGCCGCTTTATATCCTCACAGCCCTTTGTTATAAGCGGTACACTTGATCTTGACGAGGCACGGCGGCGGTTGTTATAATGCGGAATATCCTTATCGCGCAACATCACCAGAAATGAACAGCGAAGATAAAGACACGATCCCTTCTTCCCGGACGGACCAGAGAGAGGAAACCAGGCTGAAATTTCCTTGCGGACCGGCGATCGGATTACCCCTTTGGAGCTGAGCGGTTGAACCGGACGGCATGAGCCGGACGACAGGTAAGCCGCAACGGATCATTCCCGTTACTGAATGCACCGAGGGTCTATCCCGGAGACGTCCCATGCGGACCGATCCGAACAGACCGAATCAGGGTGGAACCACGGGCCAGTAACCAGGCATCGTCCCTTATGAGACGGTGTCTTTTTTGTTTTCCGGAAATGTGAAACGCGAAAAATTTGGGAGGAATGCCGCATGGTACAAGTAAAACTGCCGGACGGAGCGATTCGGGAATACGACGCCGGTGTGACGGTGGAAGATGTGGCGGGCTCGATCAGCCAGGGGCTCAAGAAAAATGCCGTGGCCGGGAAGATCAACGGCAAAACCGTCGATCTGAATACTCCTGTGACGGACAACGTTTCGCTCGAAATTTTGACGCTCGATCAGCAAGACGGAGTGGAAGTGATGCGGCACAGCACCGCGCATGTGATGGCTCAGGCGATCAAACGGGTGTTCGGCGGCGATAACGTAAAGTTGGGCATCGGTCCGGTCATCGAAGACGGCTTCTATTACGATATCGACATGGAGCAGTCCATCACCCCGGACGATTTGGCTCGCATCGAACAGGAAATGGAGAAAATCGTCAAGGAAGATCTCCCCATTGTCCGGCGGGTCGTGAGCCGCGAGGAAGCGCTGGCGATTTATGAAAAAGTCGGGGACCCGCTAAAACTGGAATTGATTCGTGATTTGCCGGCGGATTCCGTGATTACGATTTACGACCAAGGCGAATTTTTCGATCTGTGCCGCGGTCCCCACCTGCCGTCCACCGGACGGATCAAGGTGTTTAAGCTGCTCAGCGTGGCCGGGGCCTACTGGCGCGGCGACAGCAAAAACAAAAT
The DNA here is from genome assembly GCA_028287445.1 of Cohnella sp. GTDB lineage: Bacteria > Bacillota > Bacilli > Paenibacillales > Paenibacillaceae > Cohnella. The sequence continues at coordinate 34,084 of JAQBPQ010000141.1, forward strand.
GCTGCAGCGTATTTATGGCACGGCGTTCGCGAAGAAAGCGCAGCTTGACGAGCACCTTCATTTTTTGGAAGAAGCCAAGAAGCGCGACCACCGGAAGCTGGGCCGGGAACTGAAGATGTTTACCTTCTCCCGTGAGGTCGGCCAAGGGCTGCCATTGTGGCTGCCGTACGGAGCGAAGCTGCGTCGTACGCTGGAGCGCTATATCGTGGACTTGGAGGAGAGTCTCGGTTACCAGCACGTGTATACTCCGGTGCTCGCCAACGTTGATCTTTACAAAACTTCCGGCCACTGGGAACATTACAAAGAAGACATGTTCCCGCCCATGCAGCTGGACAACGAGGAACTTGTCCTGCGCCCCATGAACTGCCCGCACCACATGATGGTTTATAAAAGCGATATGCGCAGCTACCGCGATCTTCCTCTGCGGATAGCCGAACTCGGAACGATGCATCGATACGAATTGTCCGGTGCCCTGACGGGCCTTCATAGGGTACGCGCCATGACGCTGAACGACGCGCATATTTTTTGCCGGATGGATCAAATCAAGGAAGAATTCATGAGATGCGTAAATCTGATCCGTCGAGTGTACCAAGATTTCGGAATTAAGGATTACCGGTTCCGGTTGTCCTACCGCGATCCTCATGATACAGAGAAATACTGGCCGGACGACCAAATGTGGGAGACTACACAGCGGATGCTTCGCGAAGTCGTGGAGGACTTGGACCAGCCGTTTTTCGAAGCTGAAGGGGAAGCCGCGTTCTACGGTCCCAAGCTGGATGTGCAAATCAAAACCGCTCTCGGCAAAGAAGAAACGTTATCCACGGTGCAACTGGACGTTCTTCTGCCGGAACGGTTCGATCTCGAATACGTCGGAGACGACGGCAAGAAACATCGCCCGGTCGTTATCCATCGGGGCATTATCAGCACGATGGAGCGCATGACCGCGTTCCTGCTCGAGAACTTCGCGGGCGCTCTGCCTCTTTGGCTCTCGCCGGTACAGGCCAAAATCATCCCGGTCAGTACCGCTTACGAATCCTATGTACTTGAAGTGGCTGAGAAGCTGCAGGCGGCAGGCATCCGGGCGGAAACGGATTTGCGCAATGAGAAGCTCGGCTACAAAATCCGTGAAGCCCAGCTGGAGAAAACTCCTTATATGCTGATCGTCGGCGAACAGGAAGCGGCTAACGGCACCGTATCGGTGCGACGACGCGGCGAAGGCGATTTGGGCGCCCAGCCTTTGGCGGACTTCATCGCCCGGGCAGCCGGAGAGATTGCCACGAAACGCGTGGATTAAGATCACGGTCAAACAGCGGAATCGTGGGTCAACAGGGCTGTCCCCATGGTCTTTCATAGACCACGAGGCAGTCCCGTTTTTCCACATGGAATGCTCAACAAATGTCGATTGATTGGGAAATATTCTCTTTTTGTCGAGGCTGTGTTAGAATGGCATTACTTATCTCTACCATTGTTGAGGAGTGACCCATGTCATGAGCATCCTCCGCAACACCGATCTTCCCCCGACGTTTCACACGGAAGAAGAATTGTTGGTCGAACTGTACCGCCAAATGCTGCGGGTCGTTCGGTACAAGCTGCACAACAAGAACGACGCCGGAGATGTGGTTCAAGAAGCATGGGTTCGAATTTTAGAGAAACACTCGAGTTTGCGTGAATCGGACAAGCTCATTCCGTGGGCCAAAACGATCGCGTCCAATCTGGCCTCCAACGCCAATCGTGCCAAACGGTTGGAAGCGGTTTATGACGGTTACGTTCGCTATTTGTCAAGCCAAAGCTCTATCCCTGAGCCGGAGTTGTTGACGGAATTGTCCGATCTGCTCGGAAGGCTGGATCCCCAGACACGCACGCTGCTGCTTTACAAATTTTATTACGGCTTCAAGGACGACGAGATCGCCGCTGCGATGGATGTTCCCGTGGGTACGGTCAAAGCCCGGATTCATCGGAGCAAAGCCCGGCTCAAGGAACAGGTTCGGGAAGAGTTTCCGAATACATAAACAACCCCTTCTCCGCTCAAGCTAACAGCGGGGAGGTGAGGTCAACATGGCTAAAAACAGAAAGCTGAGAACGAGCGGCAACTCCAACGCTGCCCAGACGGAATTCGCTTCGGACAGAGGCAGCAACAACGGCAGTGCCTGCGGTACAGGAGCATCCACGAACAATTCGAACCGCAGCAGCAATAGATAATTGGGAATCTTACTTCAACCGCCATCATGAGAGGGACCTAATGGTTCCTCTTTTTCTGTACTTTTGAAGCAATCATTCCCGCATCTTTCTGGCAGGAGGAAAAGCGTTCATGACAAACCCGTCTCTGGATCATACGATGGATAAGCAAAGGTTGCTGCGCGATCTCCGGCAATTGGGTGTACAACCGGGCATGGAACTGCTCGTCCACAGCTCACTGTCGCGTATTGGTCATGTGGAGGGCGGTGCAAATACCGTCATTGACGTTTTGTTGGAGTCGATCGACCCGGCCAAGGGCACGCTGCTTGTGCCGACGTTAACCGGATCGAGCGCGGACGGACCGCAACACCCTCCCCGTTTCGACACCAAGGAGTCTCGTTGCTGGACAGGTCTCATTCCCGAAACCTTACGGTTGCGGGAGGAGGCGTATCGCTCCGTAAGTCCTACCCATTCTGTAGCCGCAATCGGCAAACATGCTTTCGAATGGACCAGAGGCCATGAAGATTGCTGGACACCTTGCGGCTATGGCAGCCCGTATTACCGGTTGTGCCGGCGAGGCGGCCATATTTTGCTGCTTGGCGTCACGCTGGAATCGAACACAACGTTCCATACGGTGGAAGAAGTGGTCGGAGTTTCTTATCATCTCCAGTCCATACCGGTCACATGCGCAATGACGGATGTCGATGGAAATGAGATTGTGCGGCAACTGATGCTCCACGATTGGGGAACACCGAGAAGGTTTTCCGTCTTGGAGCCTGCACTCCTCGCAGAAGGAATCATGAAACGAGCACGGATCGGTCAAGCCGACTCTTTGCTTATCGATGCCGCCCGGATGTTTACTTACGCCTCCGCTCGACTCATGAACGATCCTCGCCTCTTTGTATCTCCGACCTGAGACGGATGAAGGTTTCCAACCCGCGCCGCTGTCCGCTGGAGCTGGCTTGCATTATACTGGGGTCAAGTTACGATATTTTGCGGCAAATCGGAGGAAATCAATTATGCAACAGTCTATCTTGCACCGCCTGTTTTGGGGGATGGTGATCATTGCAGTCGGGGTTGTATTTCTGCTCAACCAGACCGGCGCAACCACCTTCGATCTCGGTGACTTGTTTAAGAACTTCTGGCCTGTGTTCATCATTTTGTTCGGTGTTCAGGGATTGCTTATTCAACGGGCCGGCGGATTTTGGTGGAACCCCATCGTGATTTTGGTCGGAATTGTGTTCCTCGGGAGAAATTTGGGCTGGTTCACTTGGAACGTAGGGGATATCTTCCGTTTGATCGGTCCGGTTGTCCTCATTCTGTTCGGCATTAACATGATCCTTAGAGGAAGCAAACCGAAGCGGGACAAATACCGCGCAGATTGGAAGGCTAACGGCTGGAACCCGGTGACGCCGCCGCCGGTCGTGCCTCAGCCGCCGTTGGAGCCGTTGGGACCGCCGCCGGCCCCACCCATGTCGGAAGATCCGAACGCTTCCTTTTCAGGTACGCAAAACAACATGCCTCGCCAGGATACGCCTCCGCCGAATGAACAGTGGAACCAAAAGCAAACGCACCGAGAAGAACAATGGCAGCAACGCCACGCTTACCGCCAAGAGCGGTGGCAGCAGCGACAGGAGCACAGAGAGGAACGCAGGAAACATCAGCATGAGTGGTGGCATCACCACTACGACCCGAACCGCGATCAACATAACCGTTTCATCGGCGATGTGCATATCGGACACGATTACTGGGAGTTGCGGCCGATGTCCATTTCCCATTTCATCGGAGACACGACGCTCGATTTGACCAAGGCGCAAATTCCGCTTGGCGAAACCCGAATTTACGTATCCTGCTTTATCGGAGACGTCAAAGTGTTCGTGCCGAACGACCTTGGCGTGGGGATCCAAGTCGTATCCAGCTCACTCATCGGAGACGTCAAGGTTCTCGATCACAAACGCGGCGGATTTTTTAATCAAATGACGGTGGAAACGCCGAGTTATTCCGATACGGACAAACGGGTCGTACTCATCGCCAGTTCTTTCATCGGTGATGTCCGGGTGACGAAAGTAGGTTAAACGAATGATGCGTTTGGTTCGCAACAGCAAATGGGAGACGGCGATTTACGCGGGTGTCTCCACGCTCGTCTTGATGCTGCTTTTATACTTCGGTTGGGTTGCGCAGGCCGACGTCCCGCCCGTCATGGAGTCTTGGCTCGGCTGGACGTTCGTGTTCCTGATCGTACAGATGGCGGTCGCATATATGATCGGCCATCGTACGCAGCGCCGTCTAGACCAGTTGCAGTTGGCCCTCAAACAGGCCAAGGCGGGAAACTGGAACGCGCGGCTTCCCTCCTTGGGGATGGATGCCTTCGGCGGAGTCTATAACGAATTCAACGATATGTTGTCCCGTCTGGAAGCTCGTTTGAAACTGCTTCAGCAACTGGGAGAGCGGGACATCATGGAGGAGGCTTCTTCCAAAGAAGCGATTGTGTTGGAGGAACGCCGAAGACTCGCCCGCGACTTGCATGATACGGTCAGCCAGCAGTTGTTCGCCCTTCATATGTCCGCATCTTCCCTGCCGAAGCTGCTGGAAAAGGATCAAGCGCACGCCCACAAGGTGATGGAGCAATTGATCGCAATGTCCTCCTCGGCGCAGCGTGAGATGCGGGGGCTGATCGCTCAGCTTCGGCCCATGGAGCTGCAAGGTCGAACATTGGCGGAAGCGCTGGAACGCTGGTTTCCGGATTATTGCCGGCACAATGGGCTGCAAGGTACGCTGGATATACAGTTGCAAGGACCGTTGTCCGAAGCGAAGGAACATCAATTGTTTCTCGTGATCCAGGAAGCGATGGCCAATGTGGTCAAACACGCGGAAGCCGGCACTGTCCGGCTGATGCTCGGTGAAACCGACCGCCAAGTAACGCTGCAAATTGAGGACAACGGAACCGGCTTTCAGGCGGATCAAGTTCGTGAAGGGGCATACGGTTTGTCCACAATGAGCGAGCGCGCGCTGAAGATGGGCGGGGAAGCCGAGATTGTGACGAAACAAGGAGCCGGCACCCGTGTCCGGGTATCGTTTCCGAAATTTGATGAAAAAGCCGCAACCGACAGACAGAGGAGCGAATAAAAGTGAGCGTTGGGGAAACGACCGTATCGAATGTTTTGATCGTGGACGATCACGAAATGGTGCGAATGGGACTCAAAACGTATCTCATGCTGGATTCGAGGTTTGATGTGATCGGCGAAGCGTCCGGCGGACAAGAAGCAATTCGAAAACTGACAGAGGGTGGATTTGACGGTAAAATGCCCCACTTGGTGCTCATGGATTTGATGATGCCGGAGATGAACGGGGTAGAGACCACGAAAGCATTGCTGGAACGGTTTCCCGAGCTTCGGATTATTATATTGACGAGCTTCTTGGAGGACGATAAAATCGTTGAGGCCATCGAAGCAGGTGCGGTCAGTTATGTACTTAAGACGGTGTCGGCCGACGAGCTGATTTATGCGATGCAAGGGGCGCTTCGCAACATGCCGGTCATGAGCGGGGATGTTTCCCAGGCATTGACCCGCGGACTGCGCAAACGCTCTGTGCAAAGCGAAGATGAAGGCTTGACGGAACGCGAACGGGAAGTGCTCCTGCTCATTGCCGAGGGCAAATCCAACAAGGAGATCGGGGATGAGCTGCACATCAGCGTCAAAACCGTGAAAACCCACGTAAGCAACCTGCTCATGAAATGCGAACTCGAGGATCGTACGCAGCTCGCCATTCACGCCCACCGCAAAGGATGGGTGAAACAGGGATAACTAGCGCGAGCAGTGGATATGCTAAAGGGTAAAAGGGGGAGACCCAGACCATGTATCCGATCTCTTCTTCCCTCACCTCGCAAGTTCAGGAATTCGATAAAGTTCGGAGCGCTGTGGCAGGACATGGTTTTACATTGAGCGGCAATTGGGATTATGACAGCGGGACATTCGATTGCGCGTTGGACGACGCCAACCAAGTGTGGCTGCGGCTCCCTTTTGACGTGACGATCGGTAACCTGGACAGCGAGACGGACGAGACGGATGCCAAAATCCGTTTCGGCGAACCGTTCGTTTTAAAACATGTGTATAACGAAGGTCTGGATCGGGAAGCGCAGCCTCGAACGGCGGGGGCGGTGCTTGATCAATTCTCTGACCCGGTTAACGCGGATGCGGACATCGAGCCTCGCTGGATCGAGAAAGCTAAGCAACGGTTACAAGAGATTGAAACGATCTATCCCGTTTAACCCAGAGGAGCAGGTTACGCTTCATGACGGAATAGGAGAAAAATCGTCGGGAATGTTTTCTGACGATTTTTTGTTTGCTCCGGTTGTTTTTTAACAGCTCGAATTGGATAATGAAGCGGGAAGGGAATTTTTTGCGTTTTTTACTTCGCGTTCATTTCCGTTTAAGATAGTTTTAAGGTTCGCAGTCCAAGATAGAGTCAGGAAGTCAGAACAGCGTAACCGAATCGCGCCAAGGAGGAATGAACGATGGACGATCAAAACAAGAAACCGGAAGATGAGCAGGGTTTTTCATATGGCGGTCAGAACCGTCCGGATCATCGCGAAGAAGAGCCGGTCACCCGGGAGCAAAGAGACGATCCTTACGCGGGAGTCCGCAACGAATCGGAACCGTACAGTTTCGGACCGTTCGGAAGCCAGCCGCCTTACCGGCAGAATCGAGGCGGGCAGCCGGCAGACCCGTCGCAGACGGAAGTCGTACCCGCCACACGGGAATACCGGCCTTTCACGGTATCCAGCAATGGCCGGGGAGGCGCTTGGCAGGCTCCGCCCAGACGCAGTTCCTTTCGCTCGCTTTTTGCGGGGTTCATGGTAGGAGTTATCGTGCTGGGAGGCTTGATGTTCGCGGCGGATCGCGGCAACTGGTTCTCGTCTCAGATGTTAGGCGGCAGCACAGTGGCTCCCCCCGCTGCGAGAACGGCGAGCAATCCTGTAAGCAACTCGGCGGACGTCGTACGGCCGAACAATATTGCGAAAATTTTCCAGCAATCGTCTCCTGCGGTCGTTAAAATTGAAACTTATGTAAACCCGAGTTCCAGCCAAGGCGGGTCGCCGGACGATTTCTTCCGCCAGTTTTTCGGTGACGGCACGGGTAACGGTGGCAATGGAGGCGGTAACGGAGGCGGCAACGGCAGCGGTGGAAACGGCGGCAACAGCGGTTCGCTGCAGCAAAGCGGAATGGGCTCCGGCTTCCTCTTTGATTCCACCGGCTATATTTTAACCAATCAGCACGTCATTGCGGATGCGTCAGATATCCAAGTGACCGTCGTTGGCCATAACAAGCCGTTCAAAGCCAAGCTGCTTGGATCCAACTACGATCTGGACTTGGCGGTACTCAAAATCGAAGGCAGCGATTTCCCGACCCTGAAGATTGGCGACTCCGGCGCTTCCAACATGGGAGACTGGGTAGTGGCAATCGGCAATCCCTACGGCTTCGACCATACGGTAACCGTTGGTATTCTAAGCTCTACAGAACGTAAAATCAGCATTCAAGATCAAGCCGGAACCCGCAATTATGAACATCTTCTGCAGACTGACGCTTCCATCAACCCCGGCAACTCCGGCGGCCCGCTGCTGAACTTGAGTGGTGAGGTCATTGGGATCAACACCGCGGTCAGCTCACAGGCACAAGGAATCGGGTTCGCGATTCCCACGAGCACGATTTCGGGAGTGCTGAATGATTTGAAGAACAACAAGCAAATTCCGAAAAAACCGGATCCGTTTATCGGAGCGAGCTTGTACACGTTAACGCCTGATGTTGCCAAAAAGTTAGGCGCCGCAGGAACGACCGGGGCATGGGTCAAAGATGTCGTATACGGATCCCCTGCTTTTAAGGCAGATCTGAGAGCTTATGATATCATTACCGGAATAGACGGCACGCCGTGCAAAGACAATAATGAACTGGTAGCCGCCATCAAAAAGAAAAGCATCGGGGATAAGGTAACCCTTAACATTATTCGGAACGCCCAAAAGATGGATTTGTCGGTTGAGATCGCCGACAAGAACAAGTTCCAGTCGACTCAACCATAATAACGAACAATCACGTGTATCAGCGGGACGGTCCGGAAACGGGCTTCTCCCGCTGTTTTTGTAAATCCGTTAAAATGAGGATACATGCTTATAGGAGGGCGGTTCTCGCGTGAGACCCCATATCGTGGTCATCGACGATGACGAGAAAATCATTTCGTTATTGCGGCGAAGTCTGGCATTCGAAGGATACGACGTCACCACGGCACATGACGGCGCCGAGGGACTGAAACAACTCGGTCAGCGCCAGGCCGACCTGGTCATTCTGGATGTGATGATGCCGAATATCGACGGTTGGGAAGTTTGCCGCAGGCTCAGGGAAGCCGGCGTGATTTCGCCGGTGCTGCTGCTGACGGCCCGGGACGACGTACAGGATCGCGTCAAGGGACTGGATCTGGGCGCTGACGATTATCTGGTTAAGCCTTTTGCGCTGGAAGAGCTGATGGCGCGTGTCCGTGCACTTCTGCGACGCAGGCCGGAAACGGCCGAGGAGGACGGCAGGCTGCGGTTCGACGATCTCGTGTTGGACGTGGACGGTCGGGAGACCATCCGGGCAGACCGGCGAATCGAGCTCACGGCCAAAGAGTTCGAGCTGCTCCGTATGTTCATGCAAAACCCGAAAAGGGTGCTTTCGAGGGATCAGATTATGGAGCGAATCTGGGGATATGACTTCAGCGGCGAATCCAACGTGCTGGAGGTTTACGTGGCCATGCTTAGGCAGAAGCTGGAGGAGCATGGAGGTAAACGGATCATCCAGACCGTACGCGGCGCCGGATACGTGATGAAAGGAGACAGTTAGGATGTCCATCCGGCTTCGCCTGACCTTATGGTATTCAGGTTTGCTGGCGGTGGCGCTGGTGGTGTTCGGGATCGTGATTTATGCCGTGGTCTACCGGAATACGATGTCCGCATTACAGAAAGATCTGAATCAAGTGGATGCACATCTAAGGGTGAACGTGTCTGCACTGATGTCGACGAACGGCATTGACTCGAGCATCCTTCCCCCAAGAGGCATCGACTCCAACATTTACGGGATCCAACTGGTAAATTTCTCGCAAGACCCAAACGGGAAATCCATCGCCACAACACCGAATCTGAGCACAAGTAAAATCACATTTCCCGTTCCCCGGTACAATCAGGTGAAAGACCGATTCGTTTCAATTGAAGTGGACGGTGTCCCCTTCTTGGTGTTGGAACGAAAGCTGATCCTGAATGACACGCTGGTCGGGCTGCTGCAAATCGGAAGGTACACCGGTACGGAAGAACACCTTTTCACGCAGCTGCGAACCATTTTATGGATTACAGGTGTACTCGGTTTACTGGCAGCCTTTCTCCTGGGCATGTTCCTTTCCCGCAAAGCACTTCGGCCCATCGGAAGAGTAACCGCGGCCGCCCAGCAGATCCAGAGCGGATCGGAACTCGGACTGCGAATTCCCCGTGAGAAGCCGAATGACGAGATCGGACGGCTTACCGATACACTCAACGGTATGCTCATCCGAATTGAGAGAGCGTACAATGAGTTGGAAGAATCCAACGTCTCACAGCGCCGTTTTGTCTCCGACGCTTCTCATGAACTGCGCACACCTCTGACCACAATACGAGGCAACGTCGACCTGCTCGAGAAGATATGGACGACCGATGAGCAGGCGGCTGACCGCAAGGACACGGGTTTGACACCGGCGGACCGACAGCAAATGTCGTTGGAAGCGGTGCGGGATATCTCCGATGAAGCTCGTCGGATGAGTACCCTGGTGAACGATTTGCTGTCGCTCGCCAGGGCAGACACCGGTTACCAGATGCAAATGGAGCCTCTGCCGCTCCGCCAGCTGACGGAAGAGGCGGCGCGGCGCGCTCAATTCCTGCCGCGGAAAGCCGAGTGGATCACCGGACCGCTGGAAGCGCTCAACCACACATGGGTGCGCGGCAACCGGGATTATTTGCTTCAGTTGCTTTTCATCCTGATCGAGAATGGCTTTAAGTACACCCCTGCGGGCGAGGTGAAGCTTTATGCCTCCCGCAGCGGAGACAGGGTCGGATTAACGGTGGCGGATACCGGCATCGGCCTCGATCCGGATGACGAGCCTCATATCTTCGAACGTTTTTATCGCGCCGACCGGTCCAGAGGTCAAACGGCGGGCACAGGCTTGGGGCTGTCGATCGCCCAATGGATCTCCGACATGCACAAAGGCAAGTTGGAAGTGCAATCCGCTCCCGGAGAAGGAACGAAGTTTACCCTCTGGCTGCCCGTCTTATCGCAACCCGATCCCGCACCGGATGTTTTTTGAAACCGGTGCGGTTTTTTTTCGTAGAAGTAGGAAGAGAGGCGAATGTTTAGTCGAATGCTTGTCGACTTTTCCCGCCGGCTGGAATAGGATATAATAAATGCATACGCAATGGGAAAGCAGGCGTTTGCCCATGGAAGTTTTGAAAATTTCACCCAGGGGATACTGTTATGGCGTGGTGGATGCTATGGTGTTGGCCCTTCAGACGGCCCGCAACCTGGATCTGCCGCGCCCCATTTATATTTTGGGCATGATTGTTCACAACAGCCACGTCACCGATGCGTTCGAGCAGGAAGGCATCATTACGCTGGACGGAAACGACAGGCTCGAAATTCTCGATCAAATCGAACAGGGTACCGTTATTTTTACCGCTCACGGGGTGTCTCCGGAAGTACGTAGACGCGCTCGGGATAAAGGGCTCACTCTGGTCGATGCCACCTGCCCGGACGTGACGAAGACGCATGATTTGATCCGGGATAAGGTAGCCGAAGGATACGAGGTCATCTATATCGGCAAGAAAGGCCATCCTGAGCCGGAGGGCGCGATCGGAATCGCTCCCGGCCATGTCCACCTGATCGAACGGGAAGAAGACATCGCGAAGCTGTCGCTATCAGCCGAGCGTGTCATCATCACCAACCAGACCACCATGTCGCAATGGGACATTAAACATTTGATAACCCAGCTCTTGGAAGCTTTCCCGCAGGCGGAGATTCACAACGAGATTTGTCTCGCGACGCAAGTTCGCCAAGAAGCGGTGGCGGAGCAGGCCAAGGAAGCCGATCTGTGCATCGTGGTCGGCGATCCCCGCAGCAATAATTCCAACCGGTTGGCGCAAGTATCGGATGAAATTGCCGGAGTACCGGCTTATCGGGTGTCCGACGTAACCGAAATTCAGCCGGAATGGCTTCAGGGGATCCGCAAGGTGGCCGTCACTTCGGGCGCGTCGACACCGACTCCGATCACCAAGGAAGTCATTCACTATTTGGAGCAGTACGATCCAGGCAATGCAGGGACATGGCCGATCCGTCGTACCGTGAACTTAAACAAGCTGCTGCCGACCGTCCGTGAGAAATCCAAATAAGAACGATCGCAGTTCGTCAGCAAACTCGGGAAAGGTGGGCCCCTCATGGAAAAACGTCGGAATTTCCGCCGCTGGATCAAATATAAGTACGTGATGCTGATGCGCGCCAAAGGCGGCACCTCCAGAGTCGCTATGGGCTTCGCCATCGGCATCGCCATAGAGATGTTCACGCTGCCGACGTTCGGATTCGCCTTTTTACTTATTTTTCCACTGATTTATTTGCTCAAGGGCAACCTGCCCGCAGCATTGATCGGATTCGTGATCGGCAAGGTGATTTACCTGCCCATGGCCTTCCTTAATGCGATGGTAGGCGGATGGATGCTGCCGGAACATTTCACGTTGCATATCCCCTTCCTATATGGTTGGGTCAACCGGGTATTATCCACTTCGCTCAAACTGATTATCGGCGGCATGATTAACGGCGTCGTACTCGGCGTGTTGTTTTATTTCCCGATCAAATTCAGCCTTGAGGCCTTTAAAAACAAACGCCGAGAGAAACGCAAACTCAGACGAAGCCGGTTGGAAACTCGCGTCGCTGACTGAAGTCTATTGGCTCCTGCACATCCAACTCTACTATATTATGCGTGGTAGAACCGGGCTTGACATGGGGCCAACTATTCGCTATATTTGCTTTAGTGCTTAAAAGCGTATAAGCGTCAAAGCGAACAAGCGTGAAAGTGATTAGTCATTATTTTCAGGAGCGTGAAAGCCATGATCGTCATTACTTCTCCTCATATTTCGGATGAGCGGATGAACGAAATCGTTCGCCATATCGAACAAGGGGGCGTGCAAGCGCACCTATCCCGCGGAATCGATCGTACCGTCATCGGCATTATCGGCAAAGCCGATCCGCATTTGGCGGAACATTTGCGATCCATGCAAGGCGTGGAGAACGTGATCAAAATTTCAAAATCCTACAAACTGGCGAGCAGAGACTTTCATCCGGACGATACGATTATCGATATCAAAGGTGTCCGCATCGGCGGCGATCATCTCGTGGTGATGGGTGGACCCTGTGCGGTAGAAACTCCCGAACAGATCGATGAGATCGCCCGTCTGGTCAAAGCGGCCGGGGGGCAGGTGCTGCGCGGGGGTGCGTTCAAGCCCCGGACCGGTCCGTACAGCTTTCAGGGCATCGGAGTGGACGGTTTGAAATGGATGAAGGACGCGGGGGACAAATACGGACTGCTGACGATCACCGAAGTGATGGCGCCGGAGTTCGTTGACGTCTGCGCAGAGTATGCGGACATTTTGCAGGTGGGTACCCGGAACATGCAGAATTTTGATCTGCTCCGCAAGCTGGGCACCATTCAAACGCCGGTGCTCCTCAAGCGCGGCATGAGCGCCACCTATGACGAGTGGCTGAACGCGGCTGAATATATTCTCGCGGGCGGCAACCCGAACGTCATGCTCTGCGAGCGCGGGATCCGTACGTTCGAAACCTACACGCGCAACACGTTCGATTTGGCCGCCATTCCGGCTGTTCATCAGCTGTCGCATCTGCCGGTCATCGCCGATCCCAGTCATGCCACGGGGCGCCGCGAGCTGGTGGAAAGTATGACCAAAGCTTCGGTGGCTGCAGGCGCCAACGGTCTCATTATCGAGATGCATACCGATCCGGACAATTCCGCGACGGGTGACGGTGTCCAATCGCTATTCCCCGACCAATTCGCCAAACTGCTGAAGGAATTGGAGCAACTGGCACCGCTATGCGGCAAAAACTTCAATACCGGCAAACAGCCGGCAGAAGCATTTTTGGTTTGGATGAAGTAGAGTTAAAAGAAATCAACAACGGCCTGCTAAATGCAGGTCGTTTTTCATTTCGATTTTGCCATTTTCCTGAAGAATGTAAGTATTGCTAACATGAACGCAAAAAATACCTGACATAACTATTGACGCTCTTCAGACGCGGTTTTATAATAAATCACAATAAGTTCGTGCGATATTGGAACAATAAGTCGATTTTGGGCAGATAATGTTCGGAAATAGAGGAGGATATACAAGATGTCAGTCAAAAATGTATTGGATTTAATCGCAGAAAAGAATATTGAATTCGTCGATTTCCGGTTTATCAGTCTGCTGGGCCAAGCCCATCACATCACACTGCCGGTTACCGAAGTGGATGAGGATACATTCGTTAACGGCGTGGCATTTGATGGTTCCTCAATTACAGGTTTCCGCGGCATTGAAGAATCGGATATGGTCATGATGCCGGACACGGAATCGGCTTATATAGATCCTTTCACCGCTCACTCCACTCTGATCGTGATATGCGACATTCATACGCCGGACGGCGAGCGTTATGAGCGCGACCCGCGTTCCATCGCTCAGAAAGCCGAAGAATATCTGCAAAAATCCGGTGTGGGCTCGGCTGCTTTCTTCGCGCCGGAATCGGAATTTTTCATTTTTGACGATGTCCGCTATGAGAGCACAATGAACTCCTCCTCATTCTCCGTCGATTCCGAGGAAGCCGCATGGAACACGAACCGCAAGGAAGAAGGCGGCAACCTCGGCTTCAAGGTCCGCGTTAAGGGCGGTTATGTACCTGTTGCTCCGATCGATTCCCAGCAAGATATCCGCAGCGAAATGGTTCGCCTCATGCAAGAATCCGGCATGCGCGTCGAGCGCCATCACCACGAAGTGGCCACGGCCGGTCAAGCTGAGATCAATTTCCGCTTCGACACGCTGACCAAAACCGCCGATAACCTGATGAAGTACAAATACATCATCCACAATGTGGCACGCCAGTACGGCAAAGTCGCCACGTTCATGCCGAAGCCTCTCTTCGGGGACAACGGCAGCGGAATGCACGTTCACCAATCCATTTTTAACGAGGGCGAGCCGTTGTTCTATGAGAAAGGCGGATACGCCAATCTGAGCCCGATGGCTTTGCACTACATCGGCGGTATTTTGCATCATGCTCCGGCTCTTATCGCGGTCACGAACCCGTCCACGAACTCGTTCAAACGACTCGTTCCGGGTTATGAAGCGCCGGTTAATCTCGTATTCTCCAAGGGCAACCGTTCCGCAGCGGTCCGGATTCCGGTCGCGGCCGTTACGCCCAAAGGCTGCCGCATCGAGTTCCGTACGCCGGACTCCACAGCTAACCCGTACTTGGCGTTTGCTGCGATGCTGCTGGCCGGATTGGACGGCATCAAGCGCAAAATCGATCCGACCGCTCTCGGCTACGGACCTTTCGATAAGAACATCTATGAGCTCTCGGACGAGGACAAGAAAGAAATCCGCAGTGTACCGGGCACTTTGGATGAAGCCCTCGACGCTCTGGAAGCGGACAGCGACTTCCTGACCGAAGGCGGCGTGTTCTCCAAAGATTTCATCGAGAATTATGTGGCGCTTAAGCGCTCCGAGGCCAAAGCTGTTGCGATCCGCGTTCATCCGCACGAGTACAGCCTCTACTTCGATTGTTAATTCCTATCATCCGACATCATCAGATGGGACTCGCCCTTGCGGCGGGTCCTGTTTTTCATTCCGTTTACGAGTGGGCGGCGGCCCTTTATGGTATCGATGTTTAACGGAACGTTTGCCGACACACAAAAAAGCGGCCCGCATGTCTGCGGGCCAAATGATATCAGAGAGGATATTTAGATCGTAACAGCTCAATGTGAATGAAAACTGAAGAGAACCTGAAAGATTCATTAAATCTCCTTCAGCGGCCCCACGAGCGGGAATTCATGCAGCCGTTCATAGCTGGGACGGCGGCTGAGATGGGAACGAAACAGCGTGACATGATCCGCGTTCCATGTGAGAGGATTCGGCTCGGTCGCATCTATGGCCGCCTGCCAGGCTGCTGCGACCGCTTCCCGTCCGCAGCCTGCCCCGCCTTGCCGCGCGAGCGTGATGTGGGGGCGAAGCGGGCGTTCCTCAAGCCTGCACCCCGCGGCGGCGAGTCTCGGCGCCAGTGCTGCGTGCAGCCTTGTCATCGCGCCGGGCGTGCCTTGTTCCGACAGACCGCACCATAACACGCGGGGGGTCCCCGCCGGGCCGAAAGTTCCCGGCCCGGTTAATGCCAGGGGAATTGACGGCGCGTCGGCCGCGGTTTGCGCTACAGCGTCCCGTATCGCATCCGTGAGATGGACCGGGATGTCACCTAGGAAATGGAGTGTCACGTGAAGATCGGCCGGATGGGTCCAGCGGCGAAACGGTAATTCGACTGCCATTCGATCCATGATGGAGGACAGGCGGCCGGTTACCGGGTGCGGGAGCGACAAGCCGATAAAAAGACGAAAATTTTCCATTCAATATTCACCTTTCGTTCGGAATTTACCTCATTTTTAGGCAAAATGGAGCTTTTTCTGGTTGCCCCCGCCATGCCCCTTTGTTATGATAGGCCTATCTTGATTTTAACAAGGTGGGAATGTGATGGCTAGCCGCGCTTACAATTTCAACGCCGGACCCGCCGCTCTTCCGCTGGAAGTGCTGCAGCAGGCGCAGGAACAATTCGTGGAGTTCGAAGGAACGGGCATGTCACTGATGGAGATGTCGCATCGTGGCGAATCCTACGAAGGCGTCCACTTTGAAACGGAAAAGCTGCTTCGCGAACTGCTGGCCATTCCAGAAGGCTACAAAGTACTATTCCTTCAGGGCGGGGCCAGTACGCAATTTGCCATGGTACCGATGAACCTGCTCGCCCCAGGCAAAAAAGGCGTATATGTGAACACGGGCAATTGGGCAACCAAAGCGATCAAGGAAGCCAAAATGTTCGGTGAAGTGGCGATTGCCGCTTCCACCGGAGCGGATGATTTCATGCGCGTCCCGTCTCCCGGCGAATTGGTGATCCCCAGTGACGCTGCTTACGTCCATTTGACCAGCAACGAGACGATCGGCGGTACGCAATGGAAGGACTATCCGGACCTCGATTCCGTTCCACTTATCGGAGACTTGTCGAGTGACATTCTCAGCCGTTCATTGAACGTTTCCCAATTCGGCATGATCTATGCAGGCGCTCAGAAAAATCTCGGTCCGTCGGGCGTCACCATCGTGATCATCCGGGAAGACTTGATCGGTCAGCCATCGATGCCAGTGCCCACGATGCTGCAGTACACAACGCATGTGAAGAGCGATTCGCTTTATAACACGCCTCCGACGTTTGCCATTTATATGGTGAACCTGATGCTAAAATGGATCAAGAACAATGGCGGAGCTGCGGCGATGCAACGTGTCAACCAGGAGAAGGCGGAGTTGTTGTACGGGGCGATCGACGGCAGCGGCGGATTTTACCGGGGCTGCGCCCAACTGGGAAGCCGCTCGAACATGAACGTGACCTTCCGGCTGGAGAACGAGGATCTGAACAAACGTTTCGTGAAGGACTCGGAAGCGGCCGGATTCGTCGGCCTCAAAGGCCATCGGGACGTTGGCGGTTTGCGTGCATCGATCTACAACGCCGTTCCGGTTGACAACGTCCAAGCACTGGTTAAGTTCATGTACAGCTTTAAACAACAGAATGGCTAAAATGTTCGGGTGACGGGGGAGACATATGCCTTTTCATATCGTGCTCGTTCATCCGGAAATTCCGGCCAATACGGGTAACATTGCCCGCACCTGTGCGGCTACGGGTACCCATCTTCATCTGGTCCGGCCGCTAGGGTTCTCTACGGACGACCGGGAGCTCAAACGGGCGGGCTTGGATTATTGGTATGCCGTCAATATTTCTTATTACGACTCGTTTGAAGAAGTGAAGGCGGCTCATCCGGAGGGCCGATTCTTATTTACGAGTACGCGGGTCAAGAAACCGTATTCGGATTTTCAGTTTCGCGACGGGGATTTGTTCGTATTCGGCAAAGAAACGAAAGGCCTTCCCCAGGAAATGTTGGACGCCCATCCGGATACCTGCATGCGATTGCCGATGACGGACAAGGTTCGCTCGCTGAATTTGGCGAATACGGCCGCGATTGTCGTATATGAAGCCCTTCGCCAAAACGGGTTTCCCGGGTTGGATTCGACACTGGATCGTTGATTTTGTCGAAAACATTGCACGATATTAAGCAAAATAGCTCGAAATGAAGGATTAAGCCGGATTCTATCGAACGCTATAGAGTGGCTAAAAGGTTTCATTGACTAGCTAGATACGCGAGGAATGGGAGGAACTGCATTTGAAACCTGCAGGCGTAGTTCGTAAAGTTGATCAATTGGGGCGCATTGTACTGCCCAAATCGCTGCGCAAACGTTACCAGATGAATGAAGGGGATCCTGTAGAAATTTTGGTCCAAGGGGATCATATTATTCTCGAAAGATACCGGCCCCGCTGCGTATTTTGTTCTTCGATGGAAGGCGTCGGAGACTTCAAGGAGCGCTATGTTTGCGCTGCTTGCCTGAAAGAAATGCAGGGGCTGTAAAACATACGTCCCAATGAAACGCCGAATCGCCCGACCCTCCGCTCTTGTAAGCGGAGTCCGGGCGATTTTTTGTTTCACTTTGACAACGGAAAAACGGACTACCTTACAATGGACGCTTTAGAAGTATTCGATCCATGATGGTGGCCGTGCCATGTGCGTGCTCACTGAAACAAAAAATGCCGGGCGTCGACATGTCGACGACCCGGCATTCGGTCTTACAGACCTTTGGTTTTGTCTTCGTTATAAGAAGATGTCACGATGGCGGTTAGGAAAAGCACCAAGACGATCATGACAATCCAGAACTTGCCGGACATCCCCAAGAAATGAACCGCTTGATTAGCTTCCGCTAGAAACATATCCCACACCTCCAACTTAAACTTCTCTCATTATACCCAAGCCCCGACAAAAAGAAAACGTAAAATGTTGTGACAAAACGCGCATCCGTTAAAGCAAGCGGATGCGCGCTTTCGGTGTGCGGAACTTAGGACCGAAGGAGTTGCGCCCAGCGCAACGTTCGGTCCTGAGCAAACGCGCATCCGTCTCGAGTATATATTTTGTTTCGGACAATTCACGATCGGGCTTGCGGCGCACGGCTGGGCATACAATGTTAGCAAGTCGCACGGCTTGACGGGGAGGGCTCGTATGAACAACATCATCAACTGGATGGGCGGTTGGCCGAAGGACGGCCTGGTTTCGGCATTGGAGTGGGAGGAACGGCTCGCGGTTGCAGCGGAAAGTTCTAAGCGGGAAGCAGGAGCCAATCGTGCGACACCGTACGGATTGAACGAGCTGAGGGAATTGCTCGCAGAGGGATTACTGAAAGGGAAGGCGGACGGGAAAGCATCGCGGCTATGGCTGGCGGCCGGCGCAGACGCTGTGCTTTCCCGATTGGCGGAATACTCGTTGACCCAGGGGGATGTGGTGCTGACCGAACGGCTAACCTCCCGTTCAGCGCTTCAAGTGTTCCGCAAAGCGGGCATACGAGTCGAGACGGTGTATGGAGACAATCATGGCATGGATCCCGAGGCTCTGAGCGCCGCGATCGCACTTCATCGTCCGCGGCTCGTGTATGCGGCACCGGTTTGTTCCGACCCGGCGGGCGCGGTGTGGGCACAGGAACGGTTTGTCGCGGTGGCGCGGATATGTGCAGGTAACCGTGTCACGCTGCTGCGAGACGACCGGCAGGAAATGTTGCTATACGATCAAGAAACGTACCGGCAAGTCGGGAACGAATCGACTGAGCATGGCGTCATTTCGATCGGCCAATTGCCGCCGGGGTTGGTGGCGGGGCTGCGATTCGGCTGGGCTGCAGGAGATCCGGAAGAGCTGATACGGTGGTTTCCGCCGGGTCTATTCGCGGATGCCGCGAAGGAACCGGAAGTTATGTCCTTGGAGAGACAGGCATTAACGGGGTTGCTGAAGGAGCAGCCCATGGAGCCGCTGCTCGAAATGCTTCGGGTGCAAAGCGGGGGGCGGATGCACCGGCTGACCGATATGCTCAAGAAGCGGCGTGTGCCCGATATGAGTTGGCAGACGCCTCAAGGCGGCGTTCATCTGTGGTTGAAATTGCCTGAAGGTTTAGATGGTGAGGCATTGCTGCGCGGGGCGTGGATCAAGGGGCTTATGTTTCAGCCGGGAGCGCCTTTCTATGCAGCACAGCCGAAGCGTAATACGTTGCGGTTGACGTTCGCTTATGCCGACGAACGTCAAATGAAGCTGGGCGTATCGCGGCTCATTGACGCAATGGGCGATTTTCTCGGCCGATTCGATATCGGGTAAAGGGAAGCGGGTGGACGATCGGGACATATGCTTAGAAATCTGTGCCTACGGCATAAAGTCTTCCGTCTGCCCGCAGCTCCACCTGGCGCTGCATGAGCCGTTCGTCGGATACGTTCATACAAGCGCCGTCTGTCTGGGCAAAGGTCCAGTAATGCAAAGGACATAAAAACATGTCCTCGTACACGCGGACTTCGCCGCCGGCATGGGGACACAATGCGGACAGCAGCCGATAGCCGCCTTCCTCGTTTCGGACAAGCCAATAAGGGGCGCCGTCCAACGTAACCGAGGCGGGTAACCGGCTGAAATCCTCCGGCCGTCCCAAATCACTCATAACTCATTCTCCTCCCCCGCTGCGGCAGACTTCTCCATTTGCCATTCCGCCGCCCAAGAAAACCTCGAAGCCCATACCGAAGTGATGTCGGTATATTCTTGCAGCGCTTGTTCCCCGGTCGATGTGAGACGATAAATCCCCTTCTCCACCTTGGCGAACCATCCGTAGACATTGTCCCTGAGCAGGCTGCCGACGTTGACGCAGCTTGTCCAATCCCGGATTTTCCGAGGTGAGGACGGCCCATGACATCGCAGAGCCAGCGCACACTGCAGCGCCCGTTCACGGTAGGCGGTCACCAATTTGCGGCCGGTGCTCCCCCCGAGATTATAGTCGCCGCTTCGGTCTGTGAATTCCTTGAGCAGCCGCGAAGCGCGTTTGCGTGACCGGCCTCCTGTGGGGACCGGATCTGCCACATAGGAAGACGAGGCCTCGGCGGCAGCATCGACGGCGGCTCCAGCCCTCCTCTGACCCGCGCCCGTGCCGGGTTCGCACCAGACTTCTACAACAGGTTCTTTTGTCTTATAGAAAGTAATGGTCATAAACCCGAGCCGCAGCCTGCGGCACAAGGCGGTTAACTCCGGGAACCGCTGGTTGTGGGCGCCCCGCTTGGTCCGGTTGCGCTCCACGGCAAGCCAGACGGATGCGCCTGTTTGCTGCCGGTCGATCCCTTGCAGAAGCAACGGAAGCGTGAAAATCTTTTTCATCTCGACGATGGTCGGATCCGGCTCGTCAGGGCGTACGGCGAATAAATCGCAGCCGCCGATTTCCGCCTTCACTTCGTACCCCCGGCCTGCAAAAAAAGCTTTGACGGGCGGGTATAAATCCGTCTCCCGGGTTACGGCCATCCCGATTCCTCCTTGGGCGCACATCTAGATGTCATTATAGCATTCCGGGCAACTTCGTCTATTCGTTCGCATAGGTATGTAATACGTTTTTGTAGAGACACCAGAGCGAGGAGGAAGCGGGATGGATATTTTCAAGCGGGTCGCGGAGTACCGGACCGAAAGCGATAAGCTGGGCTGGATGGGAACATTCCGGGACTACATCGATCTGCTCAAGCAGGACCCTACACCGACAATGACGGCGCACGCCCGCGTTTATGACATGATCGTATCGCATGGCGTGGAGGACAAAAGCGGCCATAAACAATACAAGTTTTTTGAAAGCGAAATTTTTGGCTTGGATCGCACAATGGAACGGTTGGTGGAGGAATATTTCCATTCGTCGGCACGACGCCTTGATGTGAGGAAACGGATATTGCTGCTCATGGGACCGGTCAGCGGCGGCAAGTCGACGATCGTTACCCAGCTTAAAAAAGGGCTGGAGCGATACTCCCGTACCGAACGTGGAGCGGTGTACGCGATTAAAGGCTGCCCGATGCACGAAGAGCCGCTGCATTTGATTCCGAGTGAGCTCAGAACGGATGTCGAGCGTGAACTTGGCGTACGGATTGAAGGCAATTTGTGCCCTTCCTGCCAAATGCGTGTTCGGACAGAGTTCGAGGGTGAGATCGAGCGGGTTCCGGTCGAGAGGGTGCTCATTTCCGAAGAGAACCGGGTCGGCATCGGCACATTCAGTCCCTCCGACCCGAAGTCGCAGGATATTGCCGATTTGACGGGCAGCATCGATTTTTCTACCATTACGGAATATGGCTCGGAATCCGATCCCCGCGCCTACCGGTTTGACGGCGAACTGAACAAAGCCAACCGCGGACTCATGGAATTCCAGGAGATGCTCAAGTGTGACGAGAAATTTCTATGGAACCTACTGTCACTGACCCAGGAAGGGAACTTCAAAGCCGGCCGGTTTGCGCTCATCAGCGCGGATGAATTGATAGTGGCTCATACGAACGAATCCGAATACAAGGCGTTTATTTCAAACAAGAAGAACGAAGCGCTGCAGTCCCGCATGATCGTCATGCCGGTTCCTTATAATTTGAAAGTGACCGATGAAGAAAAAATTTATAACAAACTCATCGGACAATCGGACATGAGCCACGTGCACATTTCTCCACATGCATTGCGGGCCGCCTCCATTTTTTCCATTTTGACGCGCTTGAAAGAATCGAAGAAACAGGGCATGGACCTGGTCAAAAAAATGCGGATGTACGACGGCGAAGAGGTGGAGGGATATAAGGAAGCGGATTTGAAGGAGATGCAAAACGAATATACGGAAGAAGGGATGTCGGGCATCGACCCGCGTTACGTCATCAACCGGATCTCGAGCGCGTTGATCAAGCACGACATGCCTTGCATCAATGCGCTGGATGTGCTGCGGGCGCTGAAGGACGGCTTGGATCAGCATCCTTCCATCACGAAGGAGGAGCGCGAGAAGTACCTGAACTTCATCTCGGTGGCGCGTAAGGAATACGATAACCTGGCCAAAAAAGAAGTGCAAAAGGCGTTCGTTTACTCGTTTGAAGAGTCGGCGCGCACGCTGTTTGAGAATTACTTAGACAACATAGAAGCTTACTGCAACTGGGCCAAGATCAAAGACCCGCTGACCGGTGAGGAAATGGATCCGGACGAAAGGCTGATGCGGTCCATCGAGGAGCAGATCGGCGTATCGGAGAACGCGAAGAAAGCGTTCCGCGAGGAGATCCTGATCCGCATTTCCGCATTTTCCCGCAAAAGCCGCAAATTCGACTACAGCACGCACGAACGCTTGCGCGAGGCGATCGAGAAGAAGCTGTTTACGGATTTGAAGGATATCGTCAAAATTACCACATCCACCAAGACGCCGGACGAGAACCAGCTCAAACGAATCAACCAAGTCACCAAGCGCCTGATCGAAGAACACGGCTATTGCCCGGTGTGCTCAAACGAACTGATGCGGTATGTAGGAAGTTTGTTGAATCGGTAACGCGAACAACCCCCGTCTCTTTGGATGAACCAACCAAGAAGACGGGGGTTTTAAATACCTGTTTTGCGATCCGATGGGGATTCTGGCAAAATGATGAGTGCGTTTTGATAAAAATTTGATAAAATAGAACTAGACATCGTTCGGCTGTAGATACGGGGGAACTCTGCATAATGAAATTCATCGAGTTTATGTTCTTCTCTACGCTTGAAAATATCGCCTTCATTTATTTCATTCTTACGATGTTCCGGTTTCATGTCCGGGAAAGCATGTTGAAGTTTATCATCGTCGCGATCGTATTAAGCCTCGTATCCAATTCATTGCTGACCGAATCGCTCCAGGCCGTATCGTCCTTATTGCAAGCAGTATTGATGATTTGCTTCGTTGCTTTTTTCTTACGAGTACATCTCTTTAACTCACTGATCATGGTGATCACCGGCTATGTGATTAACTTTATCGTTCAATGGATTATTATCGCCATGGCCATGCATTTTAGCGGTTCTGTCGAAATCATTCCTGCCAGTCCCAAAGCATTTATCGTGCAGGCAGCTTCCTCGTCGATCATGTGTTTATTCGGCCTCATCACTTATCACCAAAAAGGCGGTTTTAGCTTTATCGACCACGAAAGCCGATCCAAGCGCAGCAAGATTTTCGTCAGAGAGAACCGGCCGCTTATTTTGTTGGTCGCTTTCTCCATCGTATTGACTTTTGTGGCAAATGTTCTACTATATACTCAACATACTCCTTATTTGATTATTTCCATTCTATTGTTCGTGGCTCTTACCGGATTGATATACATATGCGTTAAAAGGGATGAGCATGGAAATGGTTGAGACGTTGGCCTTGCGGATTGCGGAAGCTCTCAAAAGAGTAGAGTCGGAGAAGACGGCCAGCATCGAGGTCATGAAGTTTGCATTAGAGGCCATTCTGAATACCCTGATTACGCTTGCGTTAATTGTGATCGTGGGAATCGTAACGGGAAGTCTGGGCAGTACGATGCTCGGGTTTGCCGCTTTTGCGTTTCTCCGATTTTTTGCAGGAGGCCTGCATTTGAACAGTGCCGTGCATTGTTCCTTGCTATCCGCGATTCTAATTTCTGCAGCTCCCCACTTTCATCTCGTAAACAATTGGATTATAATGGTAGGATCGGTGAGCCTGGCATTGATTCTCCTACTCGCTCCGGCGAACATAGAAGGCCATGCCCGCATTCCTCAAAAGTACTTCTTTATCCTGAAACTCATTTCGGCGGCTATCGTGTGCTCCAACTTCTTTTTCTTGAATTCCACACTTTCGATTGTATTTGCGATTCAGGCCGTTACCTTGCTGCCTTTTATAAAGGAGGTGAGACTATGAAACGTACCGCCGTAATCGGTATTTCTAAAGTTTTGCTCGTCATTGCAACCGTGTTTGTCAGCACTTCTTCTTTCATTTGCTTGCACCGTCCTGAAATCCCTGCAGAACTGAAACGGTAATTTTTTTCGAGTAAGGAGACAAAGCCATGTCGCAACAAATTCGGCTGCTGGATCGAGACGGGAATGCTTGTACCGTGAATGTCGAAGAGCTGACCGCGATTCGACCCACGGCCGATGGTCCCGAGTTTCATACGAAGGACGCCATGTATTTCTATCCCACCACGCTTGAAGAGCTGCAAATGCTTTTCAAGGAGTTCGGCTTTGAAAGGCTCGACCGCACCAATCTCGTCAATCTGAATCATGTTAAAGCTTTTGATCCGAAAGCGCGCAAAGTGTATTTCGACCATCCTTGGACGAAGGACAGCAAGTTCGCTACGGTATCGGAAGCAAATGTGAGCAAGGTCGAACATTTGGCAAAGGAAAGCACCGCGAAGTACATACCAGTCGGCAAGCCATTGTTCGATCAAGGTTGACGCAGGTTGAGGAAGAAGGAGGCCGAAAGGCCTCTTTCTTTCTCTTTATATTTAAATCGCCGGCTTCGCCTATTGGCGGTGAATGCAGCCTGAGCGGTATCATACGTTGACAGGTTGGGGTTTCTACGGGAGAATGGGACCATCTGTGAGAAAAAGAAGGATATGAACAGCATGGAGATATGGAAACATTGGGGAAAGATTCTCCTTCTCGCTTTGCCTTCGTTATTCGCATTCGCTACGCAAACGCTCACCGGTACGATCAACCTCATTATGGTTGGTGATCTGGGCGCACTCATCATCGGGGTCGTCGGTGTTTCCAATATCATTATGTACAACGTATTCGCCATCTTTTCCGGTATCGGCCATTCGATCAATTATTTGGTTGCGCAAAATTACGGAGCCGGAGAGATGCGCAAAGGAATTCAGCGTACGTACATGGCTTTGTTTGTCATCCTGGCCGTGGCTGGAATAATTATCTTAGCGGGCTGGGGTGCCAGCGAATCGATTTTGAGGTGGACGGGCGCCAAACCGGACTTGATTGCCGCGGGCAAAACTTATCTCGAGCTTCGATTCTATGCGATGGGCTTGGGGATCATCAGCTTTGTGTTCCACGGATTTTTCCGAGGTGTCGGCGACACCCGAACCTCGATGGTCATCTCGATCGTTGCGAATGTCATCATGATCGCATTAACGTACGGTCTGACATACGGAGAATGGAGTCTTCCCCGTCTAGGTCTGCCTGGCGCCGGATATGCCATCTTGATCGGTGAGGCCGTTGGACTGGCCATATGTCTGGCGGTGTTCTGGGGACCGATGCATAAAAGGTTTCATACGCGGAAATTGCCCAAACCGGACTTGGGAGAGCTGGCGCTCATTGGACGGGAAGGCGGCAAACTCGGATTGATGGAGTTTTCCATGAGTATCTCGATGTATATTTTCACGATATTCGTCATCCGGCTTGGCACGGTCCCGCTTGCCGCGAACGAAGTGGCGCTCAGTATCATGTCGTTCGGCTTCATGCCGGCGTTCGCTTTCGGTTCCACGGCAACCATCTTGGTGGGCCAGGAAATCGGGCGAGGGCGACCGCTCGAAGCGCGTCGCGAGGGAACCCATACGGCGATATTGGGCACGATCTTTCTGATCTTGCTCGGCACGGTCGAACTCATCTGGGCTCATCAGATTGCAGGTTTATATACGAAGGATACCGCTGTGGCCGAGTTAGCTGCGTTCCTTATTCAGGTATCGGCTTATTTGCAAATTTTCGACGGACTCTATAATTTTTATGCCGGCGGTTTGCGCGGAATTGGAGACACTTCTTTCCTGATGAAAGCGTCCCTTACGCTCAGTTGGCTGATGTTCGTTCCGCTCACTTACGTGTTCGTCAATGTGTTGCATTGGGGGAGCATGGGAGCTTGGCTCGCGTTATACGCTTTTCTCACAGCACTAGGGTTAGCCGTCATGTTTCGTTATTACCGGACCGACTTCCGCGAGGTCAAGCTGAAACAAGCTACAGCCTGAAGCACGGCAAAAAACCGTTCATGGAGTGAACGGTTTTTGTTGTGCTTCAACCAGGACCAGGTACCGGAATCAACCGTTTACGATTTCCCCGCCATTCACATGCAGCGTCTGGCCAGACACATAGGAAGAATCCTCGGATGCCAGATATACATAGGCAGGAGCCAGCTCGTCCGGCTGTCCGGCGCGTTTCATCGGGGTGTCTGAGCCGAACTTAGCCACTTGCTGATCGTCGAAGGTGGACGGGATCAGCGGCGTCCAGATCGGACCCGGCGCCACGGCGTTCACGCGTATGCCTTGTCCGGCCAAATTCCCGGAAAGCGAGCGGGTGAACGCCACGATCGCGCCCTTGGTCGAAGAGTAATCCAACAGGCTGGGACTGCCCTTATAGGCCGTAATGGATGCGGTATTGATGATGGCCGAGCCCGAGGACAAATGAGGCATGGCGGCCTGGGTCAAATAAAACATGCCGAACACGTTGGTTCTGAACGTGCGTTCCAGTTGCTGCGGCGTAATCTGCTCGAGCTTGTCCTGCGGATGCTGCTCGGCGGCGTTGTTGACGAGAATGTCGAGCTTGCCGAGCGTTTTTACCGCTTCATCCATAGCGTGCTTGCAATGCTCCGGATCGCCGATATCTCCCCCCAGCAGGAAACACCGGCGGCCTTCGGCTTCGATTTGTTTTTGCGTTTCCCGGGCGTCGACCTCTTCGTTCAAATAAAGAACGGCCACGTCCGCTCCTTCCTTGGCGAACGCGATGGCGACGGCGCGGCCGATCCCGCTGTCTCCTCCGCTGATAAGCGCGACTTTTCCATTGAGTTTGCCGCCCGGACGAAATACGGGAGATTCCGATTCCGGCTTCGGATTCATGTCTGTCTGCAGCCCCGGCTGACGGTTCTGATGCTGCGGCGGGAACGATTCCGGACGCCGCGGTGTTCCTTGATCCTGAGAGGTCATGGCTTCCAACTCCTTACGTTCGAATGAGGAGCTGCGCACGCGCAACGATCAGTGTGCGGTGTGCGTGCGCAGCTCTACGCGCATGTTCTAGTAGTAGGTTAAACCAATCCCGATCGGCTTACGCATTTTTGCGAGTGGTTTTTGTACCGTCGCAGCTGAATAAAACCTTTTTGTCGTCCACCAGTGTCTCCAAATGTACCGGTTTCCCCCACAACTGCGACAGATAAGGGAGTGTCCGTTCAACATATTTCAAATCGAGCTCCACCTGTTCGTAACGATGGGTAACATGAAGCTCACCCGTTCTCTGCCAATCCGCATCGGTGACTTCCAGGTACGGGAATCCCCCATTCACCCTGGAAAACACCAGTTGGTCCCGGATCGTTTTCCACGTTTTATCGGTGATTTGCCATTCCGGTCCTTTCTTCTCGAAAACGTACAAGTCGAGTTCATCCGTTAATGATTTGGTCAAATAATTACGGATAAAGGAAGGGTCGGAGTCCATCTCGCGCACGTCAAAAATGTGTTCCCTGCTGTACCTTTTCTCAATATCTTCGAACATTTTGAGTCCCAGATAGTAAGGGTTAAGGGAATGGCGGGAAGGCTGTACCACGGAGGAATTGAGTTTCGCGTATTCGATCGTTTCTTCGCTGGTGAGCGGGAGCTCGCGCATGATGCGTTGGTGCCAGTAGGTCGCCCAGCCTTCGTTCATGATCTTGGTCTCGATTTGCGGCCAGAAATAAAGCATCTCCTCCCGCAGCATGCTCATGATGTCGCGCTGCCAATCTTCCAGCACCGGCGAGAACTGCTGCACGAACCAGACCAGATCTTTTTCCGGATGCGGCGGAAAACGGTGGTTGTCGCGGCTGTTTTCCAGCGCTTTGCCCTCGGCTTCTCCTCCCGAAGTTGAATCGTCTAAATCCCATAGATCGTCGTAAGCTGAGGCGGGTGGCGTTTCCAAGCTTCGTTCCTTGTCGATCTTCCTCCGCCATTCCATATATCTGTTCTTGTCCTGTCCGTATGGCTTAAGAAGAACCGGATCCACATGCTCTTGAACGGCCATGACCGCATCCAGAAACCGCTCCACTTGCTCCGTACCGTGTTCGATTTCATAACCACTGATCCGTTCGGCTGCGGCGGACATGCTTTCCACCATGTCACGGTTAGAGCGTGAGAAGCGGGCGTTGTTTTTGAAAAAGTCGCAGTGGGCGAGCACGTGGGCGACGATCAGCTTGTTTTGTACCAAGGAGTTGCCCTCCAGCAGAAACGCGTAACACGGGTTGGAGTTGATTACCAGCTCGTAAATTTTACTCAGACCCAAGTCGTACTGCATTTTCATCCGGTTAAACGTCTTTCCGAAACTCCAATGCGAGAATCGTGTCGGCATCCCATAAGCCCCGAACGTGTAGATAATGTCTGAAGGGCAAATTTCGTATCTCATCGGATAAAAGTCGAGTCCGAAGCCAGTGGCGATTTCGGTTATTTCCTCGATGGCGGTTTCGAGAGCGCGATGCTCATCCGTTTGCGGCATAATTGGTCAGGCCCCCTGTCCCAAGCAAAGATTTCACCATGTTATGTATATGAAGATCCGGGGTTTTGTGAACCGCATACGGGGATGGGATCGGAATCAGGAGGAAACCCTACCTGTTCGAATCCGGGCGACGGCGTGAGGCCGCTCCCCGGTTGCACTCCCAGGCGACACGTGATACAACAAGGGATATGAGATCTCGGGAAGAGAGGACCAAGGACTATGACGATATCCCCTCGGGAAGAGGAAGAGAAACGGTTGTCGGAAGTGCTGGAGCAGGTGGAACGGCGGCTGGACAAGGAACTCTTCGTATTAGGAGAACGCCGCGGCGATGTGGTGGGCATCCGCCGGGAATTTTGGGACGATGTGCGGATGAGCTTCTCCGACGCCACTGAAATGGGCGAAACGTGGACCAGCATCATGCAGCAGAAGGAACTGCTGCTCGAGCGGGAACGGAGCCATCGTCTCGCATTCGAGGCCGTGGAGCGGCTCGCGCATATGCACGACAATCCGTATTTTGCACGGATCGATTTTGCCGAAGACGGCCGGGAGACGGAAAAAATGTACATCGGTCGCGCCTCTCTGGTCGGGGAAGACGGGGAGACGTATTATGTATATGATTGGCGCGCTCCGGTGTCGAGTCTGTTCTACGATCATGAGCCGGGTCCGGCTGCGTACGATACCCCGGAAGGGGAGATCGAGGGCGACCTCGAGCTGAAGAGGCAATTCGTCATCCGGGTCGGGAAGCTGAAGCATGTATTCGATACGGACGAAACCGT
>JAQBPQ010000142.1 GCA_028287445.1 Cohnella sp.
GTCCGCGGAAGGCGGACTGATGCCCATGTCCCTAGCCCAAACGGACAACTGGCCCATGTGATGGATTTCATGCGCAAGTACATGCCTGAGAACTTCCCCGCAGGTGTAAACTTGGCCTTTCCTCCATTCTATGGTTACTTCATTCCGTTCCTGATCTGGCGTCCATTCGTCGATATAGAGCTTCACATCTTTGCGGTAATCCGAAGACAGAACCACAACCGATTCCAGAGACCGATATTGTTCAAAATCAGGATCGGCAACCGTCACGCCTCGCAGTGCTTGAATCCAGCTGTACTCCGCATCCACCACATGAAAAAGGGTTTTCAAAATGAACCCTAGTCCGCCGACCCGTTCCTTCAAGAGCTCCTCTTGAGGCAACTGGCGGGAAAGAGTAAACCATTCGTCTCTAACTTGCCAATTATATTCAAAAAGGCGGTTCAATTCTCATCACTCCTGGCCGGGCCCTGCTACTTCTTATCCTGTTTCATTATTGCAAGATTCTTTAAACCATTTTTATTAAATTCATTTTCATATTGTTCTTCTATTTCATACATTCTTTCTCTATGTTCTTCTTTCATTTGACTTACCGGTCCGATTTCTCTTAACAAATCCCTGTTGGCTAGTTTCATTGAAATCTGTTCCCAAAACGTGTAATCATCATATTCTTCAACGATAGGCATTAATAATTCTTCGAAATCCATTGTTGTATAAAAATCATTACCTTCTTCTTTCACAACGTCATCAGCTTGAAAATGTTTTGCTTGAGATAATATGTAATCTCGAATTTCTTCATACTTTTCCAATCTTTCATCACCTTCAGCTCCTGTCCGAGAAGCATTGGCCAGCCAATTCCCAAGAAATAGTAATTCAATTAAATCTCTGTACTGTTTATTGTTAAGATCAATTTTCATTTCAGAGTTCTCCTTTGATTTTATTTCGGAATGGATGTGTCCGGATAAATCACCTTCTTGCCACTGAGATACCCCTCTGTGTACATTTCTTTTCACTTCGGTCCGGGGCGAATGACCGCTGGGTGAATACGGTGTTATCTGATGCCCCTGAGATCTGCGCACAACTGTCAAATTGCCCTTACTTTTTTTAACATGTACATTTTCCTGATTCGTTTGAGTTGTAATTGCTGGGCTGATCTCGTTATGCTATTATTAATTTAACAAAGATCAAGTGCTGCGAACACTTGGCCTTGCACAATTGGCTTGGATGGGATTTCCCTCTGAGTTCACAAAAGGATGAAACCCACCTTCGGCGGTAACCTTGGGGTGGGTTTTTACTTTCTTTTGAAGTTATTCGTGATGTACGTTAAAAGTGCAATAATAAAGGTAGAAAAAGGGAAACCATGCCCACCCAAGATTCAATTGTACTTTCATTGTAACTTTAAAGATTTATACGTACAAGCGTTCCCTCAATTTAAATCACAAGCTTACTAGCCGAACTTTTAAAATACAAACCTCAGCACCGACAAAAAGAGCAGCACGGCCATGACGAAACAGAGGCGCGTCAGCCAGCGGTCCTGCAAGTCAAATCGATTCATCATGTCTGCCCCTTCACATACTTGGCGTTAAACAAGAATAATCTCAAGAGCAGGATCAAAGCGGGGACCAGCAAAATAAGGCCGGCCACGAAGGATACGACGAGGGCCCTGCCCATCGCCAGATTGGTAACGCTGCTGGACAGGGTCAAGTAAGGATAAAGCAAATACGGCAGATGGGAAATGCCGTATCCGAAAAAAGCGAACGCAAATTGCAGCATGACCATAATAAAAGCCATTCCGTAGTTTTCTTTGCGCAATATCATCGAGATCGCGGCGATGAAACACAGAAGCGAGAGCGCGAACATCCACCAAACATCCAAAGTGCGTGCGAAGTGATGAGGATTGTGGTTACGCAAGGCGATAAAAACGAATAGACTGGAAATGATGGTCGGAACGCCCGCCCACAAGGCAAACAGACGCAGCCAGCCCAATGCCGTTCTGTCTTCCGCCCGTGCGGCGTAATACGTGAGGAAGGTCGAACTAATAAACAAAACGCTCGACACGGCCAGCAATACAACTGCCCACGAATAGGTGCTGAAGAAAAGCTCGCTGAGCAACAAGCTGACCGTATTGCCGCGAACGGCAAGAAACCCGCCTTCCGATATCGTGAACACGGTGGATAATGCGGCGGGGATCAGCAGTCCGGTCGCACCGTAAGCCAGCAAATACAGATTGCTTTTACCGGCGCCATAGTTGGCGAACGCATAGAAGGAGCCCCGGATGGAGAGCAGCACAAGGGCGATGCTGCCCGGGATGAGCAGCGCGGTACCGAAATAATAGGCGGTTTGCGGGTAAAAGCCGACAATGCCGACAAAGAAGAACACGAGGAACACATTCGTCACTTCCCAAACCGGCGACAAATAGCGGGAGATAATCGGCGCGATTGCCGTTTCAATGTGAATCACCCTGCCGAAATAGGCATAGAAACCGGCCCCGAAATCAATCGACGCTACGATCAGGTAACCGTACAAAAAGATCCACAAAACGGTGATACCGAGTTGCTCGACCGGCATACCCATAGCCTCCTACAAAATAATTCTGCGTTCCTCCAGCTCAAGCTCAGCCGGCTTGTTGCGAAACAATCGGCTAAGCACGTACACGCATACAATGCCAAGCAGTAAATAGAGAGCAGCAAACATCCAGAAAGCGATGCCGACATCCGGATTTTTGGTCGCGGCTTCAGACACGCGCATGTACCTCACCAAGATCCAAGGCTGTCTTCCGACTTCCGCGTAAAACCACCCCAGCTCAATCGCCAGAAGCGAGAACGGTCCCCCGGCAACGATGGCCGCCAGCATCCACCGGTTATAGGCATTCCATTTTTTCAGACGTCTTAATAGAAGAAACAGCACCGGAACCGCCAGCAAATAAGAGCCGAGTCCGACCATGCCGTCAAAGAGATAGTGCACATACAGAGGCGGCCAGTCCTCTTGGGGATAATCGTTTAATCCGACGACCGTGCCGTTAGGGTTATGGGTCGCGAGCAAACTGAGCATCATCGGGATTTTGATCGCCCCGGTGATCTCGTGTGTGTGCGGGTCCAATTGTCCGCCGACAAACAGCGGAACGCGTTTACCGGTTTCGAAATGCCATTCGGCCGCAGCCAGCTTTTCGGGCTGTACCTCCGCAAGAAAAACGGCGGAAAGATCCCCGATCCAGATCGTTGCCGCAGCCAGCACCAATCCCGCCCACATGTTCAGGCGGATGGACTTCCGGTTGTAGTCGTTCCGCCTGCCGCGCAGCATGGAGAAGGCGGCAATCATGGCCAACAGGAAAGCTGCGGTGAGGTAAGCGGAAGACAGCACATGGGCGACTTTGGGCGGCGTTGCCGGGTTGAACATCGCGGCTACCGGGTCGAGATCCGTCAACACGCCGCCCCGCAGCGTAAAACCTTGCGGCGTGTTCATAAACGCATTCACCATCGTGATAAACAACGCCGAAGCCGACGAACCGATGATGATGGGGATGGTCAACAGCCAGTGCAGATACGGATTGGAGAATCTGTTCCACGTATACATATAAATGCCGAGAAAAATCGCCTCGAAGAAAAACGCGAAGGTCTCAAGGAACAGAGGCAAGCTGATCACGTTGCCGGCAAGCCGCATGAATTCCGGCCACAACAGGCTGAGCTGAAGCCCGATACATGTGCCGGTCACGACCCCGACGGCCACGGTAATCACAAATCCCCGCGTCCATCTTCTCGCCATCAGCAAATAATGCTCATCCTTGCTCCGGATGCCGATCCACTCCGCCAGCGATATGAAGATCGGCACTCCGACCCCGATGGTAGCGAAAATAATATGGAAGGCAAGCGTCATTTCGGTTAAGGCGCGGCTCCATTGAACCGGATTCACGATGGTTTCCTCCCTACTCCGGCCGGCAACGCGATGCGCTCCGGATGGGTATACAGGTTAATCGGCTGCATCTTCCGGTCTCCCCGCGACCGATTCTTCCGGCTGGCGTCGATCGCTGATACAGTCGGGACATACTTGGAGAAGTTCGTCAATCGCAGACTCGTCCACACTACCGCACACTTCACAGGTCGTTGGCATTAGAATCCCCTCCACTATTCGTCCAGACGCCAATCATGCATAATTTCGATCCGTTGTCCTTCGGAAGTTCGAATTTCAAAACCCGATTCGAGGAGAGCTTCCTGAAAATCATGGAAGGAAGCGGCCAATTCGTCAAAATGGACCGTTGCCTCTTGGCGTTCCCAACTCACTTCCGCGCTCTTGATCCCCCACACTTCACGCAAGGCGCGGCTCACTTTATCGGCGTCTTGCTGATTCCTCATTTGCGGAATTACGATTGTTTTCGTAGTCAAGTCGGCACCCCCTCGCTGTTTCTTCAGCGCGTCGGCTGTTTCAACCCGTTGCCCATGCCCTTCAAAAACCTCATCATCATCGCAATGGATGACATCACGGCCGGCTCCCTGGCGGTTTTGATCACACCCCAGAATCCGCCGTGTTTACGACCTGGCTCTTGCTCGACCGCCGCATCCATTCCTTGCGTCAAACCGCTTAGAAGCGTCTGAAGCTTGGAGGGATCGACTTGGGAGACAAATTGCACGGCGGCCATGCCGTTTTTGATGATCCGGTGCGCGCCCGGTTTGTTCACTTGCTCAATCGCGATTTCTCCGATGTCCTTGCTGTTTTTGAGCATGCCGCGCATCATGTCGATAACGCCCAGCTTCTGCAGTTCCTCCACCACGTCCAGCAAACCGAGAAGCGCTTGCCGCTGATTGCCGACGGCTTTCAATAATTGCTGGACGGCCTTGGCGTCTTCCTCCTCCTGATTCGGCAGCCGCTTCTCAATGTTGGTGATCGATTTGGCCACTGTGGTTCCCCCCGTCGATGAGTTCCGGAATCGGGATATAGTCGGATCGTTTCCACTTGTCTTCGACCCTTACGCCGATCTGCGGCACACGGTTCCCGAAACGATGGTTGTTGCGAGGTATCGGTGGCTCCCCTGTCGCTTCCAGCACCTCCATATTCACACCCATTTCCTTATAGCTCGGCGTGTGTGTGATACGGTCATGGTAGCTGCTTGTCAGATAGTTCACCGCGGCTTCGTCATCGGATGTGTTCATCGTCAAATAAAGCTCGTTGCCTTTGACTCGCTCCGTCACTTCCACCCGAACCTTAA
Organism: Cohnella sp.; assembly: GCA_028287445.1. Lineage (GTDB taxonomy): Bacteria > Bacillota > Bacilli > Paenibacillales > Paenibacillaceae > Cohnella. The sequence goes on from JAQBPQ010000142.1 coordinate 5,195, forward strand.
CCTGCCCGTAAGGCGACGTCAGGCGAACCAATGCGCCGCTCTCGATAGCACGTGCTTGCGCCAATTCCGGGGAAACTTCAAGCCACTCTCTCGGCACCTTTTTCGAGATGCCTTTGGACTTGTAGGTCATGTTGCCTTCGTGGAAGTGTTCGAGCAAACGCCCGTTATTCAGATGCAAATCATATTGTTCGCCGGCTTCGAATGGAGGCGTCCATTCGACCGGGACCAATTTCGCCTTACCGTCCGGAAAGCCGAACCGCTCGGTGAACAGCAGCGGCGTATCTTGGCCATCCGGAGCAACCGGCCACAGCAGACTGTTCCAGCCTTCCAGCCGTTCATAGCTTACGCCGGCGAAGATCGGAGCAAGACTGGCCGCTTCAGCCATTAGTTCGCTCGGATGCGTATAGTTCCAGTCCGCGCCGAGACGATTCGCCACTTCCTGAATGATCTGCCAATCCGGTTTGGAATCGCCCAAGGGCTCGAACACTTTGTAGAAGCGCTGAATTCTGCGTTCGGTGTTGGTGAACGTGCCGTCTTTCTCCAGGCTCGGCGCCGCAGGCAGCACCACATCGGCGTACTGCGCGGTTTTCGAGAAGAAAATATCCTGCACGACGAAGAAATCGAGTTTCTCGAATGCGGCGTGTACATGATTAATGTTCGAATCCACGATGGCCATGTCCTCGCCGAACAAGTACATCGCTTTGAGCTTGCCATCGTCAATGGCTTCCACCATTTGATGGTTGTTCAACCCCGGTTTTCCGGGCAGTTCTACGCCCCAAGCTTTTTCATAGCGTGCCCGCACGCTCTCGTCCTGCACCGCTTCGTAACCCGGAAACCAAGCGGGCATTGTGCCGAAATCGCAAGCCCCCTGCACGTTGTTGTGTCCCCGCAGCGGATACGCGCCGGTGCCGGGACGTCCGTAGTTGCCCGTGATCAACAGCAAGTTGGAGATCGCCGTACTGGTGTCGGTACCTCCCAGATGCTGCGTGATGCCCATTGCCCACAAAATGCACACCGACTTGGCCTCATGAATCATCGCGGCCATGTTGATCAGATCTTGCTGCCCCAGTCCGGTCATCTTTTCCGCGTATTCGAGCGTGTACCTGTCCAAGCTGGCGATGTACTCCTGAATCCCGTTCACGCGGTTCTCCAGGAACGCCTGATCTTGCCAGCCTTGATCGACAATGTATTTGGTTACCGCCGACAACCAGATCAAATCGGTGCTTGGCTTCGGACGCAAGAAAACGTCGGCCCGCACAGCCATCTCGTGTTGGCGCAGATCCACCACGATCAACTTTTGTCCGAACAGCTTATGCGCACGTTTGACACGCGTGGCCAATACCGGATGAGACTCTGCCGGGTTGGCGCCAATGACCATCGTCAAGTCTGCCGCCGCGATGTCGTAAATCGAACCCGCGTCGCCGCCGATGCCCACAGTGCGCATGAGCCCTGCCGTAGCGGGAGATTGGCAATAACGAGAACAGTTGTCCACGTTGTTGCTTCCCATCACCGCACGGGCGAATTTCTGGAAGATAAAATTTTCTTCGTTGCTGCACTTGGAGGAAGCGATATATCCGATCGATTCGGGACCGTGTTTTTTCTTGATACCGCCCAGTTTGTCGGCCACCAGCTCCAGCGCTTCGTCCCAAGTCGCTTCCACGAAGGTATCGCCTTGCCGGATGAGCGGTTTCGTCAAACGCTGCTCGCTGTTCACGAAATCCCAGCCAAACTTCCCCTTCACGCATGTCGAAATTCCGTTAACCGGCGCTTCCACTTGCGGTTGAATGCGGAGAATGTCCCGGTCCTTCGTCCATACCTCGAAGCTGCATCCTACGCCGCAGTAAGTACAAACGGTCTTCGTCCTTTTGATCCGAGATTTTCGCATGGCGGCTTCGACTTCAGAGATCGCGAAAATTTCCTGATAACCCGGTTCCACTTCTTTCGTCAGATCGATCATCGGCAACAAAACCTCGTTGGGGATACCCGTCAAGTAACCGGCCTCGCCGAGCATTGATTTTTCCATTAAAGCGTTGCACGGACATACATTCACGCAGTGTCCGCATGAGACGCACGAGGATTCATCGATCGGGAGTCCGTTATCCCACAATACCCTTGGACGCTCCATGCTCCAATCGATGGTCAGCGTTTCGTTGACCTGAACGTCCTGGCACGCTTCCACGCATCGTCCGCACAGAATGCACTGGTCCGGCTCATAACGGTAAAATGGATTCGAATTGTCCGGAGGATACGGCTTTGGTTCGAACTTATACTTTTGATGCTCAACTTGAAGAAACTCCGCGGTATTGTGGAGCGTGCAATTGCCGTTGTTGTTATCGCAAACGGTGCAATAAAGCTCGTGATTTTGCAAAAGTCTTTGCATGGCTTCCAACTGGGCATCCTTGGCCCTTGGCGTCATGCTGTCCACTTTCATGTCCGGCTCAGTTTCGGTCGCGCAGGCACGTTTGAGCTCGCCGTTCACTTCCACCATACAGGTATCGCATGATTGGATGGCGCCCATTTGCTCGTGGTAGCAAACGTGAGGTATGTAGTACCCGTTAGTCTTTGCCACTTGTAAAATGCTTTGTTTGGGCTGAGAAGAAAACTCCCGGTCGTTGATCCGGATCGCAAACGAAAACATGTTGCACCTCTTAATCTGTTACTTCGTTTTCGCTATCCTTTCCCATAATTGGCATTGTGATGCATAACCGGACCTGACCAAGGTGAATATAAACAAGACTTACCAATATCTGAACGCTGCAATCAAAAAGCCAGTACCCAACAAAAAGGTACTGGCTTTTTTAAACCTTATCCCCGGAATTTGGCCAACAAACCGGCTATGTCAAACTTCGGCTTCCCGGACCGGTCGCATAAACCGAAGGCGCAATGAATCGGGCTGTGTTCTTCGTTGGTGATTTTGGAATGGTACGGATTATCCCTCCATTCATAGAAATATACCGTTCGGATAATCGACCCGTAATCGGTGTTGGCCCGATCGATAATCCCCAGCATCTCTTCCATGGCCCTCTCGTAGCCCGGCGAATCGGTGATCGGCCGAAGAAGGCCCCTCTCATCGGTGTCTACGCGTTGTGCCGAAGGAAATCCCGTTTCGCTCAGCACCACCTTTTTTCCGAGATCCTCCAGCGACTCCAAGACAGCCCGAAGCTGCACTTCATACGCGAGCATTCGATTTCTCCTTGGTCTGGCATCCTGAAGAAACAGGCGGCTTTCCTCAAATTGATCAGGCGCATGCCAAGCGCTTGCTCCCATCGGATACAGATTGATAGATACGATATCGCACGCGTCTACCACCGGCCACACATGCTCGAGAAACGTTCCGTTTCGATCGAATACGATGCCTTCCATCGCATAGGTCAGCGGTGTTTTCAACCCCCGTTCATCCAACCATCCCCGATATGTCCGGAGAACATTGGCTAGTCCGTAGGCGACACGCGCCGAAAACCGCTTGCGCTCCGGATCATCCCCATATTGCCTTAATTCGTTGCCCACGCAGATGGCATCGAGCTCCACACCGAGCCGGTGAATTCGCTCCAATTCGTCCAGCCGCACCTGCGAACGCCAATCACGGATCAGTTCCTCGGCGTCCACATGCATACCGGCATAAAGGTTCATCCCCAATTCGGAGATCACCCGGGCGGCTCTCTCCGAGTAATCGATCGAATAAGAGCGAACTGACCGGATCCCGCAAGCATGCGCGGTTCGAAACTGATCTTCCAACGATAGGTCGTCCTGAGGATGAAACCAAGCTCCAAATTTCATCGACACTCACCTCTCCTTTATAAAGAAAGGAAGCCAGGGGTGGCCCGGGCTTCCCTTCAGGGATCCTGTATTAATTCTCGTCCTTGAATTTGGTGTTCACTTGATCCATGACTTCCTTCTCGTTCTGTTCAATCTTCTTGACGACGGCGTTCCATTGTTTCTCGACATCGTTGTCTCTCGATGTCATGATTTTGGTCAGCTCCGCGTTGACGTCGACCTTAGCCACGGTTCTCGGTACGGTAGATACGAAGGCGTTAACCTTCCAATTCAAACCGAGAGTCTTGCCGGTGGCCAGCATGTCCTGCTCATATTTCGTTCGGGTGTCGAAGGCATAATCCGACACGCCAGGGTGGTCCTTGTTGCCGTAAATGTTGCCCTCATATCCGACCCACGCGGCCAAACTCGCAAAAAGATCCGCCGAAGGATATTTTTTGCCTAGAGCGGGAATATTGCCTGTCGCGTCCTTTGCACGGGTAATGACCAGTTGGTCTCCGTCCATTTTCCAATCGGTGCCTTCGAAGCCGTACATCGATAGCTTTCTGCCTTCCGGGGACAACAGGTAATCGTACAAGCTCAAGATCCGGTCCATTTTTTTATCGTCGACGTCCGCCTTGATGACCGTGCCGGACCAGAAGCTATAGTAAGAAAAGAGATACTGACTGCCATCCGCGGCAGGCACCGGTTTTATAATACCGACGGCATCCGCGAATTTCACGTTCGGATTATACTGCTTCCACTTGTCTTCGAGCTGATTCATGTTCTTCGCTTGTGAAAGCAGCACCCCCGCCTTGCCTTGGGCGAATTTGCCGTCTGCGTCTTGATTCGGAACCGCAAAGTCTTTGTCGATGAGTCCGGATTGATAAAAATCCCGCATCAATTTCACAAAATTAATCATGTCCGGGGCCATGGCGGAAGGCATCCATTTGCCGTTCGACTTCACATACCAGCCGTACATGGGAGCGGCATTTTGGAACAGGTTGCCTATCCATGCGTAATTGAGGGCGATCCCCGCGACATCCTTGCGGCCGTCCGGATTTTTCTTCACGAAGTCCGCTACCATCGTCTTCAGTTTGTCATAGGTATCCGGATCCGAGGTATAACCCAGCTTCTGCATCCAATCCTTCCGGACGAATAGAGAACGGTCATTCGGAATTTCGGCTCGCGTGGCGAGCGGCCGAGGCAGGAAACTGATGCCGCTGTCGGTGAAATATCCTTGCACGTCGGGCATGCTCATCAGCTTTTCGATGTTCGGATATTTGCTCATATCTTTGGGCATATACCGGGTAATGCCTTGCTCCGCCCATTTGTTCGCCAAATCCGTGTCCATGTCGCTGCTGAACATGAAGTCGGGCAATTGGCCGGACGCGGCCCACAGTTTGCCCTTCTCGCCATAATCCGACCAGGTGAAGTTAACCGGTTTAATGGTGATGTTGAATTTATCCTGGAGAAACTTCAGCATCGCATCGTTCGGATCGGAAAAGTTGTTCTGGATGTCCGGAAACCCGAGCGAGAGATCGATATGCTCAGCGTAGGGATTGACTTCCGAGCTGCTTGCGGTGGCACTGCTGACCGTGGAGCTGCTTGCACCGGCGCTTGTCGTCGGCTGTTGCTTCGTATCGCTATTCTTTCCGCTGCTGCATCCTGAAATGACACTCACCAGCAAGAAAGCCGCGATCCCCATCTTAACCATCTTTCTTTTTTTCGCCACTTACGCTCACTCCTCTTGAGTTAGATGACCCCAGTTAAGCTTCAGCCTTTTACAGAGCCGATCATCACCCCTTTCGAAAAGTACTTTTGCAGAAACGGATACACGAGCATGATCGGGATGATATTGAAAATGAGAACGGCCATCTTCAGGTTGTCCGGCAATACCCCGATTTTGTCCATGAGCACGCTGGCGGCCCCTGCCGCTCCGGCCGTCTGATTCAAAATGGCTTCAAAATTAACGATCAAATTGCGGGTCAACAGCTGCAGCGGATATTTATTGACGTCGGTCATGAAAAGCAGCGGGCTCCACCAATCATTCCATTTGTCCACCGCGTAAAAGAGCGAAAGGGCGGCGATGACGGGAGTGGAAGTCGGAACTACGATACGAGTCAAGATGGTAAACTCACTGGCTCCGTCGATTTTGGCCGACTCCTCCAAGCTTATCGGATATCCCCGGAAAAACGACAGCATGATAATCATATAAAAGGCATTCATCAGGGTAGGAAGAACCAACACCCAGTAGCTGTTGATCAAGTGAAGGTTTTTGACGAGCAGATAATAAGGGATGAGACCGCCTCCAAAAAACATCGTAAAAACGATCAAGCCCATCAGGACGTTGCGGCCCGGGTATTTTTTGGACAACGCGTAAGCTGCACAGGTCGTGATAAACATGCTGAGACAGGTCCCCGCAATCGTTGACAAAAGCGAGATGAAAAACGACTTGACGACGCCTCCGAGCTGAAAGATAAGATGGTAAGAGGATATATCGAACTTCGTTGGAAGGATGACCCCGCCCGGGGTGCCGAAAGACATGATCAGTACGTTATAGAACGGGAACAGCACGGCCAGGGCGACCAGAGACAGAATCAGGTAAATGATCCCGTCTGCGATTCTGCTCCCGCCCCTGGATGCCGCGCGGTTGTCGGAAAGCGAATCCAAAACGGAGTTGTCTTCCGCCATTTAGACCAGTCCTTCCTGTCCCATTTTCTTCACTGCATAGTTGGCGCCGGCCAGCATGATCAGCCCGATGACGGATTTAAACAGCCCGATGGCGGTAACCAAGCCGTAATTGGATCCGACTTGGAAGCCTAATCGGTACACGAGCGTGTCGATGATCTCCGCCACTTGGTATACGGATGCGCTATACAAGTTAAAGATTTGATCGAACCCGCCGTTCATGATTCCCCCGACCGCAAGAATCAGCATGATCGAAATGGTGCTGAAGATACTCGGGAGCGTAATGGACCAAAGCTGCTGCCAGCGGTTCGCCCCGTCAACGTAAGCCGCTTCATACTGTTCCGGGTTAATTCCGGCAATCGCGGCCAAATAAATGATCGCTCCCCAGCCGGCTTCCTTCCAATTATCCGTAGCGAACAGGAGCCACCTGAACGTGGAGGCGTTGATGAGAAACGCGACTTTATCCATTCCGAGCTGAACCAACACTTGGTTGAAAATACCGCTGTCCCCCAAAATATTGAGGAGAACCCCGCTGAGCACGACCCATGAAATAAAATGCGGGAACGTAAATACGGTCTGAAAGAAGCTTTTCCATCCGCGTTTGCGAACTTCGTTCAAGAGCAGGGCCACGATAATCGCCACCGGAAACTGAAACAGCAGCCGCCCGAAGCTGATAATGACGGTATTACGAAAAGAATCCCAGAAGTCGGCGTAGCTCATCAGCGTGTGGAAATGCTCCAATCCGACCCAGGGACTCCCCAATATACCCTTGTTAAACATGAATTTCTTGAATGCCAATACGACACCGTACATCGGGATGTAGGCAAAGATAACGTAATAGACAACTGCCGGCAGCAAGAGCAGATAATAGATTTTGTTGCTGACGATCCGACGGATCACGGGCACCCCTGCTTTCTATGATGTGGCACGCGGCTAGGAAGATTATATGTTGTGTCCGAATAAATCCGGATGTTCGCAGCGCATCACTTTTTGTTCAATTTCTCTTTCTTGAAAAAAGATTAAAAATAAGCGGTAAAAAACGAATCATTCTACAAAATGACCTGAGTATTTTATATGTACATATTCGTAAGCGCTTTCAAACCAACCCGTCAAGAGACCGTCAATCGCTGTCGGCAATCCGGTCGTTCGATGCTTGCGGCATCTCCGCTTTCCGATATTCCCGTGGCGGTACGCCGGTTATTTTACGGAAAATTTTGCTGAAATAATACGGATCCGGAATGCCGACGTCCGCCGCGATTTCCTGTATCGACTTGTTTCCCGACCTTAACTTGCGGCACGCGTTGCGAACCCGATACTCCGCCAAATAAGCGGTGAAAGGCTTCCCCAGGTGTTTGATGAACAATTGACTGATATAATTCGGATTGATATAAAAGATCTCGCTTAATTTGTGCAGCGTGATTTCCTCATGGTAATGTTCATGTATGTAGTTCAGGACCGCCTTAAAAGAATCGCTGCGTATGTTGGCGGAAACTTCGGAAAACAGGTTCCCCAAATACGCGATGGTCATCCGTTTCAAATCTTTGACCATCTCTTCGACGGTTTGGTATCGTTCGATTAGCAGCTCGTAGTCATGGATCAAATAAGGCTCTGGCGAGTCCTCGGCAGCGTCGGAATGTACGATGGTCGTCATCACGGTATGGTAGAGCAGAAGCGCGTGCTTCAACCGATAACGCCCGCTCATCAGCAATTCCGTATAGCGGTTAAACAGCGTCTCCAATTCGGTCATGTCGCGCCTGTGAAGCGCCGGATAAATGTCCCGAAATTCCGAATAATCGGCCTCGTTTTCTTCGGACGCTTGGCAGACGCTGGATCTTCCTGTCAAAAAGTATTGATGCGCCGCCAATTCCGCCTCCTCGACCGCGGTTTTCAGCTGTTCAAACCGGTATACGGGAGAACTTATTCCAATCCCCGCGAACGACTGATCACGTTTGGCGTTAAAATGGGATAGCAAATAACCGGGCGATTCCTCCTGGATCAGCCATATCGTTTTGCGATATCCATGATATAAAGTGACCGCACGCAATCCGTGAAGATCAAGCGGTTCCCCGGCATTCAGACAACATACCGCCCGAAGCGGCCGTTCCTGATGAAAGGACATCCCTTTGCCGGCCAACAATGGTTCGATCTGGAGATTCGTATTGGGCAAATCTTCCATGATCCGTTCGATTAAAGAGGGAGATTCCTTGGACTGCTTCAGATCCAAATCTTCTTTCACTTTTTTCAGAAGAAGCTCGATCTCATCTTCGTCAATCGGCTTTAAGCAGTAGCCGACGGCGCCGAGCTGCATGCATTTCTGGGCGTAAGAGAATTCCGCAAAGCCGCTGACCACCACAAACAAGGTATGGAGGTTCATCGCCTTTGCCTGTTTCATGCATTCCAAACCGTTCATCTCCGGCATTCGGATGTCGATAAACACCAGATCGGGGCGTTGGGAACGGATCATTGCAAGGCCTTTCCTGCTTTCGGATGACGTGCCCACGATTTCGAAACCGCAATCGGACCACCTTACCGAATCCACCAGCGTTTGGATGACCCATGGCTCGTCGTCGATGACGATCGCTTTATACATCAAAGTTCCCTCCGAATTCCATGGGCAGTTTCAACACGACTTCCGTCCCCTGCCCCGCCGCGCTCCGAATCTCAACGCCATATTCTCTGCCATATATGAATCTGAGCCGATTATGAACGTTGAGGATCCCGATTCCCGCTTCGCCGTCCCCGTATTCTCCCGTTTGTTGAGAATTCAAACGCCGCTCCAAAGACCGAAGTTTGTCCTCTGTCACGCCGACCCCATTATCGGAAATCCGGATCCATAAATCCCCGGTGTTTTCCCATGTCGTGACCTTGAGCCTGCTCTTGTGCGAGCACGGCTCTAATCCGTGGTAAACGGCGTTCTCGATCATCGGCTGCAAGATCATTTTGGGCAACCGGCAGGCAAGATGGCGATCGGCCACCTCCGCTTCAAACTCGAAACGGCCCGCAAACCGCAACGATTGAATTTGCATGTATGCCGTTACGATGCTCAGCTCTTCCTCCAGCGTGACAAAGTCGTTGCCTTTGACGCTGTATCGAAAAATTCGGGAAAGCGCCTTGGTCACTTCATTGATTTCCGGCACCTTCCTGGCCAAAGCGATTCCCCGGATGGCATCCAACGTATTGTACAAAAAATGGGGATTGACCTGACTTTTGAGGAAGGCATATTCCGCCCGTTTCGTTTCGATTTGCGAGTTGAGCAGTTGTCCCTTTGAGTCTACGAGCTCGTTCGTCAATTCCATGATCCGCTGCATCATTTGATTGAACTGTCTGGCAATCGCTTCCGCTTCGGTCGAACCCCGCAGCTTGATCGCTTTGTTTAAGTCGTCCGGGTTTTTGATTCTCATCTTCATATAGAGGGCGCGCAAAGGAGAAATCACGTTATTCACGATCAGAAAAAAAGGGATCGACAGAAGAGCCAAACCGGCAGCGATGGCCATAATGGACCATCTCCTGAGCAATCGAACATCTTGATAAAAAACATGATCGGGAATCAACCGCACGATATGACCGTTCATTTGGGGAAGATCGTCTACCTGGATGTGCGTAAGCTTTCCGTTCACCTGCGAGAAACCGGTTTTCTTCCGTTGAAAGCTCCGAATGTCAAAGGGGTGTCCAAGCATCGCCGGATCCGTGCTGACGAAAACTTGGCTGCTGCGGTCCAACAAGAAAACGGTGGTCCCTTCCTGCTTCGTTTCCAACTCGCCTCCGACCAGCATAGCCGGATCGATCAAAATGTAGATCGTGCCGATTTTCTCCGTGTAGTGATTGTAAGGAACGTTAGAGTATACTGTCGTGCCTACCGCCAGGCAGCTTTTTAGGCTGGGCCCGCCCGCAAAGCATTTCTTCAAGCCCGAAAATAGGGGCTGCTTGTTTTGCGGAACCGTCGCACCGAACGATTCGATATCGCTCACACCGGAATTGAGCGACAGCCTGGCCCCATTCCCGCCCATGATCACGAGATCCAAAATTCCCGAATTCAGTGTGGACAGATTAAACAACAAATTGCTGATCTGCTGGTAGCTCTGCATCATTTGGTTCGGCAGAATTTCCGGGTCCGCCAGCAGCAGATCCTGAACCGTTTTGTTGTAGCCGATATTGTAAGCGAGCGATTTGACCACGTCATAGTTGGAGCCGATGGTCTGTTTGATTTGAAGAAAGATGTCGGTAGTGTTCGCTTCGTTTTTGTTCGTGACCAGCCTAGCCGTCTGATTGTAGTTGAAAAGTTGAAGTCCAATCACGGCGACAATCGTCAGGAAAGCGATGAACAACATTTGTCTCCGTATGGGCTGTTTGTTGAACAATGGTTCTTCCGCACCTCCTAGCGACAGTACGGTTGTCGGTTCAGGATTTAACTTCGTGCAGTGCAAGCCGAATCGACGCCGCCAGATGATCCGTCATTTGTTCCACGCATTTTTGGCCGAGCTCCGGCGAAGCGGCCGATCTTAAATCTTCGCTCCATATCCATTCCTCTTCCTCTTTGTAGTAATCGTGGGGAGCGGAAGGATACAGCATTTTCTTCGACGTTTCCATTTGGAACCGGTCCATCCGGGTCAGCTCGGGATACAGATACCAGAACATCGATGTTTCATATTTGCCCGCGTGATCCTGCGGACTTTCCCCGTCTATCAACACGCCTTCATACTCCGGTTGGGCGATGATCGCGACGCCGCTGTGCTCTTTCATATATATGTGCGCCGCTCTCTTGATCATCTCTACTTGACAAGGGCCGTAGTGTCCGGTAATCAGCGCAATGACTTTGGCCCCCACCTTCTGAAGCTGTTCGAACAACTCCGTGAACAGCAGGTGCATGCACGCCTCGGAGAAAGTCAGTGTGCCGGTATATCTGGAATACCCGGGCCGTCCGAAATAATTGGGTGGAAGAACGATGCCGCCGCCCAATTTAGCGGCGATTCTCAGGCAAATGGCGTGCGCTTTCAAAGCATCCAACCCTAACGGGAGATGGTCGCCATGCCATTCGAGAAGGCCCGTTGGAATGATGGCCACCGGCATCGACTCCATGGCTTGCAGAAATTCATCCGGCAGCATTTCTTCGTATCTGTATTTTGTTTGCATAAGGCCTTACACTCCCCACTGCTTGCGTGCGTCTTCCATGGAAACAGTGGGGCCTTGACCCCAAGCGTAATGGCCCAAATTTCGGCCGTACCAGCGTTCGTCGACAGGTTCGCTCGCCAGCTGAAAGCGGGTGTCCACGCTGAGCCGGTACCGATCGGTGGTATTGGCAAGAGAGCCGTGCATGAGAAACATGCCGAAAATGAGAGCATCCCCCGCCTGAAATTCGGTGGTTGCCCACTTTCCGCCGAACTTGTCCACGATTTCCACCGGATCGCTTGAGAACCAGCCTGAAACGTTATCGCGATCGACATCCATTTGTCCGTACGTTTGTTTGATTCGCTCAAAGTTTTGTGAACCGAGGCAGATCGATAGTCCACCCATCTCGCAAGAGATGTCGCCCAGCGGCGTCCAAAGCGTGTACAGGTTGTGCGTGCCGCGCCCCATGTACACGATATCGTAATGAGCGCCGGTGAACTCGCCTTTCGGTACCGCCCTCAACCATTTGTAATCGTAAGTCAGAGACGGACCGCCCAAAAATGCGTCGAAAAAGCTCATCACCCTCTGCGAATTCAGAAGTTTGAGCAGTTCCGGGCGTTCGAGGTTCAACCCCTGCGTACCCGCGCCTTGATTATCCGGACCGATGAGGCCTTCTTCCGCAGCGGTGTCCGGCGCCAGTCGTCCGATGGCCTCAAGCTGAAGCAAATATTCATTCCTTGCCTTCAGCACTTGTTCCCGATCGTGCAAACCCCGGATGAGTAAATACCCGTCTTCCGCCATCCGTTCACGAAGTTTCCCGGAATCCTCTAAAATGTCGTTCGAATCTCGCAGTTCCGTCAAATATTTTCCGCCCATTTCCAGCTTTCGATCGCCCACCTGCACCTGCATGCCTCATGACCTCCCCGGATTTCCTCGATTTCATTCCACCTCAAGATCCAGCCAGCGAGCCTCCTCCGGCGACAAGTTGACTTCCAGCGCTCTCGCACTGGATTGCAGCTCGGAAACGTTGTTCGGCCCCATGATGGCGCAAGTGGGAAAGCGCTGCTGAAGAACAAACGCCATAGCCACTTGATTGGCGTCGCAGCCTTTCCGCTCGGCCAGCAGCTTCGCCCGGCGATAACGTTCCCAGTTCGCCTCGTTATAATAAACACGGACGGCTTCCGGATCGTCGCGCTTATCCGGGGAGAATCTGCCCGTAAAGAAACCACCCGCCTGCGACGACCAGGACAACAGGGGCATTTGCGTGCTTTCGTGCCAAGCGGCATAGGCCGCATCAGCGGACACGCATCCGGCCCATCGCGGTACATTCGGTTTGGCCAAACTCAGATTCGGACTGTTGCAGCTGAAACCGGTCAGTCCGTGCGACGCGGCGTATTCGTTCGCCTCTGCCATTCTCGCCGTCGTCCAGTTGGAGACGCCCAAAGCGCGGCAGCGTTTGGCTTCCAGTTGCTCCTGCAAAGACTCGAGAATATATCCGACCGCCGTCTCCGGATCGTCACGATGCAGCATGAAAATATCGAGGCAATCGATTCTCATCGTTCCCATCGAATGCAACAAATCCTGCTCCATCGCTTGTTTGGTCATACGCGGTCCGTTCTGGTCGGGATGAGCGCCCTTGCCGATGATCGTAACGTCGGAGCGGTTCAGTCTTGCCCGCATCCAACGGCCGATAGCCCCCATCCCGCTGGGGCCGTATACGGGAGCCGTGTCGATCGTATTGCCGCCAATGGCCATGTACGCGTCAAGCAGCCGTTCCGCATCCTCCATCCGCTCTTCACTCAACATCATCGATCCCATCACTAGCTGGGATATGGGTGTTTCCAAACCCGGAATGGAAATATATCGCATTTTTCAGTCACTCCTATTCGAAATAGATTCGTAACATGGGTTCTTGCCTCACCTTATGTCACTCCTTGGGGATATCGACACTCTTGTTCTTTCTTTGGCGGAACGAAGGCAGGCGTCGAGCAGCCGCATGTTCCGGATCGCGTCGTCCGGCGGAAATCGCTGCGGTTGTTGATCCCATACCGTACGGGCAAAATCGTCGATTTGCAATTGGTAACTATTGAGTCCCTCAGCCTGTTCCGACCGTTCCCCGTCACGACCGGACACGGTAAACCCGGCGTTATCCTCTCCCGTCAGGAAGGCGTGCGGAATGACGATGCGGCCATCCGACCCGACAATCTCGAGAGTCTGCCGAAAATCCGCCCACATGCCGCAGTCAAACGTCAGCCCGATGCCCCCGGGAAATTCGGCAAGGCCGGACGCCATCATGTCGACGTGGTCGTGCTCCGGAGAGAACAACGCATGAACGGTGACCGCTTCCGGCTCCGTACCCAGGATAAGCCTTGCCGCGCTTAGCGGATAACAACCGACGTCGTAGAGCGAGCCGCCGCCCCATTCGTTGCGGTAACGAATGTTCTTCCTGTCTCCGGCGTTGTTGAACGTAAATGCTCCGCGAATGGCGCGGATTTCTCCGATTTCCCTGGAACGGACGATTTCCATCATGCGATCCATACGGGGATGATGACGATACATAAACGCTTCCGCCAATCGGACACCCGCTTTGGCGCACGCCTCGGCCATTTCTTCGGCTTCCGCGGCGGTTAGCGCAAGCGGCTTCTCGCACAGTATGTGTTTGCCCGCTTCCGCGGCCCGTATCGTCCACTCCCGGTGCAAATGATTCGGCAGCGGAATATATACCGCATCAATGTCCCGATCTTGCAGAAGCGCTTCATAGCTGTCATACGCTTTGCTAATGTTGAATTGATCCGCAACGGATTGTGCCTTCTCCAACTCCCGGCTGGCCACAGCCGCGATCTCGCCGGTTTCCGATTGCCGGATGCCCGGCATGACGGCACGGACCGCGATGCCCGCACAGCCCAATATTCCCCAGCGCAGCTTTCGTTTCACCTCAGCACCCCTATACTAGATATATGAATATTGTTATTATATTTCTAGCACTTTCACGTGTATATGCAATTATTTTGAATCCAATGCAACAATATTGTTCTGGAGGACAACCTATGAAACTCCATCTCTCACTGCCCATGATGGACTCGAAGCAGTTCCTTTGTTTTCCGGAGTCCGTGGGCCGATACAAGGAAATGCCGGATCACGATACGGAGCGATTGTCCGGTTCTTTTCCGTTCTTTAATCTTCACTTGGTCGCGGATGGGGAAGGTTATGTGGAGGAAAACGGCAAATGGCGGTTGCTTCAACAAGGCGATGCGTTTCTCTTTTTTCCGATGCAGCCTCAAAAATACCGTTCCAGCACCGAAAAACCGTGGGATGTCTATTGGATGCATTTTTACGGCCACCGGCTCGACGAATTCATGTCGGAAAAAGGACTGCGTCAAACCCAGTTGTGGTCGATCGGACAGAAGATTTTGCTCGAAGACAGCATTGAGCGGTTAATCCGGGAAATTGAGAACCATAAACTTCTCCGTCCTTCTGTAATTTCGACGCTGGCCTATGGCGTTTTATCCGAATTTCTTGCGCAAGCTATCCCGCACCTTTCCCGATCCAGCCAAGATACGCTGCAAATCATCATCGATCTGCTTCCGGAAATGCAGCATAAAGCCTGTGAGCCGTTTTTGCTGGAATCGTGGGCGGAAATGGCGGGTATCAGTTCCTATTACTTTTGCAAGATGTTCCGGAAAGCGACTCAATTATCGCCGATGGATTTCGTGACACTTTGCCGGATTCACCATGCCAAGCAACTGCTGCTTGACGACCGGGATAAGCCGATCCATCAATTGGCGGCGGCCTGCGGTTATCCAAGCGTCAGCTATTTCATTAAGAGGTTCAAACTGCAAGAAGGCGTAACCCCGTCGGAATACCGCAAACTTCATTTATAGAAAAAAACCTCCGATTGGCGTATCGGAGGTTTGTTGAACGATCAAATATCCTTCCGTATCGAATTGCCGCTTTTGTTCATCGGTAAGATGAGTCGTTCACTAGGCACGCTGCTTCTCCTCCCTTATCTCATCGACCGTCTTGACCTTCAACCGGGCGGCTCCCCGGTACCCTTCGCGAGTCGGAAGGAGCGGGCTTTCCGCCAGCCGCTTCCTGGCAGCAGCGATCGCATTGCCGTACTGCGGCAGCCATGGCTCCTGGGCAACCAGCATTTCGTCGACCATTTGCCAGATTTCCCTGGGATCGCACACGGCGCCGACCAGCGGATCCATCAGGAAAGCTTGGCGAAGCAACCGGTCATCCCCATGAACGGCCGCTTCCACGGCGAGCCGCTGCACCGAAATGCTGACGTTGCACACGGCCGCGGGACCAAGCGGAAGTTCGCCTACTTGCGGTATCGAGATGCCGTTGCGATCCACGTATCCCGGGGCCTCAATGACGGCATCGTCCGGTAAATTCGAGATGACTCCCCGATTGACGACGTTAAAATGCCCGCGATACACCCGTCCGGTTTCCAAACCTTCGATGATGTACGAACCGTGTTCATGGCTTCGCTCGTTCGTTTGATACGGCAAAGCCGGCTCATTCATCCAGTTCGGAAATTCGGTTTCGAACCAATTGCGTCCCTCCGTGCAGACGCGAAGATATCCGCCGGTTTCGCCGTGGATCCAGCTGCTCAGATCGATCCAATGGGCGATATCATCCGGCCGCTTGCGATACCACGGCACGTATTCGCTCAGATGCCCGTTCGATTCGGTGCTGTAGTATCCGAACCGCCGGAGCATGTCGATCCGCACCTTTTCCGTGCGGTTGAATTCCGGATGCCGCTCGAACGCTTCCAGCAGTTTGCCGGTCAGATCTTCCCCATGGTGACGAATTTGAATGTACCAGGTTTGATGGTTGATGCCCGCGCAGATGATATCGACCTCTTCCTGCTTCAAACCGAACGCTTCGGCAATCTGCCCATGACCTCCTTGCACGCCATGACACAGGCCGACCGTGCGGACGCCGCCGTACTTGTTGCATGCCCAGGTGAGCATCGCCATCGGATTGGCGTAGTTCAGCAGCAGCACGTCTTGCCGGGCGACTTCCCGGATATCTTTGCAAATGTCCAACATCGCTGCGATTCCTCGTTGTCCGTACATGATCCCGCCTGCGCACAAGGTATCTCCTACGCATTGGTCAACCCCATATTTCAGCGGAATGTCGACATCGGTGGCGAACGCTTCGAGACCACCCACACGAATCGTGCAAATGACGTATTTGGCGCCGCGGAGAGCTTCCTTTCGGTCGGTCGTGGCCGTGAGGGTCACCGAAAGGCCGTTCTCGCGGATATCCCGGCGGCACAGCTCAGTCACCATCTCCAGGTTGTGCGCATTAATGTCCGTAAAAGCGACCTCGATCTCATGGAACTCCGGCACGCTGAGCAAATCCCTCAACAGTCCGCGGGTAAATCCGATGCTGCCGGCGCCGATAAATGCGATTTTAAAAGACATACGTTGTTCCTCCGTTTCTTCGAAAAAGTGTGACGTCCCGTTGGGTCCAATTAGCTTAAACGAAGCCTGATGACATTCTACAAAGCCGGGCTGTATGCTGTAATTTAATTGTATAGTTGTACGTACAAATTTGTCACTCTCTTTTTCTATCCTCCCAGAATTGACTTTCCGTTTTCCTGGTAACCTTTCATTGGAAGAATCCGGAATCGCCTTGGATGACAAAACCAGACTTTGGTCCAGTTTTTCGCTTGACCCCGGGATGGAAGACAGACGGCACCTTCGTAGATTAAACTACAATCAACAAATCTTAACGGTCGTAAATGAGAGGGTGGCAAAATTGAATAGTCGCGCGTTTATGGGGATTCTTCTGGTTATGTTCGGGGCGTTCCTGTTTTTCAATCAAGGCTTCGACTTCGGAACGGGCCATATCATCGGCTTGCTGTGGCCGAGCATGTTCGTCATTCCGCTGGGACTGTTCTTTCACTGGATGTATTTTTCCATGACAGGCCGCAAAGGTACGGGGCTGCTGATCCCGGGAGGCATTCTGGTCACCGCGGGGGTCGTATGCCAAATTTCCATGCTTTTCGACAGTTGGGGCTACATGTGGCCGGGATTCATTTTCGCAGTGGCTATCGGGCTGTTTGAATTCTATTTCTTCGGCGGCCGGAACAAGTATCTTTTGATTCCAATCTCCATTTTGACCGTTTTGTCACTAATCTTCTTTACGGTTTTCTCCATTGGAGCGCTCTTGAGTAGTTTCTCCAATCAACCGATCCTCGCCGTGGTGCTGATTCTCTTCGGGGCGGTACTGCTAGTTGGATGGAAGAAAAGGCCGGTATGACAGGTGTGCGTGTAATTTGAGTTTAGGAGAGACTTCATGAAAAACATCG
>JAQBPQ010000146.1 GCA_028287445.1 Cohnella sp.
TGAAGTACGATCGGAGATGCCGATTCTCCGGCATAGCCCCGATCCACATTCCCGGTCTTTCCTTCTACATGCAAGCCCGCAAGCAGCCGTGCAAGTGTGGATTTACCGCTCCCGTTTATACCGACAAGATTCAGCCATTCCCCATGATGCAATGACAAGCGGATGTCCTCCAGCAGCGGCACGGGATCGCCGGATTCATTCGTCACGAACACCGACACTCCGTCCAATGTTAGCGGAACATCCGGCGTGCCAACTTTTGCGGCCATCGAAAATTCCCTCTTCCCATTCATGACTTTCTCATGCTACAATCCGAATTGTTAACCAAGACTCGATAAACAGGTTAACATTTGGAGGGAGTTTTGACAATGTCCACGCCATCCCGTGTCTCATCCCGATCCTCACAGTCATCTGCTGTGAAAACCAGCCAATGGATCCGGGGAATCGTTTTTGTCGCGCTGTTCGGCGCCTTGTTCATCGCGGGGAGCTTCATGAAGCTGAATCTCGGATTTACCGTCCCGTTCAGCCTGCAAACCTTCGTCGTGATGCTGGCAGGAGGACTGCTCGGCGCTGCCTACGGATTTTGGAGCATATTTATCGTCGTCATCCTTACGGCTGTCGGTCTTCCGCTGATGAACGGTCCCGGCGGATTCGCCCAAATTTTCGGCCCTACGGGCGGCTATATTTGGATGTTCCCCTTCTCCGCCCTGCTCATCGGTTGGGCAAGTGACCGGCTGTTCGCCGCCCGAACCAAGCTCAGCCCTACGAAACTTGTACTCCTGCTGCTGGCGGTTTTGGTTTTCGGTGTGCTGTTCGTCTACCTAACAGGCGTTCCATGGCTGGCCCACGTGTCCGCGAAGCTGGACTTGGCAGGTGCCGTCAAGTTCGGCATGCTCTCTTTCCTTGTCGGCGATGCCGTCAAGGCGGTAGCCGCAACTCTGATAATCGCTGCCCTGCGTCCTGCACTGCCGACCATCCGGCCTGCAACATAAACTTCAACACAAAAGGGGCTCCCACCACCGGGAGCCCCTTTTGTGCTTACAGCGCGCGCTTGTAAATGTCGGCGATATCCTCGAGTGTCAGTGTGATGAACCGGCCTCGCGGCCCGAAGGTTGTCGCTTTACCGGCCATCAGCACCAACCGTGAATCATCGATCCCGTAATCGCTCAGCTTGCTCGGGGCACCGATAGACCGCCAGAAATTCCGCAGTGCTTGGATGCCCTCTTTTCCGACTTCCAATGGGCTTCGCCCTGCCGACTTGATCCCGAACACGTTTTCCGCCAGCTGAGCGAACCGTTCCGGGTGTTGTTCCACCGCCACATCCATCCAATGCGGGAACAGGATGGCCAAACCGCCGCCATGAGGAATGTCGTACACGGCCGAAACCGCATGCTCCATATCGTGGTTGGCCCAATCCCCGGTCACTCCCATCGAGAGCACGCCGTTAAGCGCCATTGTACCGCAGTACATGATGATTTCCCGGAGCTCGACATTGCCGAGATCCTGCACCAACTGCGGCGCCGTCTCCACGATCGCCTGCATGATGGACTCGCAAAACCCATCCTGCACCGGAGTCGCCTCATCATGGTGAAAGTATTGTTCCAACACGTGGGACATCATGTCGACAATCCCGTTCACCGTATGATCTCTCGGTACCGTCACAGTGTAGGCCGGATCCAAAATGGAAAACCGCGGGAACGTATGCGGACTGTTCCAGCCCATTTTGTCCTGCGTTTCTTCGTTCGTGATGACCGAGCCGGCGTTCATTTCGGAGCCGGTGGCCGCCAGCGTCAACACGGTACCGATCGGCAAAGCCCCTTGCGCAGAACGCTTATGGCTCACGACATCCCAGAAGTCGGCATCGAATACCGCTGCTGCGGCAATCGCCTTGGCGCAGTCGATCACACTGCCTCCGCCTACCGCAAGCACCCAATCGATTCGGTGCTCCCGGCACATTGCGGCTCCGCGGCGGACGGTGGAGATGCGGGGGTTAGGTTCGACCCCGGACAACTCGAATACCTCCGCACCCGCCTCTTTCAGAGAGCCCATAACTGCATCGTAAACGCCGTTTTGTTTGATGCTTCCTCCCCCATACAACAACAGTACGCGACTGCCCAACTGATTCGTTTCCGCGATCAAATGGCGAATCTGACCTTGACCAAAATACAGCTTCGTCGGATTTTGGAATACAAATGGTTTCAAAATAGACCACTCCATCCTCTTTTTATTTTCCTATATCTTCCACTGTGACTCATCGCTTCCAGCCAACGATATCCCCGTATCATACCACGTAGTAAAATGCGGTTACAACTTTGACCGTACCAAAAAGCCGCGCACGTCGCGCGGCCTTCTGTTATCCATCCTAATAAACTTAATCGCACTCTTCCGGAGCTTCCGGGGGTGCAACGGCTTCCAAATCGAGCTTCTCGGCAACAGTATCGCGAATGACTGAGACGATGGACTGAAGCAAATAGTTCACGTCCGTTTGGCTCTGTTGGAACTGCTGAACGACAGGCATACCATCCAATTCATCCTGCAGTACCGCGATTTCCTTCTCGATTTTCTCGACCATCGCAGGGTTGTTAAACGTCGATTCGAAGGCAACCAGCTCTTTTTGCCTTTTCTTGACGTCAGTGATTAGTCCTTGCACCCTTGGGTGGGACTGAATCAGCTTTTCAGCACGCTGGTACAACTCCACTTCTTCCGCCGTGGTGATCAGCTGCGCCAATTCCTTCGTGCGCGCCAAAATATCCTCCCGGACAATCAGGTCGCGGTTATCGAATATCGGAACGGCGCAACCGTCTCCGTACTCGTGGTTATGATCATGGTCATCATCGCGTGCATGTGCAGCCATTGGGAAACTCCTCCGCTCGATCTTCATCTATTCCTTCACACAGTGACCGTGTTTGCACACCCTGTGTTCGCAGCAGCCAGCCTGGTCGTCTCTCCGATAACGGCTTCCGCGCTGATATACCAGGTACGCGGTTCCGTGACCCGTACTTGTACGAATTCCCCGATCCATTCCTTCGGTCCTTCAAAATGGATCAGCTTGTTCGAACGCGTCCGTCCCGACAGTACACTGGCCTTGTTTTTACTTTCGCCTTCCACCAGCACTTCCAGCGTCTGCCCCTGCAGTCCGAGATTGCTCTCCAGCGACAGTTCGGCAATCACTTCATTCAGCCGTGCCAGACGTTTTTGCTTCACTTCATAAGCCACATCGTCCGCCATCTCGGCAGCCGGCGTTCCCTCCCGAGGCGAATAGATAAACGTGTAGGCCGACGAAATCCTTGCCTCGCGAACGAGCGTAACCGTCTCTTCGAACTGCTCTTCCGTTTCTCCCGGAAATCCGACGATGATGTCGGTCGTCAGCACCGCGTTCGGCATCGCCGTCCGGATCCGCGCAACCAAGTCCAGAAACAGCTCGCGGGAATATTTCCTGCTCATCCGCTTCAAAATTTCCGTGCTGCCCGATTGTACCGGCAAATGGATGTGCTCCACCAGATTACCGCCTTTGGCGAGCACTTCGATC
>JAQBPQ010000182.1 GCA_028287445.1 Cohnella sp.
GCCCGTACCGTAAATCCGGTCGCGCGTGATTCCGGGTTTATCTTCTACGATGGCCAGCCGGTCGCCTATGATCCGGTTAAATATCGTGGACTTGCCCACATTCGGGCGTCCCACTATGGCGATTACGGGTCTTGCCATATCTTCACTCCTTTGAAATCTCCACAAACACTCGCAAATCTCATCATAACAAAAATCGGACGCCTTGGCTAACAGCGATTTCCGTTGGAAGAAACCGTTTCCCGCCGCGAGAAGGCTTCTTTGGACAATTTTAGCTGCCTCCGGAATGCCGGTCAACGAGAAGAAACAATGTATCACTTATCTCGTGAGCCGCACAATCGAGCAGCTTCTCCAGCAAAAACGCCTTTCGCTCAAGCTCTATCCTGTCTCGTACAATGAAGATGGGCGCTCCGCCCGCAACTTCCTCCTTCAGCGACGTAACGAGTGCCACGATCTTAGCCATGGCGCAGCCGTCCCGCCCGGCGTTTATTGGCTTCCACCGGCATCCGAACGGCCGCTTCGAGCAGCGGCACGTTTTCCACCGCAAGTATGGCCCACTCGGGGTCACGTTCCCTCGGGAGAACAAGCAGCGCCAGCTGCCCGGTCTTAAGCGCCAGCTTGCCGATCGGAACCAGCATAGGTTCTCCCTCGTCGCGGTACACGCCAAGTCGGGTCGACACATCATGCAAAATCGCCTGGCGCTGACCCAAATTCGCAATCGTCACCCGGGCATCACCGTTTTTGGGGGTCAGCAGGATACCGATCCCTTGATTCTGGATGATCTCGCGGTTTTCCTGCAGACCGACATTCATGAGATAAACGTCTCCCACATACAAATTCGGGCCATCCATACGAATGGGAGCCGTCTCGACCGAAGCGATGTGCCGGATGGATTTGCCACGCATGAACCGCCGAACGATGAGCAGAGACAACAGCCCGACCAGAAGGCCGGCCCACCATTGGATCGCTAAAGAGAACAAGCTCGTTGTCAACGCAGCAAATATCGCCAGATAGTTGCGGCCTTCGAAAACGACGGCAATCCCCTCAATATAGGCGGCCCCCCGGGGTACCAGCTCATCATGGTCGATGGCGATTAAGGTGTTCCGTTCCAAGGTTCGAACGTCCCGGAATTGCTGCGCAGCCAGCGAAAGAAAGGTGACGGCGGTGTAATTGTTATGATACAAGGCCGGTACGGCGACAGAACCGAGCGCGCCTGCGATCAATCCGAGTGCCATATGCACGATGCGGCCATGCGGATAAGCGGGATATTGGCGATAATCACTGCGGAGCATGAGAAGCCTGGCACCGAATCCGAACGATATCCCCAACAGAACTCCTGTCAAATCCCTGTGATCTTGAATCCAGTCAGCGATCATATTCCCCCTCCTTCCCTTTTCCATCCGTTTCGGCCCATTCGCGTCACCGCGATTTTGGCCAGCACGGAAGCAAATCTTGCCGCCAATACGGAAATCCACCAGCTTTCCATCCACCGGCCGTCACCGATTAGAATGGACCCGGAGTTCTGAATCCAACCTGCGCGGAGAACCTCGTACAGTAAGAATGCTGTCGTTACCGCCAACACTTGTCCGGATGCCCCCTTGATCAGAACAGCCGTCGTCAAGCCGGCAATGATCGCAACTCCTCTTCCGGAAGTCCAATCTGGTGCAAATACGTACAGCAAGGGAGAGAATAGGAGCAGCATTGTGAACGAACCGGTCAGAAAACCCGCCGAGAGCGCCGTCCATCGCGCTGATGTTTCCATTCGCAATGCCAGAGCCGTTATAGCTACGGTTGTCCAGAGGAACACACCGTTCACGGCTATGTGGTGGGCGGCGGATTCCCATAGCACCGTGTTTTTCCAAGCCGTTACGGGCCATCCAGCGAGAAACACCGCCACGGCCCGGTCTGGAATGCCCTCCGCTGTTTCTTCCCGCCATCCGCTCCACCATAATACTGCAGAAGCCACCCACATGAAAAAAGCCGCATAACCAGGCGGCATCCCTCCACCTCCTTAGTGAGCCCGCATCCGCCACCATGTGGCAGAAGTATTGACTCACGCTAACCGTTAGTATGCGCCGGAAAAAGGAAAACACC
This sequence comes from Cohnella sp., assembly GCA_028287445.1. Classification (GTDB taxonomy): domain Bacteria; phylum Bacillota; class Bacilli; order Paenibacillales; family Paenibacillaceae; genus Cohnella. The sequence continues at coordinate 2,092 of JAQBPQ010000182.1, forward strand.
CCTTTTTCCGGTTTTGGAAAAGAGGTGTTTCGTGGGGGTTTGCGAACGTATGGGGAGTTACGACAACCAACCGCCTACTGTGCGATAAAGCAAATAAATATTCAGTGCGGCGATGATGACCGCCACTGTCCATGAGAGGATTTGCAGCCATCTCGCATTGGCAAATACACCCATCTTCTTTTTGTCGCTTGTAAATTTGACGAGCGGGATCACGGCGAACGAAAGCTGCAGCGACAAGATCACCTGACTCAAGACCAATAGATCCGCCGTTCCATGTTCACCGGCAATCGCCGTTACGATCACCGCAGGAATGATGGCGATGAGCCGGGTAATCAACCTTCTAAGCCAGGCGGGAAGCCGGATGTTCAGAAAACCTTCCATCACGATTTGACCGGCCATCGTGCCGGTGAGCGTAGAGTTCTGACCGGCCGCCAAAAGCGCAACTCCGAACAGGATGCTGGCCATCGTCGAACCGAGAAGCGGCGCGAGCAAATGATAAGCGTCACCGATCTCCGCGATATTCGTATAGCCTGCGGAATGGAATGCCGCTGCGGCTACGATTAAGATCGCCGCATTGATGAATAGAGCCAAAAAAAGCGCGATCGTCGAGTCTGCGGTCGTATAGCGAATCGCCTGCCGCTTGCCAAGCTCGGTCTGGTCGAATTGCCTCGTTTGCACGATCGAGGAATGAAGATATAGATTATGAGGCATGACGGTCGCGCCCAATATGCCGATGGCGATGTACAGCATTTGGGGATTGCGGATGATTTCTCCGTTCGGTACGAAGCCTTTAATGACATCGTGAAAAGCCGGTTGGGATAGGATGATTTCCGTTAGGAAACAGAGCGCCACCGTACCGATCAGCGTGATAACCATTGCCTCGATATAGCGAAAGCCTTTGTTCTGAAGAAGAAGGACAACCAGGACATCCAAGGCGGTTAAAATGACTCCATATAAAAGTGGAACGCCGAACAAAAGATTAAGCGCGATCGCGGTACCGATCACTTCCGCCAAATCGCACGCAGCGATGGCGAGTTCGCACATGACCCACAAACCGTAAGATACTCGTCGGCTGTAATGATCCCGGCATGCCTGGGCCAAATCCCGACCTGTCACGATGCCGAGTTTCCCGGCCAGCGCCTGAAGAAGGATCGCGATAAGATTGGATAACAGAATCACCGAGAGCAGCGTGTACCCGAACAGAGAGCCTCCGGCCAAATCGGTCGCCCAATTGCCGGGGTCCATGTATCCTACTGCAACAAGATAGCCGGGACCGGCGAAGGCCAGAAATTTACGAATGATCGAACCGCTCTTCGGTATTTTCATGCTGCGGTATACTTCAGGCATCGTGGACTGGATTCTCCTGCGGCGCCAGCCGTCTTCGGGCGTCAATTGCGTGGCATTGTCGTGTATGGGAGTCACCTCTTTTTCGATCTCCATTTGGCGTCTATCTAATAATGTTGCACCGTCCCAACTTTTTGCCGAAAAAAAAGGGCACGGATTATACTTATGCTCAGAATGGGATATTGTTACCCTGCTATTATTGTATCAAACCAATAAAGTTTGTCAAAGGCAACTTTTCTTCGAAAAAAAGAGCCGTTCACCCGATTTGGCCTTGGTAGGCCACGGAACGAACGGCATCTTTTCTATGCTGCAGCTTACTTGAATTTGCTCAATTTATCTCCGAACTTTTCGGCGAGCGTAAAGCTCATGCTTTCCGGTTCCGGCAAATTGGATGATTCTTTAGGCCCTCGAGAGGTGCGTTCCGTACGGGCCGGCGCATCTTCCGTCTCTTTGATTGAGAGAGAAACGCGTTTTTCGGCCGGGTTGAAATCAAGCACCTTGGCGTTGACTTCCTGTCCTTCTTTGAGCACTTCATGCGGCGTTGCGATATGGCGATGGGCGATTTGGGAAATGTGAACGAGTCCTTCGACGCCCGGCGCGATTTCGACGAACGCTCCGAAGCTCACCAGCCGCTTCACGACGCCGCTCACGATTTCGCCGGTATGGAATTGATCGGATGCGTTCTCCCACGGACCCGGTTGAGCCGCTTTGATGCTGAGCGAAATTTTGCCCACCGACGGATCGATTTTCAGCACCTTTACCTTCACGGTTTGTCCTTCGGAGACGACATCCGCCGGATGTGCGACATGCGACCAAGCCATTTCGGACACGTGAACCAGACCATCCACGCCGCCGATGTCCACGAACGCGCCGAACGGAGTGAGCCGTTGTACGGTGCCTTCCAGTACTTGACCGGGCTGAAGGTTACTCATGATCTGTTGTTTCTGATGTTCATAATCGGCTTCCAGTACATCTTTGGCCGACAGAATGACCTTGTTGTTTTCACGGTCGATTTCTTTCACTTTCACGCGAAGTGTGCGGCCTTTGTAGTCGCTGAAATCTTCTACAAAATGGCGTTCAACCATAGATGCAGGGATGAAGCCGCGTACGCCTACATCGGCAACCAGCCCGCCTTTCACTACATCTGCAATCGTCACATCGAAAGCTTCGCCGCTGTCGAATTTGGTTTGCAGATCTTCCCAGGCGCGCGTGCCGTCGATCTGGCGTTTGGAAAGGACCAGCTTTTCCTTCGCGTCGTCAATGCTGACGACTTTCGCTTCGACTTCTTGGCCGATTTGGACGGCATCCGCAGCATTCTCCAAATGAACGGCGGACAATTCCCTTAGTGGAATGACCCCGTCATATTTATATCCAAGGCTGATGAATGCTTGGTTGTCCTCGATTTTGACTACCGTCCCTTTGACGTTGTCCCCTTTTTTCAAGGTCACGAGATTGTCCATCGCATCCTGAGAGACGGTCTCCGTGCTCTCGCTTACCGCCTCGACGGCTTCCGTTTCTTGTACTTTGGTTTCTTCAGACATGCCAATAACCTCCTCAGTTCTAACCCAACTTTATTTAAACCCGCGATGCGGCGTTTAAATCTGAATTACCCGATCCATTTGAGAACCAACCAAAAAATGCCTGAGAATAATGCCCTTAGTATGAGGGTTTGCGAAAGGAAACATGCATAAGATGTCAAGATGATGGTGAAGCGGTTTGGAGCATTTCCCGGATTCTCGACATGATGAGGTCGGTCGCTTGCTCCGTGCTCTCCGCCGTTCCTGCGTCGGCATATGGCTTCATGTCAATGGGCGCTCCATAAACGGCAATCATCTTGCGGAATAACCGATATTCGCCGATTAACGCGACCGGGACTACAATGGCCCGGGCCCGGATCGCCATCGTGACGGCTCCTCGTTTCCCCATGCCGAGAGACTGATTGCGGGTGCCTTCCGGAAAGATGCCCATCACATTACCTTGCTGAAGCAAATGGATCGCCGTCCGGATCGCTTCCTTACTGACGCCTCCCCGTTTGACCGGGAATGCGCCCAACCCGCGAATCAAGGGGCCGAGCAGTGGTACTCGAAAAAGCTCCGATTTGGCCATATAGTGAACTTTACGATGTACCCAAATGCCCAACGTAATGGGATCTTGCAAACTCTTGTGATTGCTGCATAGAATGACGGGACCGCCGGACGGAATGTTCTCGAGTCCCCTGGCCTCCAACCGGTACAGCAGCGCGTAGATGGCACGCAGCAACATCCTGCAGAAGCGGTATAACATAATTTACTTCTCCTCCGCCAAAATGGTTCTTGCAATCGCAAGCCCCCATTGTACGATTTCGTCCGCCACTTGTTCGGCCGTTCGGCCGCTCGAATCCACGAGGCGGGCGTCGGAGGCGCGGAGGAGCGGGGCGATCTCCCTTTCTTGGTCGATCCGATCCCGCTGGGCAATATCGCGTTCCAATTGTTCCAGCGTGACGCCGGGGTTTTCGCCGAGTTCGCTGTATCGGCGCTCCGCACGTACACGGGACGAGGCCGTCAGAAAGATCTTCAGTTCTGCGTCCGGCAGCACATGGGTGCCGATATCCCGGCCGTCCATGACAACACCTTTCTGCTGCGCCATCGTTCGCTGCAGAGCGGCCATTCGGCTGCGGACACGTTCGATTTTGGCAAAATGCGAGACATTCCGGTTCACGACCAAGGAACGAATCCGCGATCCGACATCTTCCCCATCGGCAAAAACCCGTTGTCCTTCCGGACCGGGCAGAAGAGAAATATCCAGCCGCTCGGCCAAGAGAGACACCCGTTCGATATCATCCGCCGTCAATCCCGCTTCCAGCGCTCTCAGCGTTAAAGCGCGATACATCGCCCCGGTATCGATGTATATGTAATGGAGAGCCCCGGCGACGAGCCGTGCAACCGTGCTCTTGCCCGCTCCGGCCGGACCGTCGATGGCGATATTGATGCGTCGGGATATTGGCGAATTCATCGGAAAACGAGAGGCCTCCTACTGGCAGCTGCAATGAGGTCAGCGAAGAAAAACAGGCAGGCGCAGCCTGCTTTGACGAGCAAATTATATCATACCCCGTGCCCCCGATGCAAAAAGCATGGGGGTCAGGGCGATTGCCGTTCAAACGGTATCCCCTCCCATTGGTCCGTTTCCGAGAGCCAGGAACGAATGGAAGGGAATTGCAGAGCGGTCTGGCAGAGAAGCAAGAGAACGACCAAAAACCACAACACTTGCTTCAATCGGCGTTCCACTCTGTCGGACCAAAAAATAAACGGCTGTATCCGAAAATCACGTTTGGATTTCAAACAGTGGGTCCTCCACCGGCGGCGCCGCCCTCAGGGTTATCCTTTACGTCCGGTAAATCGGTTTGGCGGCGTCGGGGATTTGTTCGATCGTTTCTTCAAGACCGGTCTCGGCATTCATATAAATCCGATAGCTGCTGCCGTTGATGCGGCCGACGAATTCGTGGCAGAGCACCGGTTGTTGCAGGTCGTTACGGATAACGGCCAGCGAATAGTCTTGAACCTTGAAGTCCGGATTCAAACCTTTGACCGCTTGCTCTTTGCCCATTTTCGGTTTGCCCGGCGCCATCATTTGTTTGGCCGCAAACACGTGGTCCGTCGCCTGAACTCCCACGATCTCTCCGTTGTCGAGCGCGACTCGAACCGTCATTTTATCCGGATAGATGCGGACACCGTTGTGGTTCCTAACGAACGAAAATACGGAAACATGGTCATATTCGTCATAAGTGACCGGGGTCATCTCCGGGTAACCCCGACGGATGAGAAATTGGGAAGCTTTGCTGCGCGCCGTATTGAAATCGATTCTGCGGGACTTGACTTCCCGGGGGTTCATGTACCAGAGCAATTGCCCGCCCTTACGGGTGTAATCCATTTGGATCGGGGAACGGTCCGTTCCATCCGTCGTCACCGTGTAGGCGCGGAAATTCGTTTGTCCGCCCGATTCCGTTACTTTCAGCCCTTGGGTGCTGACTCCCCTGCGTCCGAGGAAGGCCGCGGCCAAATGGCGGATTTCCGTGGCCGACAGATCACGGCCGGTCAGATCCGCGGTAGACAGCTTTTTTGTCGGGGCCATGGAGGAGGGCCCCCAATCGTTTTCCGGATAGGCGCCGATTTTTTTGTCGACGGCACGAAACCCGTCGATAATCGTGTTATCATGGGGATTTCTCTCGGTCGCCATCGCGGTTTCGACGTCCATCCATCGGAGGCGGTTGGAAATAACGGCATCCTGAACCTTGCCGAGCTCCTGGTTGATGTCGGAAGACTTGGTATACAACGATTTGAGCGTCGTTAATTCTCCCCGGCTGAGCGGTTGTTTGGTCAAATCGCGAACGGAAGCCCGGTAGGCGAAATTATTCATGCGGGCCAGAAACTCCTCCGCCTTATTAAACGGCAGCATGGTCAACGGAAGCTGATTGATTTCGTTTTGAGCTTGGCTGGTCAGGCGCCACACATTCACAAGCCCTTTGCGCTGCATGCCTTGCGAAGTGGATGAAACCGCCAGCGTTTGGCCCAGTTCGCCCCGCAGCCGGTTCATATGATGATTGAGGTCATGAAAAGCGCGTTGGTACTGGTTTTCCGCTTTGATTAGAATCGAGTTTTTTTCCTGGTGCTCCTGATACCCCCATAATATAGATCCGATGAGCAAGATCGCGGCGATCGGAAACATGACCGAACTTAAACGTGCATACATGAAAAGCCGACTCCTTTCATTCCCAAACTCCGGTTTGGCGTTAGTTTGGGAAAAAAGAATCGGCTTTATGCGTGGTCCGGAAATACGATAATCTTTCCGTATGATTCATGACCAATCTTCTTCGATCTCGAAATCCGCAGCATTATTGCACAGGCACTGCTTAAATCCCGTATCAATCCGGTCCCTCTCCTTGCGGCCGCGAAGCGTGAACTTCTCGCCGCAGCGGTTGCAGCGGATCGTTACTTTAATACGTTGTGGAGTCGGCATGTTTGTCCTCCTATTAATGAGCGAGGTCTAACATGACCAGTATGGACGGATCGATCAAGAATTAATCTCTTCCTCCCGTTTGAGCAGGCGAAACGGTGAAACGGCATTCGCACGGTTGACCCGTCGGATACCCCGAAGCCATAAAAAGACCATGAAAGGAACGACAAGCCAGATCCAGCTTGACGGAACGGAGAGCATCATCAAGTCGTACAGCCCGTGCCATAACACCGGCAACAAAATGGCCATCCACAAATGGAATCGGATCTGACGGCCGGTCGAAAATTTTGCTTTACCCAGCGAGTAGCCCATAAATACTCCGAACAAGGCGTGTCCGGATACCGGGAGCATGGCCCGCATCATTAAGGTGCCGAACGTGACGGGCTCAAGGAACGCGTACAACACGTTTTCAAGCGTCGCGAAACCAAGCGACACCGCCGTAGCATAGACGATCCCATCGTAAGGTTCGTCGAATTCGGTGTGATTGAAAATGATATGGAACAGCACAAAAAATTTGAGAAATTCTTCGACCCCCGCCGAGATGACGAAGGAAAACAGGAATGGAGACCCTCCAAGCCATAACGTAAGTCCGCGCTGCAGAATCATGGCGGGAAGCACGATCAAGACGCCGGTCAGGAACAATTTGGCTACCATCGGCAGCGGTTCAGCGTCGTAGCGGTCCTTCCAGTAAAAATAAGCCAGCAATGCAATCCCAGGCGCGACGGCGGCAGCAAGCACCGACAGCAGCATCGATTGTTCCCTCCTTTCCTTTCGGGTATCCCTTTTGACGTTTCTCCCATTATACAATGGGAATCAAGGTTACACACCCTATTGCCAGCAACTCCCGGCTCAAAAAAATGGACATTCGGTGAAAAGCGTCACACGCTTTCCCGCCAAATGTCCATTCCATACCATTCATAGAATGACGTTACTTGTCACGCAGATTTCTAACCGGTTAACCAAAATGCTCGGCCAACACTTTAACCGCTTGGGACGTGATCACGATCTGCCCGTATTCTTCCAACACCGCCGGCGTCACAGACGTTGCTTCTCCGTATTCCGCCAGTACGGCGATGAGCGCTTGATAACCCGAGCTCTCCAACCCGGCCGGATCGAAACATAAAATCCATTGCTCCTGATAGCGGTACATCCGCCCCTCTTCGGTCAAATGACCGACGAGTGTCTTGGCCGCCCCTATGGCGTCTTCGATGTCCCGGAATCGATATATGATGGCTTCGCTTTGTTCAAGCGTCACTTCCATTTCGTAGACCTCTTCGTCCAGCTCGTCCTCGGAGGATGCTTCCGCATCGCGTTCATGCTTGCCCCGGGTAACGATGACAACCATTCCTTGTGCCGGCATGGCGAACACCTCGACCGCGAGCGGACCGGAAGCGTCGAAACCGAGCTCACTGTAAGCTTGGTCCATCATTTCGCTGAACAACTCATGTACCTTCGGAATTTCGCGCCACATGTCTTCTTTTTGGATCCCGCGTTCCGTCAAATCGTCGAAGGTGAGGAAAATTCGAATTTTGTCTTGGCCAAGCCGCTCCATCTTCATCACAGGACCCTCCTTTGTGCTCGATGGGTGATAACAGGGTATGATCGGGCATATAATGTGTGATTGAAATTTGCTTTGACAACATGTTATCACTTCTCCCATCGAAATGCACTAGGGTAAACCCTAAAAAGCGACCCCTCCGTCCCGCGTTGCGCGAGAAAGGGGTCGCTGTCGAGAAGCCCGGATTTATTTATATGCGGTGCTGCCCGTTATCCTCTAAAACATCATTGATTTCGTGTTTCACATGGGGCTCGCGGGAGGCCATATGCTCCACCTCATCCAGACCGTCAGTTTTGGATTTGTAGCCAGCCGACTGTTTGTTGCTCTTGTTGGACGACGAACCCATGGACCCGTTCGAAAATTTCAAATCAATGCCTTTTTCAATTACAGTTTCCTTCATATTGTTCATCCGCTGTTTCATCATTCGTCCCATTCCGTCCGTTATCGAAGACATGGTCTGATTGCGCTGCATCATCATGACCACGACCGCACCTGCCAGCCCACCTATAACGAAAGTCCCGAGTTTCATGTTGCACCTCCTTGTCTTTATCCTTATTGTGACCGGGAGCGGATAGGTCATGCTCCATCAAAATAAGGAAGTGGTCCCGTGTCGAAGCCGGTCGGATATGATACAATCGGGTCAAATAGGTATATTATCGGAGGTAAAAACATCATGATTCGTCGCTCTATTCCTTTTTGGACCACATCCGCGTGCGCGGCCGCATTGCTCCTTGCTCTGACCGGGTGTGGCGCGAACGCCGGGCCCGCATCACCTTCGGCAGCTTCGTCTGCTCCTTCTGCGACGCCACCCGCCTCTTCTCCCGCTTCTACGTCAACTGCTTCTGCATCGGCATCCGTCTCCGTTTCTCCGGACGCATCGGCAAGTGCAACAGCAAGCCCGTCACCATCGGCTTCCGTATCTCCTCCAACAGCAGATTCACCATCGGCTATCACGTATAGGATGAACAAAGTCTACAGTATCATCCCAATTGATAAAACCAAGTCGCCGGACAAAGTTGTTCTTCTCACGTTTGACGATGGACCCAAACAGGAAGTTACGCTGAAACCTCTTCTGGACACGCTGGGCAAACACCATGCGAAAGCCATCTTCTTCGTCAACGGTTACCGTGTCAAGGCTCATCCCGAGCTGTTGAAGGAAATCAACGATCGCGGCCAAGTGATCGGCAATCATTCCTATGATCACATCATGCTTGGCAAGGAGAAAGAACCGAAGGTCCGCGATCAGATCGAGCGTGTGCAATCAATCGTGAAAGAAGTGACGGGCAAAACACCGGTATTTTTCCGGCCTCCCTTTGCCTCTTCGAATGACGCGGTACGCAAGGTTGCCAAGGACAACGGACTTTTGTATATGACTTGGTCCAATGGTTCGCTTGATTGGGCGCTCGGTACAAAAGTACAGAACAAACCCCAAGCCATTATCGACAACGTCATGAAGCAGCTTCACCCGGGCAGCAACATCCTGATGCACGAATTGCCATGGACAGGACAAGCGCTCGATAGCCTGTTGACCCAATTGGAAGCTAAGGGCTACTCATTCGTGGATCCGAACGCCATTGATGTCAGCTTGAAATAAACGAAGACAAAAATCCCTTTCACACCAAAATGTGAAGGGGATTTTTGTGTCGCGTTCATTCAACGGATATCCGTAGCGCGCTCTGACATGTGACGGAGCACAACTTGAGTGATTCGGTACCTTGCCGACTGCATCCTACTCCGTCCCGTAATGATGCCGGCCCCACCAGAACAAGCCGGCTACGAGCCCTGCGAACAAAACAAGAAGAGCGCGATAAAACCAACGGCTCAATTGGCCGCGCTTGCTCGGATGTACAACCGACCTAGGAGGCATTCCGGTTTCCGGAACGCCGGATGAGGCCGCAATCTGCGCAATCGCCTCCTCCAGTTGCTCCAGCGTGAGCTCCATCTCTTCCTTCTTTTCCATCGGTTCTCCCATTGCATGGTTCTTGGCGTTTCGATACCGGCCCCACACCGAAGAGGTATCTTGGTCGTTCATTGATTCTCCCTCCGAAACCGGATGATGAGGCCCATAATAAGATCAACTAAGAAATGCGCAGCGATCGGTGCCCAAATGGTCCCAGTCTGCACTTGAATCCAGCCGAGTCCGTAACTGATCGCGAAAACGAGTCCCGTCGGAATCCAGTGGCGCAAATAGCGGACATGGATCGCCGCAAACAGAATACTGGTCCAATACGGACCGATCGCATATTGGATCGTTCCCCGAAACAAAATTTCTTCGCACAAGCTTGCGACGAGCGCAATTACCGCGATATGCCAAAGCGGTCTTGTCCGGAAAATGCGATCGTTCACGCCGCCGTCATCGGCCGCATCCTCCGGTACCCAGCGTGAAATGACGAGGTCCACGAGCAATACCGCAGCGGCCAAGCCCACTCCCCACAACGCAAACATGCCGTTCGAAGGAAAAGCCATCAACTGTAATGGATTTCGGCCCTGAAAAAAAAGCCATACCAAACCGATAACAAAGGTAAGAAGTTGCGTCAGATACAAATTGATCAGCAGCATCCGGTCACTCAATTGATCGACGGAAACGCTGCGGGCTCTTATCTTGCGGATGTCGAATTTTCTCATTTTCCCTCTTAGCATTGCGAATTTGGTATATTCAATCACGGAATTTTTTTCTATACTAAAGACTACTAATCCGACCGACCCTAAGGAGTAACCATGGAAAAGCGTTTGAACCGAACCGATCTCGGATTTTCACTGGCCTTTTTGCTCATGCTCGTCATTGCGATCGGAGCGTTTTTTTACGGCGTGAAAGTGGGCACCGAGAGAGCTGCAGCGAAACAACAAGAATTGAATACCACTCAAGACGCCAAAGCCAAACCTTCTCCTAACGCTTACCAACAGCAAGATCTGGTCTCTTTTTATCATACCGTATTTTTGCCTTATCGTGAATTTCAAAACGACTGGTTCCATGCCCAGGATAAATGGACTGGCGATCCGAGCGTCGATTTGTCGGCTTCCTTGAAAGAAATGGCCAAAACCGCCGACACCAAGTACGAATCCATCCGTACCACATACGTGCCGCCGGCTTCCGCGCTGCTGAAGGATGCTCAGAATGACTATCTCAAAAGCTTGAAACTGTTCTCCGAGAGCTTCACTTCCCTTGCATCTTCCGCGAATCAGGCTTCGGCCGCGCAGCTGTCCAAAGACTTAAACGGGCAAGCCTTTTACAAGGAAGGCCGCCGTTATGCGCTGTCCGCGCAGAATGAATACTACAGTTCCATGCTGAAATGGGCTGCCACGGTGAACATGGATTTCCCGGCTGACTTCAAAAGTCCTGCGGTGATGGATCTTGCCCATTGGAAACCGTTACCTCTGATGATCAAAAACAAAGTCATCGCGGACTATTTGTCGGACAACGTCTTATTCACCGAATTTTTGCCTCAGGACCTGACAGCCCGAGTCGACGAATTTATCCATTCCGGCCAGGCGGACAAGATGAAGCAAAAAACGGTCACTTCGATCGCGGAACTGCTGACCGGCACCGATGCCGTACGCAGCGGCGATTTCCTCGGCAGCAAGACCAAGCTTTATGGGAATGAACAGCTTCCGCAGCTGCCGTTTTTCATTCCGGACAAATAATATACGCGCCATTTCGTTTTTTGTCGCATATTTCATTGCCATAACCTGTCCCGTTGCTATAAAATAATGAGAACATCCGATGTGACGAAATGAAATTGCGCAAATTGCCCTCAGGTGCGCCGTTTGTCCGCCAGGAAGCGGATGCGGACCCTGAGGGTGTTTTCTTTTCTATCACGGACTTGCAGAAGAGAATTTCGAAGGGGGAATTCACATGTTTAAGGTATTGGTGTCGGATCCGATCAGTGATTTGGGCATTTCATTATTGATAGAGGCTTCGGATATCGCTGTCGACAAGAAACCGGGTCTGACCGAAGACGAACTGGTTTCCATCATCGGAGAATACGACGCCCTTCTTGTCCGCAGTCAAACGCGAGTCACCGAGCGCATCATGGGCGCCGGCAATCAGTTGAAGGTCATTGGCCGCGCGGGTGTCGGCGTCGATAACATCGATCTCGACGCCGCAACCAAGCGGGGCATCATCGTCATCAACGCGCCGGACGGCAACACGATCACCACCTGTGAACACACCTTCGCCATGATGATGGCGCTCGCTCGTCATATTCCGCAAGCTTATCTCAAAACTGTGGGAGGCGTCTGGGACCGCAAATCGTTCGTCGGCGTCGAACTGCGTAACAAAGTGCTCGGCGTGCTCGGGATGGGCCGCATCGGCAGCGAAGTGGCGGCGCGCGCCAAAGCATTCGGCATGGAAGTGTATGGATACGATCCGTTCCTCACCGAAGAAAGAGCGGAGAAACTCGGCGTCAAACTCGCATCTGTGCAAGACGTCGTACGGGATGCCGACTTCATTACCGTCCATACCCCGCTCACGCCCGAGACGCGCCATATGATCGGGAAAGAACAATTTTCCCGGATCAAAAAAGGCGTCCGAATCATCAACTGCGCACGCGGGGGCATTATCGACGAGAAGGCGCTGGTCGAAGCGATTGACGCCGGAATCGTTGCGGGAGCGGCATTCGACGTGTTCGAGGAAGAACCGCCGGCCCCCGACCACCCCTTTCTCAGTCATCCCAAAATTATCGTGACTCCGCATTTGGGCGCGTCCACTGTGGAAGCGCAGGAAAATGTGGCGATTGATGTTTCCGAGCAGCTGCTCCATATTTTGCGGGAAGAACCGTTCAAGAACGCGGTGAACATGCCGCCGGTTCCCGCCGAAGTGCTGTCCAAGCTTGAACCCTACTTCTCTCTCGGCAAAAAACTGGGCAGTTTCGCGGCTCAAATCGCCGATGGCCCGGTGAAGGAAATTGTGATCAACTACGCGGGTGAGCTTGCCGACGTCGATACCCAGCCGCTCAACCGTTATGTCGTGCAGGGCGTGCTCGGCTACCATCTCGGCTCCGATCAGGTGAACGTGGTCAACGCCATGCACTTGGCGAAGACCCGCGGCGTCAATATCGTGGTGTCGAAAACTCAAGCCACCAAAGGCTTCACCAACCAGGTCAGCGTGACGCTCAGAACCGCCAAAGAAGAACGTCTTGTTGCCGGTACGCTGCTGAACGGGTTTGGATCCCGCATCACGCAAATCGATAAATTTCCGGTGGACGTTGAACCTCAAGGACATCTGCTGTTGGTGTCGCACCATGACAAACCCGGCATTATCGGCCGTGTCGGCACGTTGCTCGGCAATAACGATGTCAACATCGCGACGATGCAGGTCGGACGTAAAATTGTCGGCGGCGCGGCCATCATGGTTCTGGGCGTCGACAAGGGAGTACCGAAGGACGTGCTTGCTCAAGTGTCGGCGCTGCCCGATTTGAATAACGCCAAGCAAATCCAGTTGTACTGACCGAACCATATAGACGGAAAAAAGCCTCCCGAATCTTACATGGCGGGAGGCTTTTTGATCTGCAACACGATCATGTTAAAATCAACTGCGATCGGCGCCAGCTATTCGGATCATTTGCACCTATCTGCCGACCTTGCCCGATGTTCCCCGCTTACTGCTCATTGGGAGGGTAATCGTAAACAATGTGCCATGGCCGGGTTTGCTCTCGGCGCGGATCTTGCCGCCATGCGCTTGGACCAGGTTCTTCGCGATGGCCAGGCCAAGCCCGGTTCCCCCGGTTCCTTTGGTTTCGCGTTTACGGGCTTTGTCCGCTTTGTAAAATCTTTCGAAAATGTAAGGGAGATCTTCCGGCGGAATGCCATGTCCTTCATCCTCTACTGTCAGCTCCAACATCTCTCCTCGAGAGCCTGTCTTCCGCGCCGCGCCCATCCGAATGCCCGAACCGGCAGGTGTGTGACGGATGGCGTTATCGAGCAAATTCGTCATCACTTGCTCTAGCCGATCCGGGTCGGCGGCCTGCAGAACAAGCGCCGGGTCCTCTTCCGATCTCGACAACTGGAGGCCCCGGTCTTTAGCCAACGCGGCGAATTTACGAAATACACGGCTCATCAAGACGTTGACATCTACCGGCTGAAATGCCATCTCCAAGTAACCGGCTTCCATACGGGCCAAATCCAGCAAGTCGTTGACAAGACGCCCCATGCGAAGCGATTCGTCGTGGATGACCTGAACCAACTCTCGCCGCTCTTCAGGCGATGCCGCGATCTCATCCAGCAGCGCTTCGCTGTATCCTTGCACCATGGACAAGGGCGTGCGGATTTCGTGGGACACGTTGGCTACGAAATCCTTGCGCATCTTATCAACGCGAAACTCTTCCGTGACGTCCCTGAGCACGGCCACAGCTCCGCGCACGGCATCCACAGCAGCCAAAGGGGTCATCACCACGGACCAAACGCCGCTCTGAACGTTGACCTTAGCCGTGAGCTCTTTGCCCCCAGAGATCACCGTGCGGAAGTTTTCCCTCAACGGTCCGGGCACCAGTCCGAACTTGTCTGAGAGTTCCCCATCGTCCCATTGTACGGCATTCCAATCTTCCAACAAATGCTGGCCCTGGGGGTTCGTCAGCATGATGCCGCCTTCCGCATCAAACGAAATGACGGCGTCCGTCATGCTGCGCAGCACACCGCTCAAATGGTCGCGCTCATGTTCCAGAGCACGGATCAACGTATGAAGTTCCGACGCCATTTGATTAAACGTGTTAGCCAATTCCCCGATTTCATCGGATGAACGGATCGCAACGCGTGTGGCATAATCTCCTTGCGAAACCCGATCCGCCGCCTCCTTCATCTCGCGAAGGGGCTGGGTAATTTTCGTAAGCAGGAAAAAGGCAAAAAAGGTCGTGAGCAAAAAGCCTACGACCCCCGTGTAAATGAACAAATGCCTGATTTTGTTCGTATCCGCTAATTGCAGATCGCCGATATATTGCAATAGGAACAAGCCGACCGTTATAATCACAACCGCAACCAATGCGATGATCGTCAGCCACAGCTTTCCGACGACCGTTCTCCAGATCGCCATCGCTTACTTCGCCGCCTCTAGTTTGTATCCGACGCCCCACACCGTTGTGATCATGGAAGCCGACTCTGCCGACACGCGATTCAGCTTTTCCCGAAGGCGCTTCACATGTGTGTCGACCGTCCGCAAGTCTCCGAAGAAATCGTAATTCCACACGTCCTTCAGCAACTCTTCCCGGGAAAACACTTTATCCGGAGAGCTGGCCAGGTAATGAAGCAGCTCGTACTCCTTAGGCGTGAGATTGACTTCTTGTCCACCTGCTGTTACGCGGTGAGCGTCATGCTCAATGATCAAATGAGGGAACACGATGTTGTTGCTCGGCTTCAAGTCTTTGGACAAGAAAGCCGTGGCGGAGGAACGGCGCAAAATCGCCTTGATCCGGTAAATCACTTCCCGCGGGCTGAAGGGCTTCACAACATAATCGTCGGCGCCTACCTCGAAACCTTGCACACGGTTCACTTCTTCTCCTTTGGCCGTCAGCATCAGTACAGGAGTGGCCTTCTGCTGACGAAGCCGGGTGCATACTTCGACACCGTCGATCCCGGGAAGCATCAAGTCCAGCACGATTAAATCGTAATCTTCCTGAAGCGCCATGCGCAGGGCGGTTTCCCCATCCTCTGCTTCCTCTATGGCGTACCCTTCTTTTTCCAAATACATGCGAATCAGCCGGCGTATACGTTCTTCATCGTCGACTACCAAAATACGGCTGCCCGGACTCATGCGCCACACTCCTCTGCTGCGATTAGGAAACGCCGGCGTAGGAATGCAAGCCGGCAATAACGAGGTTTACCCCGATTAAGGTAAAGAGGACGACAAGGAAGCCGATGACCGCAAGCCACGCGGATTTCTCTCCTTGCCACCCCCGGGACAACCGGAGATGTAAATAAGCGGTATAAAACAGCCACGTAATGAGAGCCCAAACTTCCTTCGGGTCCCAACCCCAGAATCGCGACCAGGCGACCTGCGCCCAGATCATGGCGAAGATGAGCGCGCCCAGCGTGAAGATCGGATATCCGATGGCGATGGCGCGATAACTGATTTCATCCAGATCCTCGGGATCGATATCCATCAAATGGGGGTGAATGACCGCACCCAGCTGCCTGCGGGCGATCAATCGCAGAATCCCGTACAGGATGAGCCCTGACAATACAGACCAAATGATCGTGTTTAATTTTCTGCCCGAATTAACGCCATTCATCCAGGAAGGAGCTTCGAACAGAGGTTGTTTCATACCGAGGAACGGCTGCATGGATACCGTATCGCTATTGTACGGTTTCACGAACGGCGGCAAGCCGTACTTCACCGTATGTACAGAGGTTTGTTCCTGGCCCTGGTTGTCGATCTTGACGACCGTCTGCCGGAACTCCGCCTGATACCCTGCCGAGCGGAACCCGAATACCGAGATGAGGAACCCGATGACGATCAGAATGATGAGAAGCGTAAATTCCGTCCATCGGCGGGAGCGCAACCCCTCTTTGTCCGTGCGGCTAAAATCCACGACTCGCAGCAGTTGAACCATTGCGGCGGCAAAGCCGACGGCGAAGAACGATTCTCCCAACGCAGCGGTAGTGACATGAACCCGCAGCCAGTTGGAGTTCAGAGAAGGTATCAGCGGCTGTATTTCGGAAGGAAATACAGAGGCATAGGCGATGACGATAACGACCAGAGGGAGGCAAAACGCTCCCAGCAGCACATTCCGGTAAATCAGATAAATCACGATAAACGCAAGCATGATGGCCATCGCAAGCATGGTCATGAACTCGTACATGTTGCTTGTCGGAATATGTCCGCCGCCGATCCAGCGGGTGATGAAGAAA
>JAQBPQ010000047.1 GCA_028287445.1 Cohnella sp.
ATTGATGAGGCATTGGAGTGCATTTTGACACCACAATGAGGCTTAACGGGGACATATCGAGCGGGACACGGGGTGCCAATGTGATCAAGTGCACTTTGGTTCTTCATAGGATGATATACACACAAAGAACGGGTTGTCCCTTGTTTTAGGGGCAACCCGTTGCCTGTTTACACGCCGGTGTCGTGGGCTTCGTCTTTGATTTCGCTGCGCATGCCCTCGATGCTCTCACGGCGGTTGTCATTTTTCTCAGCCAGATTTTCGGCTTCCTGGGAATTCAGTTCTTCCGCATGTTCGTCCAAATATTCCTCGGACTCTTCCAAGTTGATGATCGTGTTCTGCACATGCTCTTGCAGCTTCTCCACATTGTCTGAACGGTCGTCCGGTTTGGCCATTGTGCGATGTCTCCTTCAGGGGTGTCTAATTTTTCCTTTTCCGTCGAATAGGATGGCATCACCGGCGGCCGTTTATTCGAACATGTTGAAAAAAATAATGCGGTGTGGGGCCGAGAATCTTTTCCCGGGAAAGCGCAGAACCCGACACGCGGTGTCATCCGGACGGGAAACGGAACGATTCCGCACGTTAATCAGGACAAGATTCTTTTGATTTTGTCGAAAATCAGAACGATGGAGCCATTGAATGGCGAACATATATTCTGTAAAATGAAAAGATACCAATGAGGGGAGAGATCGCAGCTGAACCGTTTGACGGGAAAAACCGAGTCGATGGAGGAGTGGCTTTCTCAGCTCCGTACCCGGAAGGAAATCATGGAGAACGTGACGTTTTGGCATACGCAGCCGGCTCGTCCGTCCCGAACGACATCTCTGCCCGAAGAAGTCCATCCCAAGCTTAAGCTTGCACTTGAAGCGAAGGGAATTCGAGAATTATATACGCACCAAGCCGCAGCATTCCACTCGGTGACGGCCGGTCGGCATGTCGTGACGGTAACGCCGACCGCTTCGGGTAAGACGCTGTGCTACAATTTGCCTGTTCTCCAAACCTTGCTGCATGACGATAGTGCCCGGGCGCTGTATTTGTTCCCGACCAAGGCGCTGGCGCAGGATCAAGTGGCCGAACTGCAAGAGCTGGCCGATCTGATGGAAGCCGACATCAAGACGCATACATACGACGGAGATACACCGCCTACCGTTCGCCAAGTGATCCGCAACGCGGGACATATCGTGGTCACGAATCCGGATATGCTGCATTCCGCGATCCTACCTCATCACACCAAATGGGTGAAGCTGTTCGAGAATCTCCGCTACATCATCATCGACGAGCTGCACGCTTATCGCGGGGTTTTCGGCAGTCATGTGGCGAATGTGATCCGCAGGTTGAAACGAATTTGCCAATTTTACGGCAGCAATCCGCAGTTTCTATGCGCATCGGCGACGATCCGCAACCCGAAGCAGCACGCAGAACGGCTGATCGGCGAATCCGTGGATTTAAACGATGATAATGGGGCCCCTGCAGGCGAGAAGCATCTCATCTTTTACAACCCTCCCGTCGTCAATCAGCAGCTTGGGATCCGCCGCAGCAGCGTGCTGGAATCCCAGAAGCTGGCCGGCTTGCTGCTGCGGGACGGCATCCAGACGATCGTTTTCGCCCGCAGCAGAGTTCGTGTCGAGATTCTGCTTACCTATTTACAGGACTTGGTGAAGCAAGAGCTCGGCACCAAGTCGATCCGGGGCTACCGCGGCGGTTACTTGCCGAAGCTCCGGCGGGAAATCGAACGCGGACTCCGCAGCGGGGAGATTCGCGGCGTCGTCAGCACGAATGCATTGGAGCTCGGGATCGACATCGGTCAATTACAAGCGTGTGTGCTGAACGGGTACCCGGGTTCAATCGCCAGCACTTGGCAGCAGTCCGGGCGGGCCGGCAGACGGCATGGCAGCTCCGTCACGTTCCTGGTGGCGAGCTCGAATCCGTTGGATCAATATTTGATCCAAAATCCGGACTACTTTCTGGGCACAGCCCCGGAAGAAGCACGCATCCACCCGGACAATCTGCTCATCCTGCTCGATCACGTGAAATGTGCCGCATATGAGCTTCCCTTTGAAGAAGGCGACAAGTTCGGGGAAGAGAAGCTGTCGGATCTGCTCGAGTTCCTCGCCGAGGAGAAGGTACTGCACCGGGTCGGGAGCCGCTGGTACTGGATGGAACAAGGGTTTCCCGCGCACAACATTTCGCTCCGTTCAGCGGCGCAGGAGAACTTCATCATTATCGATGTGACCGCCGGACACAAGGTCATTGGAGAGGTGGACCGGTTCGGCGCACCGACACTCATCCACGAGGAAGCCATCTACCTGCACGAAGGGGTACAATACCAGGTGGAGAAGCTGGACTATCCCGAGAAGAAAGCCTACGTCCGAGAGGTCAACGTCGATTACTTCACCGATGCCAACCTGGCGACGGAGCTGAAAGTGCTGCACATCGATCAGGAGGCCCAAGAAGGCCCGCTGCTTCGCCAATATGGAGAAGTGACGGTGACGGCCAAACCGACCATTTTCAAAAAGATCCGTTTGCGCACCCACGAAAATATCGGCTCGGGTCCCATTCACCTGCCGGAAGAAGAGCTTCAGACAAGCGGATACTGGTTTTCGTTCTCGGAAGAGGAGACGGCCAAACGATCCGCCAACGATATGCAGATGGCACTGCTCGGATTAGCGAACGTGCTTGTGCATCTCGCGCCGCTGCATCTGATGTGCGATCCGATGGACATTCGAGTCGTTCCACAGGTGAAAGCCATCCATAATAAGCGGCCTACGATCTACTTCTACGACCGGTATCCGGGCGGAATCGGTCTGAGTCAGCGTCTCTACGAACTGCATGGGGAGCTGCTGAAGGAAGCAGGCCGGCTTATTCGCGGCTGCGGCTGCCTGAGCGGATGTCCCGCCTGTGTCGGACCGATCGAGGAAGTCGGTCTGCTCGGCAAGGATTTGGCGCTTTCGCTTCTAGATGGCATGAGGGTTTCTTCATGAATGGGCTGAAGGAAAGGCTGGACAGACTTCGAGCATCGGCGATGGCCGCTCAAGCGGGTGAAAAAAGGGAAGAAACGGAATCGGCAGTCTCTGAGCAGACGGTGGATGGCGTGATGATCGACAAAGCCGATGATGGCGGAGATCACCCGCTGCATCCTGTGTTTCGTCGATACGGCGTCGAAGTGTGCAGCAACGAGGCGGGGAGCTTTTTGCTTCGCCGAATCGTTTATCCTTTTCCGTATCGGCATGGACGGTATGCCCTGGAAGACTTGAACGATTGCACTCCTCATCTTCAGCCTGTGGCCTGGCGGCAAAACCGGACGGACAAACGCAAACGCTGGATGCCGGAAACGGCGGCGGATTACCCTGCGCCCCAGTCTTCGGGCTTGCTGTTTCTAGATACGGAGACGACGGGGCTCGGGGTAGGAACGGGAAACGTGCCGTTCATGATCGGCATCGGAAGATGCACGGAAGAGGCGTTTATCATCGAGCAGACGCTCATTCGCCATCCAGGCGAGGAGCGCGCGATGCTCACCTGGTTGTTGGAGCAATTCCACGGGGTGACGCATCTGGTGACATATAACGGGAGAACGTTCGACTGGCCGGTACTGGCCAACCGGTTCATTCTGAATGGTTGGAGACGAAGTTCGGTCGAACCGGGACATTTGGACTTTTTGCATCCGTCCCGCGCGTTGTGGAAAAACACCTTGCCCACTTGCCGTCTCAGCACGGTAGAGGAGGAACGTCTGGGAGTGGTCCGCGGTGACGACGTGCCTGGCTCGCTGGCACCGGAGTTGTACTTTCGGTATTTGCGTGAAGGCAATCCGGAGCATCTTTACGGCGTATTTGTTCATAATGAAAAAGACGTGCTCGCACTGGCGTCGCTGGCGGTTCATTTTGGTCATCTTCTCGGCGGAGGTCTTGGCGCCGCCGCGCCCGATCCGACCGATGCCGAAGAACGTTTCCGTACGGGAGCCTGGCTCGAGCAGCATGGACAGCTCTCGGAGGCGGAACGGTTGTACGATTTGTTGGCGGCGACGGAGCAGGGAGCAGGCAGCGGAGAAATCGGCTGGCGTTTGGCGCTGGCCGCCAAGTACAAGCGGCACGGCAGCCTGCACCGCGCACTCCCGATGTGGGAGCAAGCAGCGTCCTTGTCGGAGGCCTCCCGGCTTCCGAGGCTGGAAGCTCATCTGGAATTAGCCATCCACTATGAGCACCGGATCAAAGACTACGGCTCAGCGCTGCGCTATGCCGAGGTGGCGCTCGAGCTGGCACGCCGACGGATTGCGCTTGCCCGAATATCCGCTGCCGGCAAGCAAGAGAGGGAGCGGCTCGAACGCCGGATCAACCGGCTGAAACGCAAGCTTCAACGCGAACACGGTCCGCCGGTGACGGGCCGCTGCAGCGAACGGATTTAACGCCGGAGAAGCGTGGAGGAACGAACGGTATGTCCGAATGGAAACGTACGATCGGCGTTGGAAACCGGCCCTCTCATCTCCGTTTTCCCCGCGCATTGTTATTTGATCTGGACGGCACGCTGTACAGGGGAAAACAGCGCATACCCGGAGCCGACCGCCTCATCCGATCCTTGCAGGAACGCGGAGTACCTTGCTGGTTCGTAACCAACAACTCATCCCGGACGCCGGATGAAGTATCGGATCATTTGCTTGCCATGGGCATACCCGCAACACCGCGGCAAGTGGTCACCTCATCGTTGGCCGCGGCGGACTATGCTCAGCGCCGCCATCCGGGTGCCTCTGCGTACGTAATCGGAGAAACCGGACTCCATCAGGCGTTAGCTGAAGCCGGTATCCGGGTGCTCCCGGATGGGGAGGAAGCCGCGGCATCCTTGGTCGTTGTGGGCATTGACCGCAATTTTACATACGGGAAACTTGCAATTGCCGTCCGGCATATGCTGAACGGGGCGGCGTATCTATTGACGAATCCCGACAAGCTGCTCCCATCGGACGGGGGCTTGCAGCCCGGTGCCGGCACTCTAGGAGCTGCTCTGACCGCTGCAACAGGGATAGAACCTGCGGTCATCGGCAAACCGTCTGCGATTTTAATGGATTTTGCGCTCGAGCGGGCCGGGCTGCTCCCGGAGGAAGTATGGGTGATCGGTGACAATCCGTATACCGACATCGCAGCGGCCCGGGCGGCCGGATGTGCCTCGGTTCTTACGCTCACCGGTCTGTGTACGGCGGAGGATTGGGAACAGCAATGCCGGGGGGCGCAAGCTATGCCGGATGCGGTATGCGTTGATTTGGACGAGTTGGACATCATGCTTCGGACGACAGAGTCCGATCAATAGAAGGGAAGAAACCTCATGCCGGAATGGCCGGAAATGGAAAATTACCGCAGATTGCTTTCGCCGCGAGTGAGCGGCCAGAAGATCACACGGGTCGTTGTTAATCGTCCCAAAACCATCAACGAGCCGGAAGATACTTTTCAAGGCGAGCTGCTTGGACACCGGATTCTGTTCGTGGAACGCAGGGGGAAACAGCTTCTATTCCACCTCGATGACGGGAATCGTTTGGTTCTCCACCTGATGTTGGGCGGATGGTTGGCATACGGTACGGAAGGTCCCAAAGCGGACAGCCACTTTCAGGTAATCCTTGGTTTTGAAGATGGGGACAACCTGTATTTCGGCGGGCTTAGGCTCGGTTATCTACACCGGCTTAGTGCCAAGACGGTCAATGAAGAGCTGAAGAATTTGGGGCCGGATCCGTTTGATCCCCGTTTGACCCCGGAAGCATTCCGTACCCGTCTGTCCGCGAGAAGGGGCAAACTCAAGCCGGCGATGACCGATCAGCGTCTCGTCTCCGGAATCGGCAACTGTTACGCGGACGAAATTTGTTTCGACGCCCAAATTCATCCCGAGACGCCTATTCCTTCATTGGAAGCAGAAGCTGCCGACCGGCTGTATCATTCCATGCGCAAGGTACTGGAAGAAGCGGTGGAGGGCGGGGGCTATATGGATCATCCCCTGACGGCGGACGATACGATCACCGGCGGTTTCGACGATCAATGCCGGGTATATGATAGGAAAGGGGAACCCTGTGTACGTTGCGGCACGCCGATCGAGAAGGGAGAAACCGCCGGTCGGAAAATGTTTTTCTGCCCCCATTGCCAAAGGATGGGATGAAGCATGCGCATCGGTTCGCACGTCAGCACCAGAAACGGTTATCGTGAGGCGGCACGGAGGGCGGCTGCCATCGGCGGCGACGCCTTTCAATATTTTCCGAAGAATCCCCGGAGTTTGCGTATCAAAGAATTCGACCGCAGCGATGCCCAAAGCTGTGCTGAATGGTGCCGAGAGAACGGCGTCGTTTCGATCGCCCACGGTCCGTATCCGGTGAATCCGGCGTCCGAGGGGGAACCGGCAGAAGTCATGGTACAATCGACGAAGAACGATCTCGAAATCGCCGAGGCTTGCGGATCGATCGGGGTGGTCGTTCATTTTGGCGTGTACAAAGGGAAAGACCCGTTACAGGGATATCGAAATATCATACAATGGATCAATAGCGTGACGTCGGGCTGGCAAGGAAAAGTCAAAGTTCTCCTCGAAAATCAAGCCGGCGACCATGGGATCATCGGAACAACGCCGGAGGAACTCGTTCAAATCCGCAATCTTTGCGCGTCGCCCGATCAAGTAGGATTTTGCTTGGACACATGTCACCTGTTCGCCAGTGGACAATGGACTCCGGGCAAATGGGTAGATTTCGCGGAGAGGGCGCGCAAGCTCGGTTATTGGGACGCGATTGCCGCCGTGCATCTGAACGACTCCCGGTATGAGTCCGGTTCCCGGAGAGACCGTCATGCGGTAATCGGCAAAGGCTGGATCGGAGAAGACGATTTCCGAGAATTGTTGGCAACGCCCGAACTACGGAATGTGCCGCTGCTGCTGGAAACGCCGTCCGGAGAGGACGGCACCCACCGTGACCAGGTGGCGCTCGTTAGGCGATGGTCGGAGGAGGCACTTGGATGATCAACGTCTTTTTGGACGACATGCGGCCGTGTCCGCCCGGATTTGTCGCGGCTCGCTCTGCCGAGGATTGTCTGCTGCTGCTTTCGGAGTGCGAAGTTGGCTTGCTTTCCCTTGATTTTGAGCTTGGATACGGCTTGCCGAATGGGTTGTCTGTCGTACAAGGCATCATTGTCAGCGGGAAATATCCGCGGGAAATCTACGTTCATTCTTCCAGCTTGATGGGCCGCGCCGAGATGGTTCATGCTCTGCGGGCTGCTGCGCCTGGGAATGTCGTCGTTCACGATGGTCCGGTGCCAACGCTTGTGCTGGAAGCTGTGGCGGCGGGACAATCCGATGCGTGAGTGGGAACCGGCGGAGTGGCGCAGGCAATGGACAGCTTCACCCGGGCCGCTTGCGGTGCTCGTCCACACTCCGCTATGCGGAACTTGCAAGGCGGGCCGTCGTATGCTGGAGATTGTCGGCGAGATGCTGCCCGAGCTTCCGATGGCGGCCGCCAATCTGAATCTCATGCCTGACCTCGCGCAGACGTTCCGGATTGAAAGCGTGCCTTGTCTGCTGCTGAAGCATCCGGATGGACATGTGACGAAGATATACCGCTTCGGTTCCGTACCGGAGTTATTGGAGCGGCTGAGATCGGCTGATGTATGGAGGGGGAAACAGGCACCATGATTCACTTGAGTCAATTGACTTTCCGACGGGGAGAAAGAGACATTCTCCGGGGCGTCGACCTGCACATCGAACGGGGACAGCATTGGATGCTGCTCGGGCGCAACGGCTGCGGCAAATCCACCGTGCTCGAAATGATCACCGGCTATTTGTTTCCGACTTCCGGAACCGTGGATGTATTGGGCAACCGATATGGTCAAGTCGACCTCCGCGAAGTGCGGAAGAAGATCGGCTACATAAGTCCTAACCTGATTGAGAAATTCACGCTGCGTGATCCGCTGTGGGAGATCGTCGTTGGCGGCGCCTTTGCGTACTTGCGGATTTACGAAGAAGTTCCTTCGGAAATCAAGGATAAGGCGTTCCGCGAATTGGAGCGAGTCGGGCTTCTAGAGCTGGCGGATCAGCCGTTCGGCAGTTTGTCTCAGGGAGAGCGCAAAAAAGCGATGCTGGCGCGAACGATGATGGCGTCGCCGGATCTCCTGATTCTGGACGAGCCCTGTGCAGGATTGGATCTATATGAGCGGGAGAAGTTTCTTGGAGCGTTGTCGGGGTTTTCTTCGCGGGATTTGTCCATGCTGTATGTAACGCATCATATCGAAGAAATCGTCCCTCTATTTACCCATGTTGCACTTATGTCCGACGGACGCATTGCCGTCCAGGGAGCGAAGCGGGAAGTGTTGGTACCGGAATTGCTGCAACAAGCTTACGATTTACCTTTAACGGTGGACTGGGCGTACGACCGTCCGTGGATCCGTGTCGGAGGTGAACAATAAACGGATGACGACCTTCATTGGAACGGCCAATCCTAATTTTTCCCCTTATGCGATGGAAGAACTGAGACGGCGAATTCCGGAAACCGCGGTTTCCGGGCTTTCTTCCGGCGAAACGTTCCGGTTCACTTCCGGCGGGCGAGAACCGTCCGAGTTATTGAAGGAACTTCGCCGCGATGAACCTGTCTTTCTTCGTCATCTGTTTCCGCTGGAGTCGGAGCTTCCGGTGTCGGATGATGCGGCGGCTGCGTCCGAATCGCTGGAGACATATGCACATACGCTGGGAGAACGGGTTCGAGGACGCAAGGTGGCGGTTCAGGTTCGTAAATCGCAGGGCAGTCCGTTTCCGTTTTCCTCCGCGGAGGGGAGAGACATTATCGCGAACATCCTTCGGGGGCTAGGCGGCGAACCGGTCGTGCAGGAAGCGGACCTGATCGTCTCCGTATATGCCACGGACAAGGCGATCTTGCTCGGTTGTTCCGATCCGCGGGACAACCTGTCGGATTGGCCGGGGGGCGCTGTACGTTTTCGGCGGGAAGAAGGGCTTCTGTCGCGTGCGGCGTTTAAGCTGCTCGAGGCGGAACGCGTTTTCAAGCTGCCGCTGGATCGTTTCACCAATGCACTTGATTTGGGGGCCTCGCCCGGCGGCTGGACTTCGGTTCTGCTGGATCGGGGACTAAAAGTGACTGCGGTTGATCCTGCGGAGATGGATCCTTCGCTCGAACGTCATCCGAGACTTCACCATCTACAGCGCAATGCGGCGAATTTGTCGTTTCCGCCGGGAACGTTTGATCTGCTGGTGTGCGACATGAGCTGGGACCCTCATCGGACGTGCCGTCTCGTGTCTGCGCTGTCGCCTGCCATGACGGCGGGTGCGTCAGGGATCATTACGCTCAAGCTCATGTATCGCAAGCCGTTCCAAACGCTGCGCGAGTTGACGGAAGCGTATGCCGAGCACTTTGACGTCTGCAAGGTGAAGCAGTTGTTTCATAACCGGGAAGAAGTTACAATGTGGGTAAGAAGAAAGCCATAGGGCTTTAACGGTTCGGGAAAGCATCCCGCCTCCGGTGCCGGAATCTCCTCCGTGGAGTTCCGCGCACCGGAGGCGGGATTTTTCGTTGACGTTTCACAAAGTATAAGTTTTCACCTATACTTTCTGAAACGTCTCCGACATAAACGTATGCTGCCACCTAAGGACGGCGACAGCCGTTTATACTTGATCGGCGTGATTCCCGATCGGAGGAGGAGGGAGATCGTGAATAACCATCGAAGTCCGGTACCGCATCTGGAACCGGGAACGCTTTACGCAGATCGTTACCGGATCGTGACGCCGATTGGCCGCGGAGGAATGGGGCAAGTGTACCTGGCCGAAGACATCCGGCTCGGCGGCAAACGCCGTGCCGTTAAGCTGACGGCTTCTCCAGCGGAGGAGAGGGAATCATTCATCCGCGAAGCACGGATTTTATCGGAGCTGCAGCATCCACATTTGCCGGACATCGTCGATTATTATCCGCCAGAACACAGCGGAACAGCCGGGATGGTCATGGAATACATCGCCGGCGACACTCTCTCCGACTTGTTGGAACGCAGCGGCCGGTCATTGCCGTATGCACGGGTGTATCGCTACTTGGTTCAACTCTGCGATGTGCTGTGTTATTTGCATGGCCGGCAGCCGATGATCATATTCCGTGACTTGAAACCGGCGAATGTACTGATCGATCGGCATGACAGAGCGGTTCTGATTGATTTCGGCATTGCCAGGCCTTATCGGCCGGGAGCAGACTCGGATACCGAGCGGTTGGGAACGCCTGCATTCGCTGCGCCGGAACAGATCCGCGGCGAGCAGACGGACGCCCGTACCGATCTATACGGATGGGGTGCGCTCGCCTATTATTTGTTGTCCGGCGGCCAGTTCGCTATACGTCGAACGGGCAGTGTCCGGCAGAGTCTGCAGCCTGATGTCCCTAACACATTTGCGGAGCTGCTTGAGAGTGTCCTTGCGGACGATTCTTCGCAACGACCCCAGAATGCGGTTCAGCTTCTTCAGTCGTTTCGCCAATCGTCACCCCAGCCGGAAGCAGCTTTTAACATGGCCGTCATCCGTTCCGAACCGGACCCTTATCATTCGTCTAATCCCTCCGTTGACGGTGTCCAAATCGCAGCCATTCTGTCCGCCTATCCCGGAGCAGGCGCAACCTTTGCCTCTATTGGCTTGTCCAAGGCACTCCGCTTGGCCGGAGCGGCACATGCATTAGTGGAGTGTCCGGGTGGGGAACCC
The DNA here is from genome assembly GCA_028287445.1 of Cohnella sp. Lineage (GTDB taxonomy): Bacteria > Bacillota > Bacilli > Paenibacillales > Paenibacillaceae > Cohnella. The sequence goes on from JAQBPQ010000047.1 coordinate 10,681, forward strand.
GAGTTGTTCGCCCTGTTGGACGGAACGCGACGCATGCCCAAGCACGCCGCCTTCGCAGATCCATCCGGGCAGGCAGATGCGCTTCCGTCTTGGCGCGATGGTGCTGCTGCTTATTATCCGTTGGATTCGCGCGGGGGGTCGTCGGCTGCGCCAGATGCCGCGTTCGCCCTATGGCTTCGTAGACTGGGCATGCCGCTGGTGTTATTGGACGTATCGAGTTCATGGGATCGGCCCGGGATGGTGGATTGGATAGCCGGCCATGCCGGATCGATCTGGTGGGTGGCCGACTGTCTGCCGGCCAAATGGTCCGTCCGCCGCCAAGAAGCCGGCGCGGTTCTGCAGGAAGCAGCCAAGCGGCGAGGCATCTCCTCCGGCTGGATCGCCAACCGTGATTTTCGTTTTCCGCAGCGCGAGCAGTGGCTGTCCTGCTTTCCGCAAACTCCAATCACCATCATTCCGCAATTTTCGACGGAAGCCGTCGTGAGCGCAGCATGGCGGGGAGAAGGCATTCCTTCCGATTCCAATTCACCGCCAATCGCTGGCAGGGCGTTTCAAAACTGGGCGAGACTGGTTATCGAAAGCCAAGGAAGTTATCACCTTTTTCACCGATAGGGCAATCATGTTACAATGAAAATAAGAGAGAAGATCGAAAAACCGGGAAACATCTCCCTAAGGCGTTATCGCGCCGGTTGGCTGGTAAGAAAGGGGATACACATCATGAAAGAGAAAGAAAACATCCTTATTATCGAAGACGAAAATGGGATTGCGCGCATTTTGCAGTTGGAGCTTGAACACGAAGGATATGAAGTAGGCCGGGCGGCCGACGGACGAACCGGACTTCAAATGGCCACTTCCGGTGAATGGCACCTTATTTTGCTCGACGTCATGCTGCCTGAATTGAATGGTATTGAAGTGCTGCGGCGACTGCGTCAGACCGATGCTGTGGTGCCGGTCATTCTTCTTACGGCCAGGGACACGGTGCCGGACAAGGTGAGCGGCTTCGAGCACGGAGCGAATGACTATGTAACCAAGCCTTTTGCCATGGAAGAGTTGTTGGCGCGTGTACGGAACCTGCTGCGCATTTTCAAAGCGTCCCGAGAAGGGGAAAGCGAGGATGTTCTGCGCGTCGGAGACCTGACCATCGAGCTAATCACGCGCAAAGTGTTTCGCAAAGACCATTCCATCGAGTTGACGCCCCGAGAATTCGAGCTTCTGCTCTATTTGGCGAGGCATAAGAACGGAGAGAAAACGCGTGATGAGATTTTGTCCGATGTCTGGGGTTATGAGTACATAGGTGACACCAATGTGGTCGACGTGTACATCCGATATTTGCGCCAGAAAATGGACAAGGGTTATCGGCATAAATTGCTGCATACGGTCAGGGGAGTCGGCTATATGCTCAAGGAGCCTGATGCATGACATTGCGTGCGCGATTTACCCTTTTCACCGTATTTTGGTTTATTTTCATCCTCATTCTCTACAATATTTTCGTCTATTTCTTCGTCATCCGTGTGACTACACGGGGTGAACTGCAACTTCTGGCCAATAAAGCCGATCTTGTCGGGGAATCGCTTCGCAAACAGGGGATGACGGGCTTTGCCGATCCGAAGCTGCTCACTGACATGTATAATGTGAATGAGATGCTCCGAATCGTGCTCCAGGGCGGGAAAGTGGTCAACAAGGTCGGTACGGATGAGCAACTGCTTTCCCTGCCTGCGGCCGTATCACCAAGGTTGGAATCCAAGACGCTGCGTGTCGAAGGACAAAGGGTCATTTACCTTACGATGCCGTTATATGATCATGGAAGTTTGATTGGGGCGGTCGAAGGCGCTAGGCGGCTCACAGTGCTGGACAGCTACTTGCAGATTATGGTGCTTGCCCTCAGTGTGACAAGCGTAGGGGCTGTCGTTTTTGCCATCTTCGGCACTTATTGGTTCACGTCGCGGATGACCGGTCCGCTTGCGCAGATGGTGCAAACGATGAGGGAGATCGACCGAAGCGGCAAACTGCACCAGGTACAGTTGAGCGGCAGGGAAGAATCCATCGAGTTGCAGCAGCTTGTTCGCGCGTTTAACCAGATGATCCAAAGGTTGGACCGGACGATCGAGCATCAGAAGAAGTTCGTCGCCGATGCGTCACATGAGCTGAAAACCCCTCTGACCGTTATCTCCAGCTACGCCGACATGCTCCAACGATGGGGCCGCGACAACGCAGAAGTGCGGGATGAGGCCATCGAGGCGATCGGCAAAGAGACCGAACGGCTGCAGAAGCTGACCCGGTCGATGCTCACGCTGGCCGAGGCGGAGCAGGACGAGTGGCTTTCCGTGACACGCTTCGATGTGCCGACGGTTGTTCACGAGCTTGCTGTAATGCTGGGCGCCACGTTCGGACGGGAGATTCGCGTTCATTCAGCTAGTCAATCGCTTCCGATGAGGGCGGACAAGGACAAAATCCGGCAACTGCTGCTCATTCTGATCGACAACGCGATCAAATACAGCAAGGAGCCGATCGATGTCCGAATCCGCCAGGACAAAACCGGCATTAAACTGGAAGTGACCGACTATGGGATCGGCATTCCTGAAAGCGAGATTCCCTACTTGTTCGAGCGGTTTTACCGGGTCGATTCCGCCCGCCACCGGACAACCGGAGGAAGCGGATTGGGCTTGTCCATCGCCAAACGGATTACCGATTTGCACGAAGGAAATTTGGAAGTGTTCAGCAAACCGGGGAGCGGCACCACGATTTCCATCCATTTTCCCCGAACCCTGTAACTCCGGACGTGCTGTCGGTGACGATCGGCACGAACGACGTATGGCGGCAATTCGACACGCCTTCGGGGATTTTGACAATAAGGAGCAGCCTGGTTCATGGAGATCACGTTTTTGGGACAAGGAGATGCATTAGGCACACCGCGCGTGTACTGCGAATGTGCGGTTTGCAGTGAGGCAAGGACAACGGGCGGCAATCGACGGTTGCGTTCATCCTTATGGCTCGAGTTCGAGGGAGCAATGCCGCTGCTACTCGATTGCGGACCGGATTGGCGGGAACAAATGGAGCGAATCGGGGTTCGTGCGGTTGATCGCGGATTGATGACGCATGCCCATTTTGATCATATCGGCGGGCTCGTGGACTGGGCAGATGCTTGCCGGTGGCGGCAATGCTATGCGGATCTGTATGCGCCGCTGGAAGTGCTGGAGGAAATCGGTCAACGACTCCCTTGGGTCGGATCGAGGCTGAAATGGCGGGCCAACGATGGAGGAATGAATTATGGAGAGTGGGGAATCGTCCCTTGGAAGGTGAACCACGGGAAGAACGGGTACTCTTACGCCTACCGTTTCGTACATTCGGCAACAGGACGCGCCTGGGCATATTGCTCGGACTCCATCAACTTATCGGAAGCGGAGAAAGCACCGCTTTATGGTTTGGAATTGCTGGTACTCGGCACGAGTTTTGCGGAGGAGCCGTATCCGATGGAAACACGATCGGTATACGATCTCAAGGAAGGCGTTCAACTGGCGGAAGAAGTGGGCGCCTCTAACGTGTTGTTCACGCATCTCTCGCACGATATCGACGTTCGCCGCGATTACGCTCTTCCTCCGCATATGCGGCTCGCAGAAACCGGGATGAAGATCACGATTTAATCCCGACTCCGGATGATCAGGAGCAGTCCATCTGCGATGGTGACGGTTCCTTCCTGCGCTATTAGTATATTGCTGACGCCCAGAGACCATCCGAGAGTAAGCACGGCGTCATTCAAAGGATACTGAAAACCATCCAGTGTGATGCCCTTCACTATAGGAGTGAGGGGCAAAAGCGACACATACCGATAATGTGCATCCGATTCTAGCCGGCAATGTCCGGTACAGAGGCGGATTTCGTTATGTTCGTCCAATAGTCGGGCTTCACAGCCTTGTTCAGCAGCTTGCCTAAGCAAATGAACGTTCGCTAGGCTATGGTCGAAGCGTGTGCCGAGTCCTCCGATGATGCGGATGTCCGTGTAGCCGCGGGATACCGCTTCACGAAGTCCTAGTTCCGTGTCCGTCCAATCCTTATGGACCGGGTCGCAGGCCATCAGCTCAAGTGAGGTATCCTGGATGAGCCGCATCTGATCCGGCGTGACGGAATCGAAATCCCCGACAGACAGATGGGGAACAAATCCGTGCCGGACGAGAAAATCGGCTCCGCGATCGGCTCCGATCAGGTAATCTTCCGAATGGATCAGATCGACCGCCCATTCACCTAAGTTTCCCCCCGTAAAAATAACCGCTTGGCGGTGGCCAGCCCGTTGGTAATTCTCCATCTGGTTGTTCCTCCCGGTGTGATTGGTAGATTGTCTCCCCAGTATAACCGGAAATATCCCGTTGCGGAATCATCCGGCTTCCCGCTACAATTGAAGGGAACCGCTAGGATTCGACATCAAGCGCAAAATCATCATAGGAAGCGGCCGCGGAGCAAGCGGTCGTATCGGAGGTTAGCCGCGTTGGAGTTTGACGTGTTTCATCTATTCAGCTTGATCGGCATTATCGCGTTCGCAGCGAGCGGCGCGGTCGTGGCGATGGAAGAGGAATACGACATTTTGGGCGTGTTTGTTCTCGGACTGGTCACGGCTTTCGGAGGCGGAGTTATCCGTAATCTGCTGATTGGACTGCCGGTTACCACTTTGTGGAGTCAAGGCGTGTATTTGAGGACCGCGTTTTTTGCGATTCTGATCGTATTTGTTTTGCCCGTCAGTCTGATCCGCCATTGGAAAAGAGGCGAAGCTTTCTTCGATGCAATCGGCTTGTCGGCATTTGCCATACAGGGGGCGTTGTATGCGGTGGACGCGCAGCTGCCGCTTAGCGCCGTGATGGTTGCCGCTATGATGACAGGAATCGGCGGGGGAATGATCCGGGATATAATGGCCGGACGCAAACCTCTTGTGCTGCGGGATGAGATTTATGCGGTTTGGGCCATTCTGGGCGGATTGGCGGTTGGTGTCGGACATGTGACCAAAGCTTGGCAATTGATTTCTTTGTTTGCACTCGTCGTGTTGTTCCGGATGTTGTCCGTGCATTATAAATGGAAACTTCCTCGCCGTTCGCTTCCGGCAGTCCAGGGCAATGAGAACGAAACAACACATTTCGGAGGTCGGTCGTGAGCTATTCCGTATTGTTCGTTTGTTTGGGCAACATTTGCCGCTCTCCTATGGCGGAGGCGGTATTTCGGGATTTCGTGCGGCGGGAAGGATTGCAAGACCGAATTACGATCGATTCCGCAGGCACGGGAGATTGGCATGTCGGCCAAGCGCCTCATGAGGGAACGAGAGGTGTGCTGGATGACTATCAGATTTCTTATGACGGGATGAAAGCCAGGCAGTTGGTTTCCAGCGACGGCGGGCAGTTCGATCTCATTGTGGCCATGGATTCGCGTAATGAGCGGGATATCCGCTCCATTCTTGATCCAACTGCAGGCAGTGAAGTGATTCGGTTTCTTTCCCTGCTGCCCGAGAAGGGGATGGCTGATGTTCCCGACCCGTATTACACGGGTAATTTTGAAGAGGTGTACGGTTTGGTTAAAGAAGGCTGTGAACGACTGCTTGTCAAAGTGAAGGAACGATTGAGGTGAAAGGTTTTGAATCATTCAGGTGATAGCGCGGGTGTGCCGCAAGCGGCGGATTTGCCGTTGTCCTTTACGAATCTGCGGCTGGTGCCGCAAGAGATGCTGGATGCCAGAGTAGAAACGATAAAAAGTCTGCAGGAGGGAGAAAATGAGACATACCTGCTCGTGAAGGACGTTCCGACGGGCGAGCATTATCTCCATTATGCGGTTCGGCACTTGAATTTGGCGGCAGGGGGTGCCGAAGAGGAATTCCATCATTTGATGTTCTTGGAGCACGATGATGTAATCGCTCTTGCTTTGGGAGCCCAGGAGTTCGTGTACCCGGAGCACTGGAACAAGCCTTATTTGCGCAACGGACCGTATGGAGGTTTCGTCTGGTACGATCCTGCAGGAGCGTCCGAGGAATCCGCCCAATTTGAGGCCATTGCAGAGGAGATACGCGCCAAGTTGCAAGCTTTCCGAAGGGAAGGCCGCGGAGGGACGGAAGATGTGCTGCGTTTGATGGATGATGTGGACCGAATGTTCCGGCCTAAGCCATCGAAAGAAGACCCGTCGCCGGATCAATGATCCGTTGCATGGGTCTTTTTTTGTTGTCGCCGGGAGACAGCATCATTCGAGCAGGGAGATTAGGCGGGCTGACAATGGATGGAAGATCAAAATAAAGGAGAAGGACCGACAAACGCGGAAAGTCCTTCCGGAAGTTCTCGCTGCCAGAATCCCCATTTGTGTTCACCGTCTTTTTCGGAATAGGAGACTCGGGCTCGTCTCGATTCGAGCAGTTGCTTCACATCGCGGTTCAATTGGACAAAGTCGAAGGTTCCCCGATCGGTCGTGAACTCCGTTTCTTGAAGTCCCACCGTCATCCATACCGATAACCACGAGAGGTCGCCGATGCTTGCCAGTTGTTTTTGGGAAACTTCATAATAAGCTCCCGAAAGCGACAGCACCCGAGTGAACAAATCCGGATAACGCACCGCTAAACTCATAGATACCGAGGCACCGAGTGAATCGCCGATCAACAGCCGCTGATCGGGCGTGCTGCGAACGGAAAAATGTTTTTCTATGTCCTGAACCAGTTCTTCGACGAAAAAACGGGTATATAGGTCGTGACGGGGTTCTCCGGGCTGGTATTCGCTCGTTCTGATTTTTTTGTCGACATCGACGCCGACCACGATGAAGGGGTCCCAGTCTTCCTCTAAGATCAGGCGCTGGGCGATCGTGGCGATTCGCCCGAAATTGAAAAGATCTTCGCCGTCTTGGCCATACACCACGGGGTAACTGACGGTTTCTTGGTAACCTGGTGGCAAATAGATCCGAGTGTCCCGATGACCCTCGGGAAGAATCCGGCTGGGCACTTCGTGTTTGACC
>JAQBPQ010000194.1 GCA_028287445.1 Cohnella sp.
TAATTGCTGGCAGCATGCGGTACAACGAGGAAGCAAGTAGCGGAGAGCTACTTAGTTTCCGGTAAACGGCTGGAGAATGCGGGGATGGTAGCTGAGAGCTACTTAATTGCTGGCAGTATCCGGTACAACGAGGATACAAGTAGCAGAGAGCTACTTAGTTTCCGATAAAACGGCTGGAGAATGCGGGGATGGTAGCGGAGAGCTCCTTAATTGCTGGAACAACGAGGAAACAAGGCGGAGAGCTGCTTAAGTTACGGAAAATGGCTGGAGAATGCAGGCTACTTAATTGCTGGCAGTATTCGGAACAACGAGCAAACAAGCAGGTGTGAGCTACTTAAGTTATCCCTAAACGGCTGGAGAATGCGGGGAAGGTAGCGGAGAGCTACTTAATTGCTGGCAGTAGCGGAACAACGAGCAAACAAATAGCGGAGAGCTTTCTTGTCACCCCACAAAGTGACGTCATGCTTCGAACCTTATTCCGGTTACTTTGCGGGGACCCCGGACCATCAAACATTGCTTCTTTAATAGAAGGAAAGAAGTTAACGTTGTGCATCTCTCTCCAGCAGCTTCTTGTCCTCCCCTTGCTTTTAACTATGGGAAACTAGCTTGCAAGGCTTGGACAATGCGGACGTAAACACTTCCGAGAGATAGACACCTTTTTCGTCCCCTCCATTAAAGAAGCAAGAGCAACGGAGGCCAAGTACCTCGTTTCCATAAAACAAGTGCCCCTTACCTTTTTCATCACGTAGTCATCGCCATTAGGATGCGAACACTCATTGGAGGCAGAAGAAAGGCTCGCAGTTACCATGAGTTTGCGATGCTGATGGATGAGGAGAAGGCAGCTTGATCATAGCAGCACATTATTTTGACGGAACTGATTGCCGGGTACCAAAGTGCACCTGATTCTTGTGAAATCGATAAAACGGGCCAACCGGGTGCTAAAGTGCACTTGTTTTCCCCAAAATGAAAGAGTTGTGTGCTTTAAACTGAAAACAAGTGCAATTGGGCACTTGAATCTCGTTGGAGGCTCGCAAACCCAAGGATTAGGTGCACTTTGGCACCTGAACAACTGCATTTTGAATGACGGTAATCGGCGCTCTAGTCGGTAAAGTGGAAAGTTCATGAATAAATAAAAATTTTGTTGCAATCGCCCTGATGGGTCGCTATAATAGTGAATGTTGGTCTGTGACTGTGCGATGATGTGAGAGGTTGCCGACACACCCGGCCCCTTTGCCATAGAGGGCGATCGAGTGACTGCCGGGTTTTTCTCACGGAGTATGTCCGATTCCAAAATTGGACGAATGAGGAGGGAACTTCAATATGGCGAAGCAAAAAATCCGTATCCGCTTGAAAGCCTACGATCATCGCGTGCTGGATCAATCCGCGGAGAAAATCGTAGAGACGGCGAAACGTACTGGTGCTGGTGTATCTGGTCCGATTCCGCTGCCGACCGAGAAGCAGATCATCACGATCCTGCGCGCGGTGCACAAGTATAAGGATTCGCGTGAGCAATTCGAAATGCGCACGCACAAGCGTTTGATTGACATCGTCAATCCCACGCCCCAGACGGTAGATGCGCTGATGCGCCTTGACCTGCCGTCCGGCGTTGACATCGAAATCAAGCTGTAATTTAAATCCGCACAAACTTCGTTCTTATTATGGAAAGGAAAAGAGGTGTCAACATGAAAGGAATCTTGGGACGTAAACTCGGAATGACCCAAATCTTCGCCGCCGACGGAAACGTTGTGTCGGTGACGGTTGTGGAAGCAACCCCGAGCGTCGTGCTTCAGAAGAAAGACGAAGCCAACGACGGTTACGAAGCGATCCAACTCGGTTTCGCCGACAAGCGTGAGAAGCTTGCGAACAAACCGGAGCAAGGCCATGCCAAAAAAGCCAACACGGCGCCCAAGCGCTTCGTCCGCGAAATTCGCGGTGTTAACCTGGCGGAAGTCGAAGTCGGCCAAGAGCTGAAAGTCGATATTTTCGCAGAAGGTCAATTTGTTGACGTAACGGGCATTTCCAAAGGTAAAGGAACGGCAGGCGCAATCAAACGCTGGGGCATGTCCCGCGGTCCGATGGCGCACGGTTCCAAATACCACCGCGGTAACGGTTCTCTCGCGACAATCCGTGATGCCAACCGGGTACCGAAAGGCAAGAAAATGCACGGCCGTCTCGGCGCCGAAACGATTACAGTTCAGAACCTCGAAGTCGTGAGAGTTGACGTTGAGCGTAACGTGCTGCTGATCAAAGGCTCCGTACCGGGCCCCAAAAACACTTATCTTAAAATCCGAGCATCGGTGAAGAAATAATCTGCATCGAACAAGAAAGGAGGACCACTCATGCCGAAAGTGGCTGTATATAACGTGGAAGGAAGCCAGGTTGGAGAAATCGAACTGGCTGACGGCGTGTTCGGAATCGAACCGCATGCACACGTCCTGCACAGCGCCGTCGTGCTTCAGCAAGCTTCGCTTCGCCAAGGCACGCACAAAGTCAAAGGCCGTTCCGAAGTTCGAGGCGGCGGTCGTAAACCATGGAAACAAAAAGGTACCGGACGCGCCCGTCAGGGCTCCATCCGTTCGCCGCAATGGAAAGGCGGCGGTATCGTCTTCGGACCGACTCCGCGCAGCTATGGCTTCAAACTCCCTCGCAAAGTCCGCCGTTTGGCGATCAAATCGGCTCTGTCCAGCAAAGTGGCTGGCAACGAAATCATCGTACTGGATCAACTGAGCTTGGCCCAGCCTAAAACGAAGGACATCGCGAGAATTTTGACCAACCTCAAAGTCGCGCGCAAAGCGCTTGTCGTTACCGCAGACTTTGACAACAATGTGGCCCTGTCCGCACGTAACATTCCCGGCGTTAAATTCGTCGTCGCAGATGGAATCAGCGTGCTCGACGTGATGGTTTACGATCAATTGATCATCACGAAGGACGCGGTTGCGAAGGTAGAGGAGGTGTTCGCGTAATGAAAAACCCCCGTGACATTATCAAACGGCCGGTCATTACCGAACGCACCAGCGAGTTCATTGACCAGCTGAAATATGTGTTCGAAGTTGACCTCAGAGCCAACAAAACGGAAATCAAACAAGCCATAGAGCAGATCTTCAAAGTGAAGGTAACCGGCGTCAACACGCTGCGCATGCCGGCCAAGCCCAAACGCTACGGCAAACACAGCGGTTACACGTCGGAATGGAAAAAAGCGATCGTACAACTCGCACCGGGCAGCAAGCCGCTCGAGTTTTTCGAAGCTTCCGTATAATTTAGAATTTTTAAAGTAAGGAGGGAATCCGAGTGCCAGTCAAAAAGTTTAATCCGACCACACCGAGCCGTCGTCAGATGACGATGTCGACGTTCGAAGAGATCACCTCTTCGACGCCGGAGAAATCGCTGCTCGCCCCGTTGTCCAAAACAGCCGGCCGTAATAACCAAGGTAAGATTACGGTCCGCCATCACGGCGGTGGTCACAAGCGTAAATACCGTATCATCGACTTCAAACGTATCAAAGATGGCATACCCGCCAACGTGGCCACGATCGAATACGATCCGAACCGTACGTCTTACATCGCTTTGATCAACTACGTTGATGGTGAGAAGAGCTACATCATCGCTCCCAAAGGCCTCAAAGTCGGCGATCAAATCATGTCCGGTCCTACGGCCGACATCAAGGTGGGCAATGCCCTTCCGCTGGAGAACATCCCGGTCGGTTCCGTCATCCACAACATCGAGATGAAGCCGGGCAAAGGCGGCCAAATGGTCCGCGCAGCCGGTACGGAAGCTCAACTGCTCGGTAAAGAAAGCGAATATGTAACGATTCGCCTTGCATCCGGTGAAATCCGCCGCATCTTGAAGCAATGCCGCGCAACGATCGGTACCGTGGGTAACGCTGACCACGAGCTGATCAATATTGGTAAAGCCGGTCGCAATCGCAATCTCGGCAAGCGTCCCACCGTTCGCGGTGTCGTCATGAACCCGAACGATCACCCGCACGGCGGCGGCGAAGGCCGCGCTCCGATCGGACGGAAATCGCCAATGTCACCGTGGGGCAAACCGACCCTCGGCTACAAAACCCGGAAGAAGAAAAAAGCTTCGAGCAAATATATTGTCCGTCGCCGCAGCAAGTAATACACATGCGCCAAGCGGCATGAACGGCAAACCCTCAAGCCGCATTGAAGGGAGGAACATTCCATGGGTCGCAGTCTTAAAAAAGGGCCTTTCGTGGACGACTATCTACTGAAAAAAGTCGACGCTCAGTCCGAAACGCAAAAGAAAACCATCATCAAAACGTGGTCCCGACGCTCGACGATTTTCCCGCAATTCGTGGGCCACACGTTCGCCGTTTACGACGGACGCAAGCATGTCCCTGTCTACGTGACAGAAGATATGGTCGGACACAAACTCGGCGAATTCGCGCCTACGCGCACATTCAAAGGACACACGGACGATGATAAGAAAACAGGCAAACGATAAGTACCCTGCGACGTGCGATCAACTGAAGTGCGCCTTCGGCGTCACGGATTGATCGTCACGAGACGTAACGTACGGGAGGAGGTACACCGATGTCTCAGCAAGCGAAAGCTCATGTGCCAAACATTCGCATTCCGGCTCGCAAAGTCCGTCTGGTCGTTGACCTGATCCGCGGCAAAAAAGTGGGCGAAGCGATTGCCATTTTGCGTCATACGCCGCGTTCGGCTTCTCCTGTATTGGAAAAGCTGCTGAATTCTGCGATTGCCAACGCTGAACATAACTATCAATTGGACGTGAATAAACTGGTCGTTTCCGAAGCTTTCGTTAACGAAGGCCCAACCATGAAACGGTTTCAGCCGCGTTCCCAAGGCCGCGCGTTCAGCATCTTCAAGCGCACCAGCCACATTACGCTGGTCGTATCCGAAAAATAAGGAGGGACAACGTGTGGGTCAAAAAGTAAACCCTGTCGGTCTTCGCATCGGCATCATCCGTGATTGGGAATCCAAATGGTATGCCAATAACAAGGAATTTGGCACGCTTCTGATGGAAGACGTCAAGATCCGCGAATTCCTCAAAAATAAACTGAAAGATGCCGCTGTTTCCCATATCGAGATCGAGCGTGCGGCCAACCGCGTGAATGTCACCATTCACACTGCCAAGCCGGGCATCGTGATCGGCAAAGGCGGTTCTGAAGTGGAAGTGCTTCGCGGTCAACTCACGAAGCTCACGAACAACAAGAAGGTTCACATCAACATCTCTGAAATCAAAAACCCGGAACTCGACGCTATCCTCGTTGCCGAGAGTATCGCGCAACAGCTTGAGCGACGCACATCGTTCCGCCGCGCCATGAAACAAGCGATCCAGCGCACGCAGCGCGCAGGCGCCAAAGGTATCAAAACAGCCGTCAGCGGACGTCTCGGAGGAGCGGAAATCGCTCGTAACGAAGGCTACAGTGAAGGTACGGTTCCGTTGCACACATTGCGTGCGGACATCGACTACGGCACGGCAGAAGCTCATACCACTTACGGCCGCATCGGCGTAAAAGTATGGATCTATCGTGGCGAAGTCCTTCCGGCTAAGAAAAGAGCCGCTGAGGAAGGAGGCAACTGATCATGTTGATCCCCAAACGCGTCAAACACCGCAAACAACATCGCGGTAAAATGAAAGGCATGGCCAAAGGCGGCACGGAAGTGCACTTCGGCGAATTCGGCCTCCAAGCCATGGAGCCTGCCTGGGTTACCAACCGTCAAATCGAAGCTGCACGTATCGCCATGACCCGTTACATCAAGCGGGGTGGTAAAGTCTGGATCAAAATTTTCCCTTCCAAGCCGGTTACCCAGAAACCTCTTGAGGTTCGGATGGGTAGCGGTAAAGGTAACGTGGAATCATGGGTCGCCGTTGTGAAGCCGGGCAAAATCCTGTTCGAGCTTGCCGGCGTTACCGAGGAGATCGCACGTGAAGCAATGCGTCTTGCGGCTCACAAACTGCCGATCAAGACGAAGTTTGTGAAACGTGAAGAACTGGGTGGTGAAGCAAATGAAAGCCAGTGAATTCCGCAACCTGACTTCGGCTGAGCTCGAACAGAAGGTCGCCGTTTTCAAGGATGAGCTGTTCAACCTCCGTTTCCAACTGGCTACAGGCCAGTTGGACAACCCGCACCGCCTCAGCGAGCTGCGGAAAGAAATCGCCAGGGCCAAAACCATTTTGCGCGAGCGTGAACTCGGCATCGGTTAAATAAATTGTACCGGACGACAACACGAACAAGCGATTCACTCGCTTAATCGTCGCCGGGAGGAAGGAGGATTTACCCTTGAGCGAACGCAACAACAACCGTAAAGTACAGGTCGGCAAAGTTGTCAGCGATAAAATGGACAAAACGATCGTGGTGGCTGTTGAAACGTACAAAAAGCACAGCCTGTACCATAAACGCATCAAGTATACGAAAAAATTCAAAGCGCACGATGAGAGTAACGAGGCGCATATCGGCGATACCGTGAGAATCATGGAGACCCGCCCGTTGTCCAAAGACAAATCATGGCGCCTGTTCGAAATCACCGAGAAAGCCGTCACTGTGTAAGTGACTTCACCAGCTGCGACCGCTACAAACTGCGCTTACCGCGCTTCGGTCGTCGGCCATGAAAGGAGGACCCCGCGATGATTCAACCGTTTACTCGTCTGGCCGTTGCCGACAATTCCGGCGCGAAAGAATTGATGTGCATCCGCGTGCTTGGCGGTACGGGACGCCGCGTAGGACACATCGGAGATATGATCGTAGCTTCCGTCAAACAAGCAACACCAGGTGGCGTTGTCAAAAAGGGTGACGTCGTGAAATGCGTCATCGTACGCACCAAATTCTCGACACGCCGTAAAGACGGATCCTATATCGCGTTCGACGAGAACGCAGCCGTAATTGTAAAAGAAGACAAGACCCCCCGCGGAACGCGGATTTTCGGACCCGTTGCCCGCGAACTGCGCGAACGTGACTTTATGAAAATCATTTCCCTGGCACCGGAAGTTCTCTAATACCCGGTATCGGACCTAAGAGCAGAAGGCAGGAGGTGTACCCATGCCCCGGTTGAAAAAAGTGCTGGAATCGCACAACAATAAACTGCACGTGAAGAAAGACGATAACGTCATGGTCATCACGGGCAAAGACAAAGGCAAGAAAGGCCGCGTTATCGCCGCTTATCCTCGCGAGAATCGCGTGCTGATCGAAGGCGTCAACATGGTGAAGCGCCATACGCGCCCGAACCCGACGAATCCGCAAGGCGGCATCATCGAGCGCGAAGCGCCGATTCACGTATCCAACGTGATGCACATTGATCCGAAGAGCGGCAAGCCGACCCGGATCGGCAACAAAGTGCTCAACAACGGCAAAAAAGTCCGGATCGCGAAACGTTCCGGACAAGAGATCGACTAATTGCAGGATTGACGGAAAGGAGGTCACGGTGACAAATGGCAGCAAGAATGAAAGAACGTTTCCTGAATGAAATCACTCCTGCGATGATGCAGAAGTTCAACTACAAATCGGTTATGCAAGTGCCGAAAGTCGAAAAAATCGTCATCAACATGGGTGTCGGCGAAGCGGTCCAAAACTCCAAGGTATTGGACGCGGCTGTTGCAGACATGCAAAAAATTGCCGGTCAAAAACCGGTGATCACCCGGTCGAAGAAATCGATCGCGGGCTTCCGCCTGCGGGAGAACGTGCCGATCGGCGTGAAAGTTACTTTGCGCGGCGACCGGATGTACTTCTTCCTCGACAAGCTGCTTAACATTTCTTTGCCTCGTGTACGCGACTTCCGCGGTGTGTCCACCAAATCGTTCGACGGAAGAGGCAACTACACGCTCGGCTTGAAAGAACAGCTGATCTTCCCGGAAATCGAATACGACCAAATCGATAAAATCCGCGGGATGGATATCGTCATCGTTACGACGGCGCACTCGGACGAAGAAGCGCGCGAGCTGCTTACCCAATTGGGCATGCCGTTCACGAAGTGACGAGAGCCCCTGGTCGTCGACTGCTCGGGCATGCAACCAGCCCCTGGTCGTCGACTCCGTCGACTGCTCGGGCATGCAACCAGGCCCGCCAAACCCATTGGGAGGTGTAACAGCAAGTGGCAAAAACGTCTATGAAAATTAAACAGCAACGTGTGCCGAAATTTGCAGTTCGCGGTTATACGCGCTGCGAGCGTTGCGGCCGTCCACATTCCGTACTTCAGAAATTCAAAATCTGCCGGATCTGCTTCCGTGAGTTGGCACACAAAGGCCAGATTCCTGGCGTCAAAAAAGCGAGCTGGTAATCAGCCTAGTTCGGGAAGGAGGTTTACCACATGGTTATGTCTGATCCAATTGCAGATATGCTGACGCGCATTCGCAACGCGAATCTGGTGCGTCACGAGAAAGTGGAACTGCCTGCGTCCACGGTTAAGAAGCAAATTACTGAAATCCTGAAGCGCGAAGGGTTCATCCGCGACGCGGAATACGTCGAGGACAGCAAGCAAGGGCTGATCCGCATTTTCTTGAAATACGGCCCGAACAACGAACGTGTCATCACCGGGCTGAAACGCATCAGCAAACCCGGTCTGCGCGTATATACGAAATCTACTGAAGTACCTCGGGTGCTGGGTGGCCTCGGCATCGCGATCATTTCCACATCCAAAGGCATCGTCACCGACAAGGAAGCCCGTCAAGGCAAGTCCGGCGGCGAAGTTCTCGCCTACGTTTGGTAATTTAACCCGCACACGACAGGAGGTGTACCCATGTCCCGTATCGGACGCAAACCGATCCAGGTGCCTAACGAAGTGAACGTGAACCTGGACAACAACGTCATCACCGTCAAAGGACCCAAAGGAACTTTGTCGCGCGAATTGCATAAAGACATGAAAGTTTCGGTGGAAGCAGACGTCATTACCGTTGAACGCCCTTCCGAGAACAAGATGCATCGCTCCTTGCACGGCACGACCCGCAGCGTCGTCGCCAACATGGTCAGCGGCGTAACTGAAGGTTATGTCAAGAACCTCGAATTGGTGGGCGTTGGTTACCGCGCCAGCAAATCCGGAGAGAAGCTCGTACTGAATGTCGGCTACTCTCATCCGGTTGAGATGGCACCGGCCAACGGTATTGAATTCGAAGTGCCGGCCCAGAACAGAATCATCGTCCGCGGCATTGACAAAGAACTTGTCGGCGAAACCGCCGCCAAAATCCGCTCTGTCCGCGAGCCCGAGCCGTATAAAGGCAAAGGGATCAAATATGAGGGCGAACGCATCCTCCGTAAAGAGGGCAAAGCCGGCAAGAAGAAGTAATCGGCACGCGGCATGAGGCCGCGCCTGACAACCGACTAGGGCGATCGTTGCTTTTAACGGTTGCAATCCTGACAACCGAACGCAACTAACGTTGCTGGTTAACGGTTGCAGATAAGGCATTCGGAAGGGAGTGTATCTCGGAATGATCACCAAAGCGGACAAAAATAAAGCCCGTCTGAAACGCCACCTGCGGGTGCGCAAGAAAATCAGCGGCACAACGCAACGCCCCCGCCTCTCCGTGTTCCGTTCCTCGAAGCATATTTACGCACAGCTGATCGACGATAATAACGGCGTGACGCTGGCCAGCGCATCTACGGTCGACAAGGAACTGTCCGGTCAAGTGGACAATGGCGGCAACATCGAATCGGCTCGCAAAGTGGGCGAGCTCATCGCCAAACGGGCAAAGGAAAAAGGGTATGACAACGTCGTGTTCGATCGCGGCGGTTATCTGTACCACGGACGCGTTCAAGCACTGGCAGACGCGGCACGCGAAGCCGGGCTTCAGTTTTAAATCCATTTTGACACAAGGAGGTTAAAGACTTGCGTGTAGATCCGAATACGTTGGAACTGACGGAAAAGATGGTCCAAATCAATCGCGTCTCTAAAGTCGTCAAAGGCGGTCGCCGTTTCAGCTTCAGTGCGCTTGTGGTTGTAGGCGACGGCAAGGGCTGGGTTGGAGCAGGCATCGGTAAAGCCGGCGAAGTGCCGGACGCGATCCGCAAAGGCATCGACGACGCGAAGAAAAATCTTATTTATGTCCCACTGGTCGGAACGACCATTCCGCACGCTGTTACCGGGCATTTCGGCGCCGGCAAAGTGCTGCTGAAACCGGCATCGGAAGGTACGGGCGTTATCGCGGGAGGTCCTGTCCGCGCGGTGCTCGAATTGGCCGGAGTCGGCGACATTTTGACGAAATCGCTCGGTTCTTCCAACTCCATTAACATGGTTAATGCAACGCTGGAAGGTCTATGCCGCCTGAAACGCGCCGAAGACGTGGCCAAACTCCGCGGCAAAACCGTGGCAGAGCTGTTCAGTTAAGGAGGCCAAAAGAATGGCTAAACTGCAAATCACCCTCAAGCGCAGTCTGATCGGACGTCCGGACAACCAACGCCAGACGGTTCAATCGCTTGGTTTGCGCAAGACAAATTCGACTGTTGTGAAAGAAGATAATGCGGCCATCCGCGGCATGATCAACACGGTCAGCCACTTGGTCGAAGTAAAAGAAATTCAAGCCTAATCGAAAGAGCGGCATAACTCATAAGGAGGTGCGACGTACGATGAAATTGCATGAGCTCCAGCCGGCAGAAGGTTCGACGTTCAACCGCAAGCGTATAGGTCGCGGTACCGGCAGCGGTCACGGTAAAACGTCCGGTCGCGGCCACAAAGGCCAAAACGCCCGATCCGGCGGCGGCGTCCGTCCCGGATTCGAGGGCGGTCAAAACCCGTTGTACCGTCGATTGCCGAAACGCGGCTTTAATAACGATCGTTTTGCAACCGTATATGCGATCGTCAATCTGGAACAACTGAACGGATTTGCGGCAGGTACCGAAGTTACACCTGAGCTTCTGCTGTCCGAAGGGGTCGTCAAAAACCCGAAAGACGGCATCAAGATTCTCGGCAACGGCGAATTGACCGTGCAGTTGACCGTGAAAGCACACAAGTTTTCGCAATCCGCTGCAGAAAAAATCCAGGCCGCCGGCGGTAAAACCGAGGTGATCTAATGTTCAGCACCGTCAAGAACATTTGGAAAGTCGACGATCTTCGCAAGAGGATCGTGTTTACATTGTTAATCCTCTTGGTTTATCGGATCGGAGCCTTTGTTCCGGTTCCGAATATCAACAGAGATGCGCTGAATCAGGCCAACCAAACGGGCAGCGATCTGTTCGGCTTGCTGAACACGTTCTCCGGTGGCGCCTTGTTTCATTTTTCCATCTTCGCGCTCGGAATCATGCCGTACATCACGGCGTCGATCATTGTGCAGCTGTTGTCGATGGACGTTATCCCGAAATTTGCCGAATGGCAAAAAGAGGGAGAAAACGGCAAGAAAAAACTGGCTCAGATTACCCGCTACGGTACGGTCATTCTTGGTGTCATTCAAGCGTTTGCGACAACCGTCGGATTCAATCGGCTCTATAACCTGCCGATGGTTATCAATCCTTCGGTTGCCACCTATGCGATGATCACCATCGTGCTCACGGCCGGAACGGCGTTCCTGATGTGGCTTGGGGAGCAGATTAACGAGAAGGGCATAGGCAACGGGATTTCGATCCTGATGTTTGCCGCTATCGTATCCCGCATTCCTCAACATGCGCGCGACATCTACGCCAGCGAGTTCATCAACGGTTCCCAGATGTTCCTGGCCATTGTGAAGATCGTGGTCATTCTGATCGTCATTGTCGCGATCATCACAGCGGTTATTTATGTGCAGCAAGGCATCCGGAAAATACCGGTTCAATACGCCAAACGCGTCGTCGGACAGAAAATGTACGGCGGACAATCCACCCATATTCCTTTGAAAGTGAATGGGGCGGGCGTCATCCCGGTCATTTTCGCTTCTTCGCTGCTCATGTTCCCGATTACGATCGCGGGCTTCTGGTCCAATAAGAGCTGGGCGCAATGGATTATCAGCAACTTGAATTATGACAAGCCGCTTGGCATGCTGTTCTATGTCCTGCTGATCATCGGTTTCACGTTCTTCTATACGTTCGTACAGTTTAATCCACAGCAAATGGCGGACAACATGAAGAAGAACGGCGGTTACATTCCAGGAATTCGTCCGGGTAAACCGACTCAGGGATACCTGATGAAACTCATTACCCGAATTACGCTGGCCGGCGCGATTTTCCTCGCGCTTATCTCGGTACTTCCCGTATTCTTCGCTTCGGCGGCCGGTCTTCCTAGATCCGTCTCGCTGGGAGGCACTTCGCTGCTGATCGTCATCGGTGTTGCACTGGAGACGATGAAACAGATTGAGAGCCAGTTGATCAAACGGCATTACAAAGGTTTCATCAATAAATAATGCCGCAAAGACGCTTTTACTTGATCATTCAGGTTTTATAAGTTTCACGATTACATCTCTGAATGATCTCCGATAAAAACGTGTTCGCCGTTAAACAACGACGCAGCCGTTTTTACTTGGGCGAAATGCTTCACGCTTGGGAGGAACAAAAGTGAACATCCTGTTTATGGGCCCTCCTGGCGCCGGTAAAGGCACGCAGGCGGAGCGGATCGTCGAGCAGTTCGGCGTTCCGCACATCTCTACCGGAGACGTGTTTCGGCTCGCCATGAAAGAAGGCACACCGCTGGGGCAGAAGGCGAAGGAGTATGTTGACCAAGGCCTGTACGTCCCGGACGAAGTCACCAACGGCATTGTGCGGGATCGTCTGGCGGAGCCGGATTGCGAGCGGGGTTTCCTGCTTGACGGATTTCCGCGGACATTGGCCCAAGCGCAAGCTTTGGACCAAATGCTGGCCGATATGGGTCGCAAGATAGACCACGTCATCAACCTCAAGGTGGATCGCAGTTTGCTGCTCGCCCGCCTGACCGGCCGGCGGATCTGCAAATCCTGCGGCGCCACCTATCATGTCCTGTTCAACCCGCCGAAGCAGGAAGGCATCTGCGACAAGTGCGGCGGAGAACTATATCAGCGCTCCGACGACACGGAGGAGAAAGTCGGCACCCGGCTCGACGAGTATACGAGCAAAACGGCGCCGCTGCTTACGTATTACGGCAACAAAGGACTGCTCCGCGAAGTGGATGGGGAGAAGGACATCGATGCGGTCACGACCGATATCGGTTCCCTTCTGAGAGGGTAATCGCCATGATCGTATGCAAGTCCGAAACGGAACTCAACCTGATGCGCGAGGCCGGGCGTATTGTAGCAGAGACTCATCGTCTCATGAAACAGTCGGTCGCGCCGGGGATCACAACCGCGGATCTGGACCGGATTGCGGATTCGTACATCCGGAGTCAGGGAGCCTTTCCATCTTTCAAAGGCTATAATGGTTTTCCGTCCAGCATATGTGCTTCCACCAACGAGGAACTCGTTCACGGATTCCCCGGACCGAGGAAGCTCGTAGAGGGTGACATCATCAGCATCGATATCGGAGCGCAATACCAGGGGTACCACGGCGACTCCGCCTGGACCTACGGTGTCGGCACCATCTCCGAAGAGGCGCAGCGCCTTCTGGACGTAACGGAAGCTTCGCTTTATGCGGGACTTGAACTCGTACGTCCGGATGTCAGGCTGTTCACCGTCTCCCACGGCATCCAGAAAGTAATTGAAGAGGCCGGTTTCTCGGTCGTGAGGGAGTATGTCGGACACGGCGTCGGCGCCAAGCTTCACGAGGAACCTCAAATTCCGAACTACGGCGTTTCCGATCGTGGCCCCAGGCTGAAGCCGGGAATGACGCTCGCCATCGAGCCGATGGTTGTGGTTGGCGAACGGTACGTGAAGACACTCTCCGATAACTGGACGGTCGTGACGGTGGACGGATCGCTGTGCGCGCATTTCGAGCATACGATTGCCGTAACCGAAGACGGGTATGAAATTCTGACCCGATCTTAAATCAGCCAGGTGAATCGCTATGATGGATCAGTTCAAATGGAAACCCGGCGATATTGCCAGAAGCCGGCGTGGCAAAGACGAAGGCCAACTGTGCATCATTCTTGACCTTGTCGGCGAGCGATCCGCGCTCGTGGCCGACGGCGACAAACGCCGATTCGATCGGCCCAAACGCAAAAACGTGCTTCATCTCGAACCGCTCGGGATCCATAGCGAGGAAGTCGCGAACAGCCTTCGCGAAACAGGCCGCGTTACGAACGCAAAGCTGCGGTTCGCCATCGGCAAAGCCGAAGCGCATGCTGAAGAGAAAGGAGAATGACGGTGGCCAAAGAGGACGTCATCGAAGTAGAGGGAACGGTCATCGAACCGCTTCCGAACGCGATGTTCAAGGTGGAGTTAGAGAACGGGCACCAAATTTTGGCGCACGTCTCCGGCAAACTGCGGATGCATTTCATCCGGATTCTGACGGGAGACAAAGTCGTGATACAGCTTTCGCCGTATGATCTGACGCGTGGTCGTATCACTTACCGCAAATAAGTTCAAGCGTGCGATTGAATCGTGACGGCACACGGCCGCACGCACTCGATCCCGCGACAAGGAGGTTTAAATCATGAAGGTGAGACCATCGGTCAAACCAATTTGCGAAAAATGTAAAGTCATTCGCCGCAAAGGCAACGTGATGGTGATCTGCGAAAATCCGAGACACAAACAAAAACAAGGCTAAGAGGAGGTGCTTCTAGCACATGGCACGTATTGCTGGTGTTGACCTTCCCCGCGACAAACGCGTGGAAATCGCCCTGACGTACATCTTCGGGATCGGCAAAACGAGTTCCCAGAAGCTGCTGGCGTCGACCGGTATCAATCCGGACACTCGTGTTCGCGACTTGACGGAAGACGAGCTGGCTCGTCTGCGCGAGACGATCGATAAAGCTCAAAAGATCGAAGGCGACCTGCGTCGCGAAATCGCATTGAACATCAAACGGCTGACCGAAATCGGCTGTTATCGCGGCATTCGCCATCGCCGCGGACTCCCGGTACGCGGACAACGCACCAAAACAAACGCACGTACGCGCAAAGGCCCACGCCGTACGGTAGCGAACAAGAAGAAGTAATAAGGGGGGATAACAAGAATGGCAGTACAAAAAGGCAAAAAAGTCGTCCGCACGAAGCGTCGTGATCGGAAAAACATTGAAACGGGCGTAGCTCACATCCGTTCCACGTTTAACAACACGATCGTGACGATCACGGATCCTCACGGCAACGCGGTTTCCTGGGCAAGTTCCGGCAACATGGGCTTCAAAGGCTCGCGTAAAAGCACGCCCTTTGCCGCACAGATGGCCGCCGAGTCTGCAGGCCGCGCCGCAATGGAACACGGCATGCGTACCGTTGAAGTCATGGTTAAAGGCCCTGGCGCCGGTCGCGAAGCCGCGATCCGTTCACTGCAAGCCGCCGGTCTTGAAGTTAGCATGATCAAAGACGTGACTCCGATCCCGCACAACGGATGTCGTCCTCCGAAGCGCCGCCGCGTATAAGAAGCGCCGCAATGTGGTATCAAACAAAAACAACTTGTGAATAATGGTTGTAATGGTTAGGCATACTACATGGTTTACCCCGTCAATGGTTCACACCATTAAGGGACGCGGGTAAAGTACGGCATTGCAAAGCGACGTTACGCTCGCGAAACGCGGGAGACGCCCATAAGCGCCACCCGGTTTACGCTTGTGAAGGAGGGCTATGGTTGTGATAGTGATCGAAAAGCCAAAAATCGAATCGGTGGAGATCCAGGAAGATAAAAGATATGGCCGTTTCGTCGTTGAGCCGCTAGAACGTGGTTACGGCATGACGCTGGGCAACTCCCTCCGCCGTATTCTATTATCGTCCTTGCCTGGCGCAGCAGTCGTTTCTGTACAGATCGACGGTGTGCTGCATGAGTTCTCCACGGTACCGGGCGTCATTGAGGATGTCACGGAAATTATCCTGAACCTGAAGCGTCTTTCACTTAAGATTCATTCCGATGAAGAGAAAGTGTTGGAAATCGATGCGGAAGGTGAAGGCATTGTAACGGCTGGTGATATCCGGACGGACAGCGATGTGGAAATCCTCAATCCGGATCTGCACATTGCGACGTTGGCTGCAGGTGCGCGCCTGCATATGCGAATTTTTGCAAGACAAGGGCGCGGTTATGTAGCGGCGGATCGCAACAAGAAGGAAGAACAGTCTATCGGCGTTATTCCGATTGATTCGATCTACACGCCGATTACGCGCGTCAACTATCAAGTTGAAAATACGCGTGTCGGCCAAGTAACCAATTACGATAAGCTCACGCTTGAATTATGGACAGACGGAAGCATTCGTCCTGAAGAAGCCGTCAGTCTGGGCGCGAAGATCCTCACGGATCATCTGTCGTTGTTCGTTGGTTTGACGGACGAAGCCAAAGATACCGAAACGATGAAAGAAAAGGAAGAGGACAAAAAAGAGAAAGTGCTCGAGATGACGATCGAAGAGCTTGATCTTTCCGTCCGGTCCTACAACTGCCTCAAACGCGCAGGCATCAACACCGTACAAGAGCTGATTACCAAAACCGAAGAAGACATGATGAAAGTCCGCAATCTCGGACGCAAGTCTTTGGAGGAAGTACAAGAGAAGCTCGAAGAACTCGGGTTGGGCTTACGCATGGAAGATTAACAGCATCAATACTACGCGACAAATCGTAACGCAGGCGTTACAGAATTTGTACGTGGTTAAGGGAGGGAAAACCGATGGCTTATCAAAAACTGAGTCGCGACTCCAGCTCGCGGAAAGCTCTTTTCCGTGACTTGGTCACCGACCTGTTCCTTTACGAGCGCATCCAAACGACCGAGGCGAAAGCCAAGGAAGTACGTTCGATCGCAGAAAAATTGATCACCCTCGCCAAGCGCGGCGACCTGCATGCACGTCGTCAGGTAGCAGCCTTCGTACGTAGGGAGTCTTTGAACGGCGAGCAAGACGCCATCCAGAAACTGTTCTCCGATCTGGCGCCCCGCTATGCGGAACGTCCGGGCGGATATACCCGCATTCTGAAGCTGGGTCCCCGTCGCGGCGACTCCGCTCCGATGGTGTATCTCGAACTCGTAGACCGCGCGTAAGGAACGGAGCAAAGAAGGATGGCCCGAATCACCGGATTCGGCTCATCCTTTTTTTGTGAGCATATAAGGGATAGCGTGTGGTCAGTCGGTGGGGCAAGGAGGGAGAACCGTGAGTCGCAACCTCTGTATCGCGGTCAGTTATGACGGAACGGACTATTATGGTTTTCAAAGTCAGCCTGGCGGTCAAACGATCCAGGATAAGCTGGAGGAAGCCTTGCTCAAGTTGACGGGTGAAGCGATCCGCGTTACCGGTTCCGGTCGTACAGATGCGGGCGTTCATGCGAGAAGCATGTTCATCAACTTCTACACGGACTCACAGATTCCCGTTCAGCGATGGGCACTGGCTTTGAACGCACGGCTCCCGGATGATATTGTCGTCCACTCGGCTCACGAAGTCCCGGAGGAATTTCACGCCCGCCGCAACGCCGTACGCAAAACGTATCGCTATACGATCAACTGCAGCAAATATCCGGATCTTTTTCGCAGAAAATATGAGTTTCACCATCACGCACCTTTGAATATCGATGCCATGAGAGAAGGGCTGCATTATCTGCTTGGGGAACACGACTTCTCATCTTTTACGAGCCCTCTGTCCACGAAGCCCCATCATGTACGTACGATATATGAGGCGAGGCTCGAGACTGAGCAGAGGGCGGATGGAGTGCCTACTCTATGGGAAGAGTCGGATACTCTCCGGTACCCGGGCAAACGGCGTGGAGTGTTCCACCTCTACGTGACAGGCAACGGTTTTCTCTATAATATGGTGCGCATTATTACGGGTACGATTCTGCAAGTGGGGGAAGGCAAACGCACTTCCCGGGACATTGTGGAAATCCTGAACGCCCGGGACCGATCCCACGCGGGACCGACCGCGGTTCCCCACGGATTGACCCTCTGGAACGTAGAATATGGGGAGGCTTTTCGTCTTGCCGATCATCTATAAAGTTCTTCTTGCGTATAAAGCCCGATTCCTGTAAAATAAATTTTGTGCTTTCTTCATGGCTTCCCACGGCCCCCAATGAAGAAACGTCACTTTTTTCGTGTGTTTAACCCCCGCAGTCTCTCTCAAGACCGGCGAAGGAACAACACCATTGAACTCAACGACTGCCAATCAGATGTCATGAACATGACAAGTGAAGACAGAACCTATACACAATCGGAACGATACTTTCCGAAGGAGGAACTTTCATGCGTACCACCTACATGGCGAAGACGAACGAAATCGAGCGCAAGTGGCTCCTGATCGATGCCGAAGGCAAAACCCTTGGCCGTCTCGCCAGCGAAGCCGCCGCTCTGATCCGCGGCAAGCACAAACCGGAATTTACCCCTCACATCGACTCGGGTGATTTCGTCATTATCGTGAATGCCGAGAAAATCGTACTCACAGGCAAAAAGCTGCTGCAGAAGAAATACTACACACACTCCCACTATCCGGGTGGTTTGAAAACGACGACCGCCGGCGAAATGCTGAACAAGAGACCGGCTCGTATTATTGAACTTGCCGTTCACGGCATGCTTCCACATAACAAGCTCGGTCATCAGCTCCAATCGAAGCTGAAAGTATACGCAGGTGCGGAACATCCGCATCAAGCCCAACAACCTGAAGTTTACGAACTTCGCGGATAATAGGAGGACGAACGAATGGCTCAAGTGCAATATGTTGGAACGGGTCGTCGGAAGCAATCCGTTGCGCGGGTTCGACTCGTGCCGGGTGAAGGCCGCATCATCATCAACACACGCGACATTAACGAATATTTCGGTCTCGAAACTCTGAAGCTGATTGTGAAGCAACCGCTGGTATTGACCGAAACGACGAGCAAATACGATATCCTCGTACTGGCTCACGGCGGCGGTACGTCCGGCCAAGCCGGCGCAATTCGCCACGGCATCTCCCGGGCTCTGCTGAAAGCCGATCCGGAATTGCGTCCATCGCTTAAGAAAGCCGGATTCCTGACTCGCGATCCGCGCATGAAAGAACGGAAGAAATACGGCCTCAAAGCGGCTCGCCGCGCGCCTCAATTCTCCAAACGTTAATATTCATCGACCATGTCTTCCCTGCCGATTGTTCGGCGGGGGAGGCATTTTTTTATTCGGATGAATACGATGAGATGGCGGTCCAGGAAGGCTTTCACCCGGAAAACTTTCCATGGAGTGATTGATCAAATCCGGTGGAAAGGGTATAATGATCATTAATTCAGATAAACTTACTAGGATTTTTGTGAATGGAGGTCAATGTTCATGAATTTGCTTGAAAAAGAAGCAATCATTCGCCAAAAGGCGGAAGAATTCGAGAATACGTCGCCCGAGCCGGTGATCGAGTGGGCGGTAAGCACCTTCCCGAACATTACGTTCGCCTGCAGCTTCGGGGCGGAAGACGTGGTGCTCGTCGACATGCTGCAAAAAATCAGTCCGCAAACGGACATTTTCTACTTGGATACCGATTACCATTTTAAGGAAACCTATGAGACCCGCGACCGGCTTATGGCCCGTTACGGCATGGAATTCGTACAAGTGAAACCGAAATCCACTCCGGAAGAGCAAGCGGCCGAACACGGCGCAGAGCTGTGGACACGCGACGCAACCGCCTGCTGCAACATTCGCAAGGTAGAACCGTTAACACGTATCCTCGGCAACTACGAAGCGTGGATTACGGGGATCCGCCGCGATCAGGCACCTACTCGTGCCAATGCCAAGAAAGTGGAGTACGACACGAAATTCGGACTTGTCAAATTTAATCCGTTGGCCACTTGGACTTCTGAAGACGTATGGGATTATATCCGCACCAACGATGTCATATATAATCCGCTGCACGATCGGAATTTCCCGAGCATCGGATGCGAGCAGTGCACCCGGCCGGTCATGCCGGGCCAAGATCCGCGAGCGGGACGCTGGGCCGGGACGGAGAAAACCGAATGTGGTCTGCACAAATAACCGGATTACGTGATAAAGGAGCTATACATCGATGAGCGCAATTCAACCGCATGGCGGCACGTTGATCAATCGGGTGGAGGAAGCGGAGGAACGCCATGAACTGCTGGCCAAAGCGGCAGGACTCCCCTCGATTCCGATAAACAATTGGACCGTATCGGACCTCGATCTGATCGGCGTTGGGGCATTCAGTCCGTTGACCGGTTTTATGAACGAGGACGACTACTTGTCTGTAGTCGACACGATGCGTCTGAAGAGTGGACTCGTCTGGAGCATTCCGATTACGTTGGCGGTTACCGCCGACCAAGCAGCGGATTTGTCTGTCGGCAAGCAAGCGGCGTTGGTTGGGGAGACGGATGGCGTCCTATACGGAATCATCGATATTGAAAGCATCTATACCGTGGATAAACGCCGCGAAGCCGTCCAAGTGTTCAAGACGGACGATACGGAGCATCCCGGTGTTGTGAAATTATTTGATCGCCCTGACACCTATGTGGGAGGACCGATTCGGGTGTTGAATCGTCCGAAGCCGGAGAAGTTCGGAGAGTTTTATTTCGAACCGTCAGAAACACGTCGTCTATTCGCAGAGAAGGGCTGGCGGACGATAGTCGGTTTTCAGACGCGCAATCCGGTGCACCGGGCACATGAATATATTCAGAAAAGCGCCATGGAGATCGTCGATGCTCTGTTCCTGAACCCGCTGGTCGGCGAGACCAAATCCGATGACGTTCCCGCGAATGTCCGGATGAAAAGTTACCTTGCCCTGCTCGAGAATTATTATCCGAAGGACCGCGTATTTCTCGGCGTGTTCCCGGCGGCGATGCGTTATGCGGGGCCGCGGGAAGCGATCTTTCATGCCATGGTTCGCAAAAATTACGGTTGTACGCACTTCATCGTCGGCCGTGACCATGCGGGCGTGGGAGATTACTATGGCACCTATGAAGCTCAGGATTTGCTACGGTCGTTCCCGCCGGAAGATCTCGGTATTACGCCGTTATTCTTCGAGCACAGCTTCTTCTGTACCAAGTGCGGCAACATGGCCTCCAGCAAAACTTGCCCACATGACAAAGAGGACCACCTCACCCTGTCCGGTACCAAAGTAAGAGCGTTGCTGCGCGACGGAATTTGCCCGCCGCCGGAGTTTTCCCGTCCGGAAGTAGCGAAGATTCTGATCGAAGGCATGGCGGAAGCCAGCAAATCGTACGCCATTTAATGAAGACCTAACATAATCATCCACCTTGTCCAGTACAATGTAGGGAACTTGTTTCCCGGGACGAGGTGGATTTTTTGTTTTCACAGGACTATCGAAGCAAATGGAGTAGAATGGATATCCGCCGCAGGCTCGTGGTCTGGATGACGGGGCGGGGCTGGATACGGCTGGCAGTCGTCATCGGGCTATTCGTGTTCTTGACGGGGCTGTTCCTCACAGAGCTGCCTTCTGCGCGAACTTGGACTTATTGGACCCTGCCTTTGTCCGGGAAAGTGATCGCGCTGGATGCCGGACACGGAGGTCCAGATGGAGGAGCGGTAAGCAGGGACGGAGCGATCGAAAAGGATATCAATTTGGCGATCGTGCTCCACTTGCGCGATTATCTGCAGCAGGCGGGCGCCATGGTGCTGCTGACTAGGGAAGGGGACTACGATTTGGCGGCACCGCAGACGAGGGGTTATTCCCGGCGCAAAACGGAGGATTTGCTTGAACGGGCGGATCGGGTCCAAAACAGACGTGCGAATCTGGCCCTCAGCATCCATATGAACAGCATTCCTTCGCCCAAATGGTCCGGAGCACAAACGTTTTACTACTCCCGCAACTCTCTAAGCGGCAAGTTGGCTGCAGACATTCAGGCAGAAATCCGGGAATCGTTAGGCAACACGTCGCGTGTCGCCAAACCGAACGATACGGTTTACTTGCTGAAAAAACTCCAAATGCCGACAGCTCTTGTAGAGGTAGGGTTTCTGTCTCATCCGGAGGAAGCGAGGCTGCTCTCCGATGAAGCTTATCAGAAGAAAGTGGCTGCGGCGATTTACCGAGGAATACTGAGGTATGCCTCGAGCGAAGAAGGCCGTTCGCTGTGATATAATAGTAAGCAATGATCGTGACTGTGGAGGTTGCCCGAGATGATAACAAGAGAAACAGTACTGGAAGCGCTAAAAGGGGTGCCGGAACCGACGCTGCGTAAAGGTTTGTCCGAACTCGGACTCATCCGGGACGTCGTAGTACGGGAAGGCATCGTGTCGCTTACGGTCGTGCTTCATCCGCATAGCGTTGGCAAATCCGCCGAATTGGAGCGGGAGTTGGCTTCGGCGCTGGCTCAGGCAGGGGCGGGGACCCCACATTTTCGTTTCCGGGAGATGACGGAGCACGAGAAAGCAGAGACCTTGTCCAAGCTGCATCCGGAAGCGCCGGCGGCGGCAACCGGCGCTCCGGCAAACAAGGCGAGCCCCCCCATTAAAGGGCACGGAGCCGGAATGGAAAAAAATCCTCTGCTGCACCCGGAAAGCGGTGTCGAATTTATCGCGGTTGCCAGTGGCAAGGGCGGCGTGGGCAAGTCGACGGTTACCGTCAATCTTGCAGTCGCGCTGGCCCGTCAAGGCAAACGAGTCGGGCTGATCGACAGCGATATATACGGCTTCAGCGTGCCGGACATGATGGGGATCGAGGAGCGTCCGGAACAAGAGGGCGAGAAGATTCGGCCGGTCGAACGATTCGGCGTTAAGGTCATTTCGATGGGTTTTTTCGTGGAAGACAACAGTCCGGTTGTCTGGCGCGGACCGATGCTCGGCAAGATGCTGCGCAATTTCTTTGCCGAGATCGAGTGGGGGGAGCTGGATTACCTGCTGCTCGATTTGCCGCCGGGAACCGGTGATGTCGCGCTGGACGTGCACCAGATGATTCCGCAAAGCAAAGAAATCATCGTCACTACCCCTCATGCCACCGCAGCATTCGTGGCGGCCCGCGCAGGGTCAATGGCGATTCGAACGAATCATCAGATTCTCGGCGTTGTCGAGAATATGTCGTATTATGAATGCGGAAGCTGCGGAAATCGGGACTACGTATTCGGCAGGGGTGGCGGCGCCCGCCTTGCCGAAACGCTGCACACCGGGTTATTGGCTCAATTCCCGATCGGAGCGCCGGATAATCATCCGGCCGAGCCGGATTATTCGCCCTCGGTGTATAAAGCCGAGTCGAAGACGGGGAAAGAATATAGCGCTTTGGCTGAACAGATCATGAAGTTGTGCGGGAAATGATACGAAGGGGCTGTCCCAAAAGGGTAGTACCGAATGAGCGAGTCCCCAAATAAGAACAAATAAACCTCCAAAACCACTATCAAAGTGGGGATGGAGGTTTATTTTACATCCCCTGCAGATCACCAGGATCCGCAAATCGGCTCATCCACCGCCACCACCGCCACCACCACCGCCACCGCCGCCACCGCCGCCGCTGGCTTGGTCTCCTCCGCCACCGCCACCGCTTTGGCCGCCGCTTTTTCCACCCTGGCCGCCCTTGCCT
>JAQBPQ010000224.1 GCA_028287445.1 Cohnella sp.
CCAAGGTATAGGGCTCCGTGAATGTGCTTGTCGACTCGCTTACCAACTGCATCAGAACATCGTCTGTAATCAGCTTCTGCTCATCCGCTTTCTCCTTGAATCGGGAATAAAGTTCCTCCAATTCGCCTTCAGCTAGCCGCACGCCATATTCGGAAACCCGATGCTTGATGGCATGCCTGCCGGAATGTTTACCGAGAACGATCATGCTGCGTGGAATCCCCATCGCTTCTGGATCCATGATCTCATAGGTATTGCGATTTTTGAGCAACCCGTCCTGGTGGATGCCGGACTCATGCTGAAAGGCGTTTCGTCCGACAATCGGTTTGTTGAAGGCGATCGGAAAATGCATCGTACGGCTCACCAGGCGTGAAGTTTCGTAAATTTGACCGGTGTGCACGCCGGTTTCCACACCGATGGAGTCCCCTCTCGTTTTGATCGCCATCACCAATTCCTCCAAAGAGCAATTGCCCGCTCGTTCGCCGACACCGTTGACGCTCACCTCGACTTGCGTCACCCCGTGGCGGATCGCCGCGAGACTGTTGGCCACAGCCATCCCCAAATCGTTATGGCAGTGGGTGCTGTAGACGACCTTGTCGCCGCCGCGTACTCCTTGGCGGATGTGGGTGAAGAGCGGGCCGAACTCTTCCGGCAGCGCATAGCCCATCGTATCGGGAATATTGATGATCGTTGCGCCTTCTTCGATGGCGGACTCGACGACCCGACAAAGGAACTCCTCGCTGGAACGGGACGCATCCATCGGAGAAAATTCGATCTGGTCCACGAATTGTTTCCCGTAGGCCACCATATCGCGAAGCACGCGAATAACTTCGTCCTGGGTCTTGCGCAGCTGGAAGTCCAGATGAATCTGAGACGAGGAGATGAACAGGTGCAATCTGCGCCGGGCCGCATCCCTTGTGGCCGCGACGGCAGCGTCAATGTCTTCTTTGACGCATCGGGCGAAGCCGCAAATTTCTACATTGCGGAGCTCGCGGGAGATTTGTTCGATCGCCTTGAACTCTCCAGGACTCGAGATCGCAAAGCCGGGTTCGATCACATCGACGCCCAATCGGGCGAGTTGACGGGCGATAATGACTTTCTGTTCGGGTTTCATGGAAGCGCCGGGCGCCTGTTCCCCGTCGCGGAGTGTCGTATCGAAAATACGGATGCGGCGTTTCGGCGTTTCATTGGACATTGACATAGCGTTTGGCCTCCTTGGGAATGGGCTCACGGAAACGGCAAAAAGCCCGCCGTCTCCCAATCATGCAAGAGACGACGGGCTAAGCCGCCGCGGTACCACTCTGCTTGGAGGTTTCGCCTTCCGGCGGCGAAACGTATCTCCCACTTGTGCGCCGGGCACGCGCCGTCCGGACGGCGTGAACCTGGCGAGCGCCCGATATCGGGGGCCGGCCGTAACGGAATATCCAGCGCGTTCACGCCCGCATAATGCGAGCCGTCTCGGCCGGTTTCTTCCGCTCCGCTCCCGGACGAGTTCGGATTCCTCTTCGGCTGCGTCGCACCGTCCCGCAGCTCTCTGCTCTCCGAGGTCACCCTACTGCTTCCGTTCATCGCGTTATAGCTATCGGTAAGCGGGCGCTGAACACAAAAAAGCCCGCCCGTCTCTATAGAAGAGACGGCGGGCATATCAGCCAACCGCGGTACCACTCTCGTTGACGCACGAAGCGTCCACCTCAAGCTGAAAGCTCCATTCGCGCATACACGCGTAATTCCGGAACTTTCCGCACCCTCTCACGGAGGTTACCCGTTCCGACGTACGGGTCATACAGGCGCTCTCGCTTCCGCATGCCTTCCGCCGATCCGCTCCCAGGCGAGTTTCGGGATTCCCATCCGCTGCGTCGCACCAACCCGCAGCTCTCTGATTCCAGGTTTCACCCTACTGTTCCTGTTCTTCGCGTTTGTACCCTTTTGTTCCCTCTCGGGATTGGTATCTATTATATTCACCCGAAAAAGTTCTGTCAATTCAGAAAATGAATGGTCCGATATCGATACGATGGATTTTTCGGCAGGAACGAGGGTTATAAGCCGTAAACGTCCGAGTATTTCTCCTCGAAGTATTCCACCAAATAATCCGGGTTTAACGGCTCGCCGGTGACCCGCTCGATCAGCTCCGACGGTGTGTATACGCTCCCGTGCTGATGAATGTTCTCGCGAAGCCATTCACGGATCACGGAGAACTGCCCGCGGCGGATGATGTCGTAGAAATCCGGAAATTGCTTCAGGATCGTCTTGCGAATTTGCGCCGAGTACAGGTTCCCTAAAGTATAGGTCGGGAAATAGCCGAATGCGCCATAGGCCCAATGAACGTCTTGGAGAACACCGAGCGTATCGGTCGGCGGCTCAACACCAAGATACTCACGCATCTTCTCGTTCCACAGCCTCGGCAAATCTTTCACTTCAAGTTCGCCGGCTACAAGCCCCTTCTCCAGCTCATAACGAATCATGATGTGCAGATTATAGGTCACTTCGTCGGCCTCCACTCGAATGAACGTAGGTGCCACGATGTTGACCGAACGGTAAAAGTCGCGAACCGACAGGTTCTCGAATTTACCTGGGAAAAAGCTCTTGTAATCGCCAAAATAACGCTCCCAGAACGCCTCGCTGCGGCCGACCATATTTTCGAGAAACCGGGATTGAGATTCGTGGATGCCCAGGGATACTCCGCTGCTGATGACCGATCCTTCGTACTCCGCATTCACACCCTGTTCATATATCGCATGTCCGGTTTCGTGAATGGTGGCGAACAACGACCCTTTCGGATCGTTCTCGAAGTACCGTGTCGTAATCCGAACGTCGCCGACATTCATCGTAATGGCAAAAGGATGAGCCGTAACGTCCAACCGTCCCGCATCCAGATCGTATCCCAGGAGGGGAATGATATGTAGGTTAAACTTCTCTTGCTGGGATACATCAAATGCCCCCTCAAACGCATGCCGCGGTTGCTGAGGAGAATGGCGGATGCGCTCCAGCAATTGGACGGTCCTTTCCCGCAAGGTTCCGAAAATCCGGTCCAGCTGCTCTACCGTCAAACCGGGTTCATAGTCGTCGAGAAGCGCATCGTAAGGATGCTTTTCATAGCCGTAGAGCTCCGAATATTGACGAACCAGTTCCACTGTGCGCTCCAGCGTCGGGCGAAATTTCTCAAAATGGTTTTCTTTTCTCGCTTCTTCCCAAACGGTTCGCGCATTCGCCGTGTGGATCGTAAAGTCCTTATGAAGTTTCTCGGGAATCTTTTTGTCTTTGTCGTAGCTGCGTTTGCGTTCTCGAACCGCGGCCTTGGTCGCTGCGTCCAGTTGTTGCTGCACCTCGGGACGAGAAAGCGCATTCAACAATTCGCCTATTTGATCCGAAGTGGCCAGCCGGAACAATTCGGTCGACAGTGTACCGCGCACCTTGGAAAAATAAGATTTTCCTTTAGGCGGCGCCATCACCTGCTGGTCCCAGCCCGCCAAGCTGAGCATGTCCGAGTAATGGGTCATGGTTTCGTCCAATTCCTTGAATTGCTGCACGATCGCTTCCAGATTTTCAAGCCGATTAACGGGGGGCATGACCATCATCCTTTACGATATATTTGCAAGATATATAATACCGGATGAGCGCTTCTATGTGAAATAAAAAAACAACCGGCCTGTTACTTATTTCGTTACCGACCACTCTTCAAGCGAGAAAATGGGCTCCGCCTTCATCTCGAGCGGCGTAAACTCGGCGCGCCGCCATTTCAAATCAGCCGCAGCGCCGATCATGGCGGCATTGTCCGTGCACAAGGACAACGGCGGCACGATCAAGGGCAGGCCGGCCTTCCCGCACAACGCCGCCAACTGATTCCGCAGACCGCGGTTCGCCGCTACTCCGCCGCACAAGAGCATCTGACGAGCGCCGAAAGCATGGGCGGCGCGCATCGCTTTAACGGTCACTACATCAATGACCGAATCCTGAAAACCTCTGGCCAGTGAGCCAAACGACGGCGTCTCGCCTTTCATCCGGGACCGGTTGATCTCAGCCAACACCGCGGATTTCAAGCCGCTGAAGCTGAAATCGTAGGAATCCGGCTCCAGCCAGGCACGTGGCAGCTCAATCGCTTCCTGAGCTTCCGACGCCAACCGGTCGACATGCGGTCCTCCGGGATAGGGAAATTGAAGCGCCCGCGCTACTTTGTCGTAGGCTTCTCCCACCGCGTCGTCACGCGTTCTTCCGAGGATGCGGAACACCCCTTCGCTTTCGAGCAGCACGATCTCGGTATGTCCTCCGGATACGACGAGAGCCAACGCCGGGTAGAGGATTTCGCCGACCAGCCGATTCGCGTAAATGTGTCCTGCAATGTGATGCGTGCCGATCAGCGGCACATCCAGTGCCAAGGCCAAACTTTTGGCGGCAACGACACCCACGAGCAGGGCGCCTACCAGTCCTGGCCCTTGCGTGACCGCCACGGCATCCACTTGATCTAGCCCGATACCCGCGATTTGGGTCGCTTCCTCGAGGATCAATGTGATGCTCTCCACATGTTTGCGGGAGGCGATCTCCGGAACGACACCCCCGAATCTGCGATGCGTCTCAATTTGGCTGGAGATGACATTGGATAGAATTTCCCGTCCGTTTCTAAGGACGGCTGCCGACGTCTCGTCGCAGCTTGTCTCGATCGCAAGCAAATGGTAAGGCCGTTCCGAATTCACGGAAGACGGAACCGTCGAAACCGTGTTCATCCCTGTTCCCCTTCCTCGATTTCTGCAGTTCCGGCCGCTTCGTCCCTGCCCGTCACCAATTCGGCCCACATGATCAGCGCGTCCTCGTGGTTGTCTGAATAATAACCCGGACGCAGTCCCGAAGGCTCAAAACCAAGCTTGCGGTACAGCGACTGGGCCGTTTCATTGGATACCCTCACTTCCAACGTCATTCGCCGGGCGCCCAGCCAGACCGCGGTGTGCATCATTTCACGCAGCAGTTTTTCCCCCAGGCCCTGCCCTCGATACGGCTCGTCTACCGCGATGTTCGTTACATGCGCCTCATCGACGATAATCCACATGCCGCCGTAACCTAAAACAATTCCGTCCCGCTCCATCACCATGTATCTGGCAAATAGATTTTGCGTAAGTTCCGTACGGAACGCTTCCTCCGACCATGGCGAAGTGAACGATTCACGTTCGATCCGTACAATCGTCCCGACATCGCCCAATGTCATGCTCCGGAATACAAGATCTTCGTTACCGCGGTACCGGATGTTTGAATGTTTCATTTTAATCCCTCCGGACTAGGGCAGCGGCCTGCAGTTTCACTTCCGCTTCCGTCAGTTGCGTGTAATTCGGAACAAAGGTGTGAATGTCGTCCTTCTCTCCCCGGAGATACCGCGACCATGCCAGTTTTCCCACAGCCCCCGCCTCCATGGAGAAAGCAAGCATCCGGACCGGAACACCGTCTTGCCTATCGCTCATTCCCAGCGTCTGCTCGTGAAGGGCGATGTCACCTACGAACCAGATTTCGGACACACCGTCCGAGGCTGATGCTTGCTCGTGCAAAATTCCAGTCCAATCCGCCGCTATCCGGATGCCGTCCGAATCCAGCGCCTCCCAATGCCCCGTGTAATCCGCCGCAAAACGTGAAGTATACACCTGCCCCCGCCGTGCATCCATGATCGGTACGATCCACACGGTTCCGGTGGTCAGTTCGTGGCGTCCAATCCGCAATTCCCAAGCTCCGATCGCCAAAGCTTCCAGACTGGACACTCCGATCAGCGGCTTATTCCAGGTCCACGCCAATGTTTTGCCGGCCGTGACCGCGATCCGGACACCTGTATAAGAGCCGGGTCCCTGTCCGACCGCAATGGCGTCCACATTTTCCGGCTTCAAACCGCATTCGGCCAGCAATCGTTTCAATTCCGCCACGATGTGAACGGAGTGATTGCGCTCCGTGAACGACTGTGACGATGCCACGACCATGCCGTCGCGAACGATCGCAGCCGCAAGAGAAGCGGTAGAAGTATCAAAAGCAAGTACCGTCACCGGAGAGGACGGCGGCTGAACGGATAATTCGGTCATCATGTCGTTTCCTCCTCCAGGGCAAGCCCCATTTCCCGGCACCAGGCCTCATAGCGATGTCCGATTGGACGGAAGCGCAGCCGTCGTGAGGTCGGTCCGATATATTCCAGTACGAGGTGCAGGCGCTCCGCAGGCAAAAGCGGTTCGATCAGCGACGCCCACTCGACAAGCGACACGCCTTCTCCCAGAAAATATTCATCCAAGCCCAGTTCATCCGCCTCCGGCAGCGACAAACGGTATACATCCATATGATAAAAGGGCAGTTTGCCGCCTTCATACTCCTTGATGATCGTAAAAGTCGGGCTGTTCACGATGCCGGGAACGCCGAGCGCCGCCGCGAATGCTTGGGCAAAACGTGTTTTGCCGGCGCCGAGATCACCGTCCAACGCCAGTACCGTGCCAGCCTCCGCCCGGTTTGCCAGCTGCGCGGCAAATTCCGCCGTATCGGCCTCGCTCTCCGCGTCCCGCACATACCATAGCGGCCCGTCGTTCCTCGCTTGTTCCATCGCCATTATCCCTTCGCAAAATGATTGTAGCCCCGCTTCGCCAGAGGTTTCCGTTTGCCGTCCTCGGTTTCGAGCACCACATCGGGTTTTCCTTCTTCGGTTTCTCCTATGATGAACAGAGGAAGCCCTTCCTGTCGAAAAGCTTCCTTCATGGCTTCTGAGTCCAGACGATCCGCTGTTCCGAGCAAGACATAATCTTCGCCGCCGTACAGCATCCAGTCGAGCGGATTCATACGGCATTCGGCCGCATAGGCGGCCAATTCTCCGGATAAGGGAAGGCCGGCATCCCTCAATACGAGCCGTATCCCGGAAGCTTCAGCGATCTCCCACGCTTCGCTGATCAGTCCGTCGCTCACATCATTCAGCGATCGTCCCCATCCGCGCTCGAGCAGCATCCGACCGGCTTTTACCGATGGAACGGGCCGCCGGTGGGCGCGAACGAGCCGCTCGGGAGGCTGCGGCATCGGCCGCCCCGCTTCGGAAGGAAGCATGCCGTACAGACCGGCCGCCGACAAACCTACCGGGCCCGTCACGAATACGAGATGACCCGGCAGGGCACCTCCACGCGTGAGGGCGCGGCCGATTTCAACCTTGCCGACCAAAGTGACCGCCACTACCAGATCCATAGGGGCTGCCGTGGTGTCTCCGCCAACTATGGCAATCCCGTAAAGCTTCGCACACTGATAGATCCCGTCATAGAGAGCCTTCATCCGTTCCATACCCCAAGTGGGCGGAATGCTTACGGAGATAAGCGCATGTGAAGGCAGTCCGCCCATGGCGGCGATGTCGCTTACGTTGGACGCCAACGCCTTGTACCCGACATCCACATCCTCCATGGTCTCGGAACGAAAGTGAACCTGTTCGACCATTGTATCCATCGCAAGAAGCAAGTCGTATCCGCAAGGAGCCCCGATAACCGCCGCATCGTCTCCGATTCCCAGACGGACACCCGAAGAAGACAAGAATTCCGCTGATTGGCGTTGGTCCGTCCACTGTCGGATCCGCTCAAATTCGTCCGGTGACGGCACGGTCGGCCCCCCTTTTGCCTAGTTTGTCCTTATTATATCGGGGTGTGTCCGAACATGCAAAACCCGCCCGGCACACTGCCGGGCGGGTATGCCGCATGAAATGGTTTTTATTGGAACGAACCGCTTTGGGATTGTCCGAACTGCCCGGAAGGACCTTGTCCGTCAGGGCCGAACTGTGTGCCTCCCGCCGATGTGATAGAGCCGGATGCACCTTGTTGACCGAGTTGGGACTGACCGAAAGACTGACCGGCTCCGCTTCCCATCATCCCGAATTGCGTGGAGCGGCCTCCGTTGGCTTCCCCGTATGACCCGGTTCCCATCATCGAGGAAGTCATAGAACCCTGTTGCCCGGATTGACCATATGGCCCTTGACCGTAAGGACCGAATTGCCCGGAACCGCCCATCGTAGACATCATCCCCGACTGTCCGGATTGACCGAACCCGGAACCGCCCATCGAAGACATCATCCCCGACTGCCCGGAACCGCCCATCATGGAGCCTTGTTGCCCGGATTGGCCCATCATGGAGCCCTGTTGCCCGGATTGGCCCATCATGGAGTCTTGTTGCCCGGATTGGCCATACGGCCCTTGACCGTAAGGACCGAATTGCCCGGAGCCGCCCATCGAAGACATCATCCCCGACTGGCCTGACTGCCCTGATTGACCCGATCCGAAATGTACGGACCGGCCTCCATTGGCCTCACCGTATTGCCCGGTTCCCATCATCGATGATGACATGGATCCCTGTTGCCCGGATTGTCCATAAGGGCCTTGACCATATGGACCGAATTGAGCGGAGCCGCCCATCGAAGACATCATGCCCGACTGGCCTGATTGACCGAATTGGGATTGTCCGAGCTGCCCGGATTGTCCCGTTTGACCGCCTTGTAAAAACATACTCATCTGTCTGCACAGCCTTTCGATTCGATTTAGTTGCTGGATGGCAATTCATGTTCATGAATGACACGCGCGGTTGTTCTAAACCACGGATTCACCTTCCCTCCGCTGTGGTTTTTTTCCAACATCCGCTAGTGTTGTTTTCCAATTCCCATTTTATTCATGAAAAATCAAAGAAACCTCTTCCCGAAGGAAGAGGCGCAGCCAAGATGACCTGTTGGTCGAAAAACATCTACATTACGGACTCCTGATGATCCGTTCCCTTAATCGTTCATCATGCCGTTTGAGCAACCTCCTTGATGGGAGCGTAGATGTCATATTCGAAGTAAGAAATCTTGTCAGCCGGGATCTCAAAAGGATTCACAGGTTGGATCCGATTCCTTTCGTAACCGAGCGAGCCTTCGCTCATATCCCTCTCATAAGGCCCGGTTCGAAACCACTCAGACAGATAATCATAGGTTTCATTCATCCTGTTGCGATCGCCTTTTACGGAAATTTTGGCGAACTTCCGGGCAGGGATGGTGATTGTCGTAAGTCCGTCCGGAAGGGAATCGAAAGAGGCGACTTCCACTCCTACCCACAGCATGATCACTTCGGTTTCCCATTGCCATTCCGGGATAAAAACGAGGCCGTTTTCCCTGTCGGCGAGCGAGGGATGGCCGTCAAGCTTGGCCATGACTTCTTTCCAGGCCTCGCGCACCTTGCTGCCGTCCCGAGGAATTCGAATAACGGCAGCCTTCATTTCCGATGTTTCGACTATGGTTACGTTCATGGCCTTGCTCACCCTCTCTCCGAATGGTCCTGACTGATCATGATGATGTTTCCGTCCTCGTCCTGAATGTTGCAGAACGATACTTGCGGCAACCGCTGAATGCCGTATACGATCTCGAACCCGTGATCCTTGGCTTCCTGAGCGGCGCGGTCGATGTCGACCGTGTTCAGCTTGAACAACACCGGCCCGCGCTCGGGAATCGGCACGTTCTCCATACCGTTCGAATCGAGCATCAGGTGCGTTCCGTTGTCCAAATGGAAAAGGTGCAGATGCCCGAAACGGCCCTCCTGCTTCACTTCCAATCCCATGAACTTGGAATATCGGTCCACGGCACGGTCCAGATTTCTGACCCAGAGGAACACGGAATCGATGTGCGGGTTAATGCTGCAATGCGCGCGACCGCCATCCACCCCGCCGAATGCAATATGGTAGCCGTCCGGATCCTCGACGATAAACTCTTTCCACGGCCCTTGGTCCGCGTAAACGACCGGCTTCCGGGCCATCATGGCGCTTTTGGACGTAAACTCCCGATACAATTGATCAAGCGCTGCCCAGTTTTCAACATAGGCATAAACGTCCACTCCCGTATCCGAGCCGGACTCAGGCGGGTTCGGGTGCACGCCGGACTCATCCGGGGCTTGTTGAAGCTTCAGAGCAATTCCGCTTAGTCCGTCACGCTCCGCCCACCAGTCGTTCACATCGAAGCCGAGTATGTCTCGGTAATACCGCTGTGATCTGGCCAAATCAGACACCATGAACACCGTTAAAGAGCTTCCGATTTGTTTCCCCATCTAACCCATGCCTCCTTTGATCATCGTTTCATTGGACAGACCAGAATACGGTTACCGTCCGGGTCCTCCAAGGTGAACTCGGTCAGATTCTCAAATCGACCCGGATCATGGATGGGAAGAAAACCTTCCTCCCGAACATACGCAAGCGATGCCTCGAAATCGTCCGTCTCGAAGAAGAATATTTCGGTAACCTGTTTTTGTTTCAAATGGATGTGCAAGTCCAGCAGGAGGGAAGCTCCTTGCGAAACGGGAACCGGGCAGACCGATTGTGCCGTTGTCTGCTCATCCAGTGGAAGACCGAGCAATTCTCTATACCAGCGGGCTGACGATTTCATATCCTTGACATCGACGAACACACCGCCGATACGAGCAATAATCGGGCTCCCCGCCGACAGCTCCATATCGGGGGAAGGCTGCGCTGTCCAACAAGCTATGTGCACGTTGCCCTCGGGGTCGCGGAAGTTGAAATAGGCCATTGTTCCATGTCTTTCCGGCTCGAAGAACGTTTCCGCCTTTTTCTGCAAATAATCGTAAGCTTGATCGATGTCGCTTGCGGGGAACATGACACGCGGCATGTCGGCCTCGCGCCAATCCGGGTTTTGACGATTCGCCGCGTTGGAGTCCAGGATTAAGTGGGTACCAGGCAGTTCGAGCCAATAAACCGGTCCCCCATTGAGGCGCTCCTCCAGTAAAGGAAGTCCCAGCAGCCGGCTGTACCATTCCGCCGACCTTCGAAGATCCGTGACATGCACAAACACGCTGGCGATTCGATTCCCGAGTGGAGTCTCTTGGTCGATACTGCCGATGGTTTTATCCACTTTGCACCGTCTCCTTTTTTTACACCTGATGCGAATATACATTCGCCTTTTGAATAAAAAATCCTGCTTGTCGCCATAAAAAAACGGTGCCCTTTACGGGAACCGTCGAATCCGCCGCTACGTTTCACCCGGCAACCGGCACAAACTCGCCGCTTTGCCATTTTAGCGTTCGATCGATATATTTGCCTTTATCCTGGCTGTAATATGAATAAGACAAAAGTCCGGTTTTGGACTTGTTCAGCTTCACCGAATAATTGCTGCCGCCCTCGCCACCTTTGCTGACATAGAGAGAGTGTTCCCCACGAACCGGAAGCTCACGGACGGTGAGATCTTCTGCAATCGTCAGAATTTTATATTCGCCGCCATTGCTGTTGGCTCTCTGTCCTAGTGTGAAATCGGGAAATCCGTCGCCGTTGTAGTCTTCAAAAGCCAAGGTAAAATGATTGGTGAAAACCAAAGGTTCCGGGAAAAGGTTATCCAGTTTCGTCGTACTTAACGTCTTGCCGTATTGGTCAGCGATAACGATTTGATACCGTCCTTCGTACAAGGTTCCCATGTATGCACCGGGGTTCCAATCTTCGGAATAGGTTCCCTCGTACAGTTGGATGCGCAAATAGACGTTTTTCCCAGCCGTACCGGGAAGAAGGTTGTTCGACAGCGTCATCGGGGATCGGATGGCAATTCGGGCTTGCAGAGATCCGACGGGTTCAGAAGATGTATTCGATCGTGCCTGCGTGGAGCCGGATGCTACAGCTTCAGTCGGGTAAGCCGAATCCGGGGTCAGGACCGTTGCACCAACATCCGTTGCGCGGCATCCCGCCAATAACATGCCAAACATCAGGAGAGCCGCACCTCTGACTATGTTGATGCGGAAATCCCGGGTCATACGATCATCTCCTTCACAAATACCGCTTCGCCCGTAATATAAACCTTCAACGACTTCTGTACCTCATTGGTCCGCCGGACCTCCACCTTTACGCGCCCATCATACCCGCATTCCAGCCCTTGCTCGACGGTGAAAGCGATCGAATCACGATGAGGTTCCATATAAGTAAGTGCGTAGGCTCCCATGACACCCGATGCCGTTCCCCACAGATCCATCTCATGGCCGGGAGTGAAATATTTCAGCTTCACATCCGCCACTTGGCTCGGGAGAACAAAGGTGGTTTCATTAAACCCGACGGATGCCGCGATCTGCTGCATTTCCCACTGCTGCAGCCCTTCGGCATCGCGCACAATGCCGGCCGGATTTCCTTTCCCGGGAATGCGGGAGAACGCGTCGTAATGCAACACTTGGGTACCGCTCATTGCCCTGCCTCCTCTTGCGGCGGTTTTCTCATGTACTTGTCCGGTTCTTTATGAAAGCCGTACTTTTCGTATAAGCCGAATGCATCGACGGTTGCCAGATGTCCGGACAGTCCCCGCAGTTCGTCGGATTGGACGATGGATTCGACCATTGTCTTGCCGATGCCCGATCCCCGGTAAGATTCGTCAACGATCACATCACACAAGTAGAACATAGTGGAATTATCGGTAATGACGCGAGCAAAAGCGACTTGGCGGCCATTGGCATCGTAAACGCCGAAACATCGGGAGTTTTCCACGGCACGGATCAGGGTTTCTCGGGACCGCTTATCCGCCCAGTAGCTCCGCTTAAGCAACCCATGAACAACATCCAAATCGAGCTTCTTTTTATCGTCGGAAATCTGGTAATCTCCAAATCTAATATTCAAGCGGCATCGCCCTTCACCACAGTTTATCTCTATCATATCTCATGCAAGGGGAATGGAAAACGCATCCCACTGTAAAAATTTATGGCATGACCTCCCCCGGAAAGACTGCTAGACTTGTAACCATTCCAAGCCGAAGTCCTTTTGAGGACACGGGGGACCCATTTGTGGGGTGAAGCCGCAAGCTTGTTTTGCGGCCGGGCAACTCTTTGACCCGAACCCGGCAGCTAACCTCGCAGGCAAACAAAGGGAGGAAGTTTGTTACATGAAAGGTTTTAAAGGTTTCAGCAAGTTGTTGGCAGTCGGCGCGTTGGCATTGGCGATTTC
>JAQBPQ010000268.1 GCA_028287445.1 Cohnella sp.
CGGCAAAGGACAGTTGGGTGATGGAACATCAATAAAACGCACCGTACCGAAGGCTTTAGAAGGTTTCGGCGGAGCATCCCCGGTTATCTTGGAAATTCTCCCTGTGAAGACGGAAACGGCATATCGATTGATCGTCGACGGAAAAACTTTCCCGCTCGCCGAGAGACCTGCGCCCAACCACGGTTCGCTCGCGATCCGGCTGGGAGACTTGTCACGCGCTTATGGAGCGAAGCTGACTTTCGACAAAGCCAAGCAAAGTGCCGTTTTGGTCCACGGCAAATACAAAGCATTACTTAAGTTGAATAGCGATAAAATGGTCGTAAACGGCAAATCCACCAAACTTCCGTTTGCCCCTGTCCAGAAGGGGAGCGACTGGCTCGTCCCGGCGGACGGATTAGCCAAGGCTTTCGGCGGGTCGGCGAAGCTCGACAACGTGAATCGAGCACTTCTTGTTATGCTGCCGAAAGCATAAATCAGCTTTCCTCCGAAGAAAAGATTGACAAA
This sequence comes from Cohnella sp., assembly GCA_028287445.1. Lineage (GTDB taxonomy): Bacteria > Bacillota > Bacilli > Paenibacillales > Paenibacillaceae > Cohnella. The sequence goes on from JAQBPQ010000268.1 coordinate 505, forward strand.
AAAGGCTGGCAGCATTACGATTCTTTTAAATCCCATTGTTTTACTAGGAATAAATCCTTGGAGGGTGATCCCGTGTCAGAAGAACGCAAGCTTCAGCCCGAAACATTAGCCATACATGCCGGTCAGCAACTGGATCCTGCAACGCTGTCCCGCGCCGTACCGATTTACCAAACGACATCCTACGGTTTTCGCGACACGGAGCATGCCGCCAATTTGTTTGCGTTAAAAGAGTTCGGCAACATTTACACGCGCATCATGAATCCGACATCCGACGTGTTTGAGCAGCGTCTTGCGGCGCTGGAAGGCGGCGTCGGCGCATTGGCCGTCGCTTCCGGGATGGCTGCCATCAGCTATTCGATTTTGAATATCGCCGGCAGCGGGGATGAGATCGTCTCGGCAACCAGCTTGTATGGCGGAACCTACAACTTGTTCTCGACGACACTTCCGAAGCTCGGCATCACGGTACGGTTCGTGGATCCGGGCGATCCCGAGAATTTCCGCAAAGCGATCAACGGTAAGACCAAAGCGGTATTCGCAGAGACCATCGGAAATCCGAAAGGCGACGTCCTCGACATCGAGGCTGTTGCGAAGATTGCTCATGAGAACGGCATTCCTCTGATCGTAGACAATACATTCCCGAGCCCCTATCTGCTTCGGCCATTTGAATATGGAGCCGACGTCGTCGTTCACTCCGCCACCAAATTTATCGGCGGTCACGGGACATCCATCGGCGGCGTTATCGTGGACAGCGGGAAGTTCAATTGGGCAGCGAGCGGCAAGTTCCCCGGGCTGACCGAGCCCGACCCGAGTTACCATGGGATCGCCTATACTGCAGCACTTGGACCTCTCGCATACATTATCAAAATGCGCGTGCAGCTGCTTCGCGATCTGGGAGCCGCTTTGGCGCCGTTCAACTCTTTCCTGCTGCTGCAAGGATTGGAGACGCTGCATTTACGCATGGAACGCCACAGTCAGAACGCGCTGAAGGTTGCGCAATTCTTGGAAAAGCATTCAGCTGTAGATTGGGTCAGTTACGCGGGGCTCGAGAGCCATCCGTCTTACCCTCTCACCCGCAAATATTTGCCCAAAGGGCAGGGAGCGATTCTGACCTTCGGCATCAAAGGCGGCGTGGATGCCGGCCGCAAGATGATCGACTCGGTCAAGCTGTTTTCCCATCTCGCGAACGTAGGCGACTCGAAGTCGCTCATCATTCATCCGGCCAGCACGACACACCAACAGCTTTCAGAGGCCGAGCAAGAGGCGGCAGGCGTAACCGCCGGTCTCATCCGGTTATCGATCGGTACGGAATCGATCGATGACATCCTCTATGATTTGGAGCAGGCTTTGAAAGTCAGTCAAGCTTGACCTTTTTGCTGCAGGAAGAAGGACGCCTCCGGGATCAACCGGAAGGTGTCCTTCTGTTTTATTGGTAGTTTTACTAGAAGGGACTATAATAGATTTCAACATATGGAAACGCAAACATTACTGTCGGAAGGAGTGGCAAAACGATGATGGATGGTTTGGGTATGGGGCTCGGGAACATCGCCAGGCTTGCGGATTCGGTGACTCGATCGATCAGTCCGGAAAACTTCACAGGCCAAAAAGGTAAAGGAGGCATGGCCACAGAGGGGACGGGGCAAACGGCGGCCTCCAGGCTGGGCCAAGGGTGGAAAGTATCGCCTTCCGTATGGGTGGAAGCGGGCTCAACGCTTACGCTCGCGGAAATCGATGGGCCGGGCGTTATCCAGCACATTTGGCTGACCTGCCCGGTGGAAAGCTGGAGACGATTGATATTGCGGATCTATTGGGACGACGAAGCGGAACCGTCCGTGGAAACGCCGCTGGGCGATTTTTTCTGCAACGGCTGGTGTGAACGCAGCTTGGTCAACTCCCAGCCGGTTTCGGTCAACCCGGCCAACGGCTTTAACGTTTACTGGCCGATGCCATTCCGGTGCAAAGCGAAAATAACCATCGAAAACCTTCATACGGAAAACATCATTCTATACTATCAGGTGGATTATGCGCTGCAGCAGATTCCGGAAGATATGGCGTATTTCCACGCCCAGTGGCGAAGAAGCCATCCTCTGCCCTACAAGGAAGTGCATACCGTAGTCGACGGCATCAGAGGCAACGGGCATTTTGTGGGGCTGTACCTGGCTTGGCAAACGAACAGCAACAGATGGTGGGGCGAAGGAGAAGTTAAGTTTTATCTGGATGGAGACAAGGAGTTTCCGACCCTTTGCGGCACGGGCACTGAGGATTATTTTGGAGGCGCTTGGAACTGGGATATGGACGGCAAATACGTGACCTATTCGACCCCTTATCTGGGTATGCACCAGCACATTAAACCGGATGGCTTATACAAGGCGAACCAGCGATTCGGGATGTACCGGTGGCACATCATGGATCCGATCCGGTTCCGCCAGGATTTGAAAGTGACGATCCAAGCGCTGGGCTGGCGGGCGGACGGCACTTACTTGCCGTTGCAGGACGATATCGCTTCGACGGCGTTTTGGTACCAGGCGGAGCCGCATGCGGCATATCCCGTTTTACCGGAGGCGGAAAAGCTGGAAGTGAATTGAGAAAACTTAAAAGCAGCGCGGAAATCGAAACTGCCCTTCACCAAGGAATCGATCCGGTTGGTGAAGGGCAGTTTACTTGGTTTCGGGTACTATTTCGTTTGCAGCTTGCGAACAAAATCCAGCGCTTCCGTCAGCGTGGCCACGGGGACCAATTTCGGCTTCAGCTTCAAATCCTTGACCGTTTTTTGGGCGTCATTCCAATTGGAGAGCCCGCCTTCCTTGTCGTAAGGGACGAGGAAGTAATCGGCCTTCTCTTTGTCCGCGGCCATCAGCTTGTATTGGATACCGCCAATCTGTCCGACCGTGCCATGTTCGTCGATGGTGCCCGTACCGGCGATCCGGTAGCCGCGGGTCAAATCCTCACCGGTCAGCTGCGCGATGATCTCGAGCGTCATCATCAGGCCGGCCGATGGACCGCCAACGTCATTGAAATCGAACTTGACCGGATCGGGGGGCGTTACCTTAAGCACGGTGCTCTGTTGAAAACCAATCCCGGTACGCTTGCTGTTGCCCGGCATTTGGATGAGCGGTATGGTGACGTCAATCGGCTTGCCGCCGCGCGTTCCGGTTAGGCGCACTTTGTCGCCAGGTTTGTGGGCGGACAAGGTGGAGGCCATCTGTTCGGCGGTAAGCGTCGCTTTGCCGTCGACCTTGGTGAGGATATCCCCTTCGTGAAGGCCGCTCGCGATCGCCTTCGTTTCGGGAAGGAAACTGATCACAATGACGCCCTGCTCCTTCACCTCAATCGACCGCTTCATGGCGCCGTAAGCGGCCAGAAGGGCGTTCGCTTCCGAGCTGTCCCGCATCCAGGAGAGCAGGTTCCGATAGGAAGCATAGTCCGTCGCGCCTCCGGTTGCGGCTTTTTCCGTTTGGATGTCCTCCCTTGGATTGACCCAAGCATAGAAGAGGGAAATCGCATTGGGCTGCGAATAGGAGGACACGGTGGTAAAAAGGAAGGAGCCTTTTTCGTCCAATTTATGGGCCGTCTCGACCCGGGGATGAACCGGTTCCGCAGAGCCAGGACCATAGATCACATAAGGCCAGGATAAGAAATATGCCGATCCCAGAACAAGCACAATGAAGATGGCAAGAATGGAGGTGAGGTAACGTCGGAATCGGGCGGAGCGGCGATTGGTCAAAAAAACGGACACCTCCTGGGTCGGAACATATAAGAACATAGTCGATATCATTATTATAGCCGATTGGGCGATTCCGTCCCAATCGGCGGGTGAAAAAAACCTCCTTCTCTCCGGAGAGGAGAAGGAGGGCAGGCTGCTCAGGACGCGGATCTTCAGGTCTGCGCTCGAATTATGGCTGAACCGCAAGCATTTGGCGGAGGACCGTTTGCAGGATCCCGCCGTTGCGGTAATAATCCACGTCAACTATGGAGTCCAGACGGACGATGACCATGAATTCGAAGGTCGTCCCGTCTTCGCGTTTCGCGGTGACGGTAATCGTCTGACCCGGCTTCACATCGTTGGACAACCCGTTGATTTCAAACGTTTCGGTACCGGTGATGCCGAGCGTTTTCCAACCGTGCCCCGGTTGAAATTGCAGCGGCAGTACGCCCATGCCGACCAGGTTGGAACGGTGGATGCGCTCGAAACTTTCGGCGATGACGGCTTTCACGCCGAGCAGGAAAGTACCTTTGGCGGCCCAGTCGCGGGAGCTTCCGGTACCGTACTCTTTACCGGCAATGACGATCAGGCTCGTTTTGTTCTTTTGATACTTCATCGAAGCGTCGTAAATGGGCATTACTTCGCCGGTCGGCAGGTACGTCGTGACGCCGCCTTCCGTGCCAGGAGCGACTTGGTTGCGGATCCGAATATTGGCGAAGGTACCGCGCATCATGACTTCGTGGTTACCGCGGCGGGAGCCGTAGGAATTGAAGTCCTTCTTGTCGACGCCGTGCTGCATCAGATAGCTGCCCGCAGGGCTGTCCGTCTTGATGTTGCCTGCCGGGGAGATGTGGTCCGTCGTGACGGAGTCGCTGAGCAGCGCCAGTACTTTCGCGCCTTTGACATTGCCGATGTCCCCTTTATCTCCAAGACTGGAGAAGAACGGCGGATTGGCGATGTAGGTCGATTGCGGATCCCACTCGTACAGCTCGCCTTTCGGCACGTGGATTTGATTCCACTGTTCGTTTTGCGTAAATACATGCTCATATTTGGCGCGATACATCTCCGCGTTCTGAGAGGTCGCCAGCGCTTCCTGGATTTCCTCATTCGTCGGCCAGATATCCTTCAGGTACACTGGCTGGTTGCTGCCGTCAAAGCCGATCGGATCATTGGCCAGGTCGATGTTCACCGTGCCGGCGAGCGCATAGGCGACGACCAACGGCGGAGATGCGAGATAGTTGGCTTTGACTTGCGCGTGGACGCGGCCTTCGAAGTTCCGGTTGCCGGACAGGACGGCAGCGACCGTCATGTCGTTGTCGGCGACCGCCAGGCTAACTTCATCCGGCAGCGGGCCGGAGTTACCGATACAGGTGGCGCAGCCGTAACCGGCGACGTTGAAGCCAAGCTTCTCAAGATAAGGAAGAAGACCGGCTTTGGTCAAATATTCGGTAACGACGAGTGAACCCGGAGTAAGAGAGCTCTTCACGTAGGCCGGTTTTTTGAGGCCGCGCTCGACCGCTTTCTTGGCGACGAGACCTGCGCCCAGCATAACGCTCGGGTTGGAGGTGTTGGTGCAGCTCGTGATCGCGGCAATGACAACCGCACCGGTGCCAAAACGGCTGATCGCGCCGTTCGGATGTTTCATTTCAACCGTTTCTTGGATTTTCGAGTCGGAAAGGCCATAGCCGCCTTTATCGACAGGCGTGCGGATGATATCGCTGAACGCCTGTTTCATGGCCGTCAATTCGATCCGGTCCTGAGGACGTTTCGGGCCCGCGAGACTCGGAACGATCGTCGAGAGGTCAAGCTCCATGACGTCGGTGAATACCGGATCGGCCATATCGTCGGTACGGAACATACCGTTCGCTCTGTAGTAAGCTTCCACGAGTTCGATTTGCTTCTCGTCGCGGCCGGTCAGGCGCAAATAACTGAGCGTTTCGCTGTCGACCGGGAAGAAACCGATCGTTGCGCCGTACTCAGGTGCCATGTTGGCCACAGTCGCGCGGTCGGCAAGCGTAATGTTGGACAAGCCGGAGCCGAAAAATTCCACGAATTTGCCGACTACGCCTTTTTTGCGGAGAATTTGCGTAACGGTCAGGGCCAGGTCGGTCGCCGTAGCGCCTTCCGCAAGCTTGCCGGTCAATTTGAACCCGATAACCTCAGGCATAACGAAGTACAGCGGCTGGCCGAGCATGCAGGCTTCCGCTTCGATGCCCCCAACGCCCCAGCCCACAACGCCGAGGCCGTTGATCATCGTCGTGTGGGAGTCGGTACCGACAAGGGAATCCGGGAACACCTCGGTTACGCCGTCTTTCTTTTTCGTCGCGGCAACGGATGCCAAGTACTCCAGGTTAACCTGGTGCACGATACCGGTGGCCGGCGGAACGGCACGGAAGTTATCGAATGCGGTTTGGGCCCAACGCAGGAAACGGTAGCGTTCCTCGTTGCGCTCAAACTCGATGTCCATGTTGATCTTGAGCGCGTCCGGCGTACCGAAAGCGTCGACCATAACAGAGTGGTCGATTACCAGGTCGACCGGTACAAGCGGATTGATCCGTTTGGGATCGCCGCCGGCTTGCTTCACGGTTTCGCGCATGGCTGCCAAGTCGACGACAACGGGAACACCCGTGAAATCCTGGAGCACGATACGGGCGGGAATCAGGGGGATTTCTTTGTCTTCCCGGCCTTCCGCCCATGTGGCGAGCTGTTTCACGTGTTCCATCGTGACTCCGCGCCCGTCAAATTGGCGGACGGCGGCTTCGAGCAGTACTTTCATGGAAAAGGGAAGTTTGGATACAGGGCCCAAGCCTTGTTCTTCGAGAGCCTGCAGGCGATAATACCGGTACGATTGGCCGGACGACTGCAGGTCGGCTTGGACTTGATACGGTAGTGTGGACAAGTGGGTAGCCTCCTTGCGAAACGGCAAAGTTGTTTCACTGTGTGAAACACGATTTCAAAAAATGCTTTTCTGTTTCCAGTATACTCTCTCGGTTTTGCGGCGTAAAGACTTTTTGCCCATTATCCGACTTAGCTTCGGCTTGCTTGGCAAGTTTGATCCGAAAATAGGAAAAAATCGTTTTTTGTGGGAGTGGCATGAAACGGCCGGGCATCGAATAGGATGAACCGACTCCATCTGTGCCCAAGGGCGCAAGCGGGGAAGGGGGAAGTCCGGTGCCGGGATTAAAAGGAAAGCAGACGGACTGGAAGCAAGCTTTGGTCGGTTACGTGAACACGGTTAACGAAGCGGGCCTTCGGGGCGATCCCGGCCTGCTCCGTGTTGTGCCGGACGCCGGGCACCGGAACCGTCTTGGGGCGAGGGTGCGAGCGGCCGCCCAGAGGGAAGCAGAGTCGGGCATCAGGCCGATTCGAAGCGAAATCCGCGCGCGGATTGAACGAAATACCGCCGGGGGAGATAAAGAGCTGGTCGCCGATGTGGCGCTTCACTCCGTACGATCGCTGGAGCAGAAGGGTACGCCTTGGTTGGAAGAGCGGGTGGAGCGGGAACGGATCCGGTTCGTCCGCCTCGGGGGGCACTGGGTACTCGATACGATTGAGCCGCTGTATCCGGAGGGCCGATTGGTCACCGTGACGCCGCAGGAGGATGACGAGAACGCGGGATTCGAACGCAGGAGCGTGATGCCGTCCGTTCCCTATTTGAACCCGGAAGCGATGTACCGTTTCAAATCTAAGATATACCCTGGTGATGGGGCGGAAGGGGTCAACTGGCACGGCACGTATCACCGCGGGGTCCCGTATCGGCGGGAAGCGGCCGTCGCTTTTGCGGAAAGGTGGTGGAGCGAAGCGAGTCCTTCCTATGAACCATTTGAGGTCAATTGCACGAACTACGTGTCCCAGTGTCTCTTTGCAGGGCAAGCGCCGATGAACTATACTGGGAAAAGGGAAACGGGCTGGTGGTATAAGGGGCGCGTAAACGGACAAGAGCGGTGGAGCTACAGTTGGGCTGTTGCCGATAGTCTCCGGCGGTATTTGACTCATTCCCGTTCCTTTGGCTTGCGAGCGGAGCCCGTGGAGTCTGCCGATTTACTTCAGTTGGGTGACGTGATTTGCTATGATTGGGAAGGCAGCGGACGATTCGGTCACAACACGATCGTGACTGCTTTTGCGCCGGACGGCATGCCGCTGGTGAATGCCAACACGGTTAGCAGCCGTCATCGATATTGGGATTACCGCGATTCCTACGCATGGACGGAACGAACCCGATACCGTTTTTTTCATATCACCGATGAGTTTTGAACAGTGTGAATGGATCATTTCCTTAATAAGCGATCAAGCGATTATTCGGAGGTAAGTCATGGGGAACAAGATCCGCGTCGGCCTCTTATACGGCGGGCGATCGGGCGAACACGAAGTGTCGCTGCAAACCGCACTGGCGGTGCTCAAGGCATTTGATTACAGCAAATATGAGCTTATCCCTTTTTATATCACACCGGCGGGGCAGTGGCGCTCAGGCCCGCTGCTGAATGCGGCCCCGGCCGCCGTGGCGGAGCTGCAATTCGGTTCTGCGGCTGCGGACGGTGGTAAGGGTGGCAACGATAGCAATGGCAGCAATGGCAGCGATGGCAGTGGCGGTGGAAATGCTCTGCTGCCGGTTCTTAGCGGGATGTCGGAAAAACGGTTGACCGAAGGCGCGGCGTCCGGTGACGGCAAGCCGGTAGACGTCATGTTCCCGCTGCTGCACGGTACGTTCGGCGAAGACGGGACGATTCAAGGGTTGTTCGAAATGGCGGGTCTGCCTTACGTTGGAGCCGGTGTGCTCGCTTCGTCGGTCGGGATGGACAAGGTCGCCATGAAAATGATGTTTGCACAAGCAGGGCTGCCGCAAGTGGCGTATCGGTTTTTCACGCGTTTCCGCTGGAGAGAAGACCGTGATGCACGTTTGGCTGAAGTGGAGGAGCTGGGTTACCCGTGTTTCGTGAAACCGGCGAATCTTGGGTCCAGTGTGGGTGTCTCGAAGGCACGCAACCGCGAAGAACTGGCGGCGGCCGTCGAAGCCGCCCTGCGATATGATCGCAAGGTCATCATTGAGGAATTCGTCGACGCCCGTGAAATCGAAGTCGCCGTGCTCGGCAATGACGAGCCCCGCGCCTCGGTGCCTGGAGAAATCCGCAGCTCGAACGAGTTCTACGACTATAAAGCCAAGTATGTGGACGGCAAAACGGAGATGGAGATTCCCGCGAATATATCCGCGGAGAAAGCGGAGGCCGTGCGCAATATGGCCATCCGCGCATTCCTGGCGATCGACGGCTCCGGCCTCTGCCGCGCGGACTTCTTCATGCGCCGTGACAACGGCGAGCTGCTGATTAACGAGTTGAACACGATGCCGGGCTTCACGCCGTTCAGCATGTATCCACTCTTGTGGAAGGAAACCGGCGTCTCCTATCAAGAGCTGCTGGGCACGCTCATCCGGTTGGCGCTGGAGCGCCACGAGGAGAAGCAGTCGATCGACTACGGCGGCGGGGAGTAAGTTGGTTTGTTCCAAGTAACGCTAGTTGTCTGGGTTCTCTTACATTCACGATAGCGGTGCGTTAGAGGTTTGGGTTCTCTCACATTCACGATAGCGGTGTGTTAGAGGTTTGGGTTCTCTCACATTGACCATAGTGACACTTTTGTTCCGTTATTCGTTAAAACATCGTCCACTCCTGACAAATAACGGAACTCTCTCAAGGTATTAGAGTGTATTTTGGCACCTGAACGATATAGAACGGGGGTTCGACAAGATAAATGGAGTGTTTTGGCCAGTTGGCAATGAATTGGACCTGCCGCGCGGGAGACGGGGTGCCAAATTGCACCTGAAATGATGCAATCAAGCGAAATGGCTTTGGTCAGGTGCCAAAGTGCACCTGAATACAGACATGTTAGTGGAAAACAGACTTTTTGGCGGTATTGAAGTGTATTTTGGCACCACAATGAGGAGTAACGGGCTAGACAAGGTATTGGAGTGTATTTTGGCACCTGAATGATATAGAACGGGGGTTCAAGAAGATAAATGGAGTGTTTTGGGCATTTGGCAATGAATTGGACCTGCCGCGCGGGAGACGGAGTGCCAAACTACACCTGAAATGGCGAAATGGCATGAACATGATGGAAATGTCCGATGGACGCCACCATACTTGCTTCAAAAAAAGCAATTCCCCATGCCCGAGTCCCTCGTTCAACCTCCGCAATGGTTCCCCTTTCGGTTTGCTGTGCGAAGTTGCAGCCATTTGCCATACTCCCTTTTAAATTCCTCAAGCTTTCCCGCCTCCCTCATACAAAATAACCGTCCCAAGCCTGACGAGGCCTAGAGCGGTGTGTTTCACAAGCAATATAGAGGATTCCCGGATCGTAACCCGAAGGCCGCGAAGAGTCCATAGCGGCTTCCTTTTCCCTGCTTGGCGGGATTATAATAGCACCATACCTAAAGAGGCGTGGAGGGACTTACATGGGCTTCCAGACGGAGTTTAATTCCGTATGCAAATTCAAATCGGAGCAGGAGCTGTATGAGTTGCTCGAATACGGCCGGGGCAAAATGGTCAAAAAGCATTTTCGCGTATTCCCGACCGGCCAGAAGGTCATCGCGTATGCGCCGGACAACCGGGCGGTGGCTATCGTTCGCATAGTCGCTTCAATCGCGGAGATCAACTTTCAGGGTGAAGAAGTGACGGAAGTGGAAATGGAGCTCATTCGCAAGTTGACGGACGAAGAAGCGCGGATCCAGACGGCTTTGGCGCATGAAATGTTTTTCGGAGACCAAAAGTAACCCTAAAGCGCACGCTGAAGGGGGCTCACGCATCCAATGATCGTCCGGTTTGGTTACGTCGCCATGTCCATGGAACTGGAGAATGCCTCGCCTTCGCGGACGATGACGATGGCCACATTCTCGAAGCTTCCCGACCGGGAAGCCGGCCTGCGGCGTCTCGAGCGGATTGCCGAGGAGAATTTGCACAACACGCTGCGTTTACTCAAGCATAACCGTTATATGGACGTCCAGGTGTACCGCATGACATCCAAGCTGATCCCCCTCGCGACCCATGAGCTGCTCAGCGATTGGAACCCGTACCCGGCACTGGCTGATCGCTTCGCCGAAGTCGGCGGGTTCATACGCGAACACCAAATGCGCGTGTCGTTTCATCCGGATCATTTCACAGTGCTCAGCACCCCGCGGCCGGAAGTGTATGCCCATTCCGTGAAGGATCTCAACCACCATGTCACGATGCTGGAAATGATGGGCCTGGACGAGCGGGCGACCTGCAATGTACATGTGGGTGGCACTTACGGCAATAAAGAAACGGCGGCCGACAGATTCCTTCGCCAGTTCGGCCAGTTGGAGGAGCGGATTGCCCGGCGCATCACGCTGGAGAACGACGACAAAACGTTCACCGCCTCCGAGACACTCGAGATCAGTGAGCAAGCGGGGGCACCGATGGTGCTGGATCTGCATCACCATGCGGTGAATAACCCCGACAATGAGCCGGCGGACAAGTTATGGACGCGAATTGCGCGCACTTGGGATCGGTTCGGCTGGAACGGGCTTCAGCAGGATGCGGGCAGTGACGCTAACCCCGATCAAGCGCCCGGCAAGCGCCTTCCTCCCAAGATTCACATCTCCACTCCCAGAAGCGACAAAGATCCCCGCGCTCACGCCGATTACGTAGACCCGGCGCCTCTGATGCGGTTCCTCCTGGACATCGCCGGATCGACGCCGGCGATCGACGTCATGATCGAGGCCAAACGCAAAGACGAGTCGCTGTTCCGGCTGATGGACGAGCTCAAACTGCTCGAAGCGAGCGGCGCGCCGCTCCGCATCCGGGACGGAGCGAGCATGGAAGTTACAAGTTAACACAAGCCGCGGTAAAGCTGACAGAAAACGCTCGCATCTCCAGTTGACAATCCCTCCGGAAATACGGTACTTTGGACAAGAAGGTTGCCGGATGTACCCATTTGGCAGCCGTTCCATTTTGGTGAGGAGGAAACCGACTGATGAGCGGATTGCTGCAAGGAAAGAATATTGTGGTCATGGGCGTGGCGAACGAAAGAAGCATCGCTTGGGCCATCGCGCAGTCGCTGTCGTCCCAAGGGGCGCGGCTCGTCTTTACATACGAGAACGAACGCGTAGAAGAACGCGTGAATAAGCTGGCACAGACGATTCCCGGCTCGCTGACGCTTCCTTGCAACGTCGCTTCCGACGAAGAGATCGACTCGTTGGCCGCCCGGCTGAAAGACGAAGTTGGTGTGCTGCACGGCTTCGCGCACTGCATTGCCTTCGCCAAGGCTGAGGAACTGGACGGCGAATACGTGAACACCTCCCGCGCGGGCTTTGCCCTCGCGCACGACATCAGCGTGTACTCGCTGACCGCAGTCGCCCAGCGGCTCCATCCGCTGATGACGGAAGGCGGCAGCATCGTCACCATGACCTATCTCGGCGCGGAACGCGCGCTTCGCAATTATAATGTAATGGGCGTCGCCAAAGCCGCGCTGCAAGCTTCCGTGCGCTACCTGGCGAACGATCTTGGACCCGGCAACATCCGGGTCAACGCGATTTCCGCCGGTCCGATCCGGACACTCGCGGCCAAAGGCATCGCAGGCTTCAACTCAATCCTCAAGCAAGTGGAAGAGAAATCCCCCTTACGCCGCACGACGGAAGCTTCGGATGTCGGAGACACGGCGTTGTTCCTGATGAGCCCATGGTCTCGCGGCATCACCGGTGAAATTCTATACGTTGATAACGGGTACAACATCGTCGGCGTATAATAACAACGAATCTAGTTCCAGCGGAGCTGCCCTCGTCGATAGATAATGGCGCGGCTCCTTCAACTTACGAGGAGTCTACATATGATTTACATTTGGCCTGTTCTCATTATCATTGGTATCGTTTCCGCCGTATTTGGCAGTATTGTCGGTCTCGGCGGCGGCATCATTACCGTGCCGGTTTTGGTGCTAATCGGACCGCACTTGCTCGGCGAGCCGGTCACTTCCCAGATCGCGGTAGGCACTTCGCTGGCCGTTCTTATTTTCACAGCGCTATCGGCCGCTTGGACTTATCAAAAACAGGGGAAAGTGGATTTCCGCAGCGGATGGCTGTTTTTCGCGACAAGCGGGCCGTCTGCCATGGTCGGCGCCCTGTTGACGAATCATATCAAACAAGGACCTTTTCAGCTGATCTTCGGTTTGTTTATGTTTGTCATGTTCGCTCTGATGGTTGCCCGCGAGAAGATGAAACCGCTCGAGATCAACTGGAGCATCCAACGCTCGTTCACGGACGGAGCCGGAAACACCTATCATTACGGCTATAATATCGCAATCGCTCTTCTAATCGGCTGCGGAGTAGGGATCTCCTCCGGGCTGTTCGGAATCGGCGGAGGCTCCCTGTTTGTGCCGCTCATGGTGATGCTGTTCCGGTTCCCGCCGCATGTGGCGACGGCTACTTCGATGTTTGTCATTTTGCTGTCTTCCATTCTTGGTTCCGGTGTGCACGCTTGGCATGGGAACATTGATTGGTGGTTGTTCGCTTTCCTGGCGCCGGGCGCACTGATCGGAGGCCGAATCGGAGCCGTCATCGCTTCCCGGCTGAGCGGACGCCAGCTGCTGTGGCTGCTGCGGGCTACCCTGCTGGCCATGGCGGTCTACTTGATTATCAAGGGCATTCGCGAAATGTAAGAGAATCGGCACAATCTTATCGCAACCGGGCGTTAACGGTCTTGAATATGCTAGAGAAGAAATAGAAATCGATTTGAGGGATGCAAATGGACGATCAACGCCCGGAAAATATCGTCGGCGGCAAAAGCTTCACAGCGGTTGCCATTAACTGTGCGGCCAAAGCCGGCGAATGGATCAAAATTAAAAGCGGAACCTTCACTGAGCTGGATCTAAAATATTCCAAGCATGATCTTGTCACGGAAGTGGACAAGGGGGCCGAGCGGATGATCCGCAACTTGATCGCCACTCATTTTCCGCAGCATTCTTTTCTCGGAGAAGAAGGCGTCGAACCCGGACCGGAGGCCTCTGCCAAGGCGATCGAACGGGTTAGTGACGCGGAATATTTGTGGATCGTAGATCCGGTAGACGGAACCACCAACTATGTGCACGGCTTTCCGTTCTTCTCGGTTTCCATCGCCTTGGCCCATCGCGGTCAGGTCATGGTCGGGGTGATTTACGATCCGATGAGGGACGAACTGTTCGTCGCGGAACGGGGCAAAGGCGCATATGTGCATGGCCGCAAAATGCAGGTGTCACCGGAGCCCGCGCTTGCACAAAGCTTGGTCGCCACCGGTTTTCCGTCGGATCATCGTATGGCGCTGCCCGTGAATCTAAAAGGAATCCAGGCGATCGCCCCGCAAGTGCGGAATTTGCGTAGTGCGGGCTCGGCGGCGCTTCACCTCGCGTATGTGGCGGCAGGACGGCTCAGCGGATTGTGGGAAATCGGCCTCAGCTCCTGGGACATAGCGGCGGGCTCTCTGCTCGTGGAGGAGTCGGGCGGACGGCTGTCGGATACGCAGGGCCAACCCTATCATCTCGGCGTCCGCAACATCGTCGCCACCAACGGCCGTATCCATGAGGAATTGGTGGGCGCGCTGAAGCAAGCTGACGCCACGGGCTGAAACACTGATCAAACACTGACGTGCCTGCCCTGTACGGACTCCACAAAAGAATTGACTTTCGCTCGCGTCTGACGGTATAGTAAAATCAAGTTAATAACGTGTCGGAGAAACGGAGAACACAACGTCCTGATCGTGCGGGTACGTCTGTGTTCTTTTTGTTTCCGAGAGGGGGAGAGTAAACTTGTCATCCGGTTACATTCTGGCGATTGATCAAGGGACGACAAGCTCCAGAGCCATGTTGTTCGACAAGGAAGGCAACATCGCGGCGTCGAGCCAGCGGGAAATCAAGCAGTATTTTCCGAAGCCGGGTTGGGTAGAACATGACGCCAATGAAATATGGCTGTCAGTCCTTGGAGTCGTCTCAGGCGCCTTGTCTGAAGGGAAGATTCGGCCCGACCAAATCGCGGGGATCGGCATTACCAACCAGCGCGAAACGACTGTTGTATGGGAACGGTCGACCGGAATGCCGATTCACCGGGCGGTCGTCTGGCAATCGAGACAAACCGCCGACATCTGCGACGAGCTCAGCGCCAAGGGATATGGGGACATTTTCAGAAATAAAACGGGTTTGCTGATCGACCCCTATTTTTCCGGGACCAAGGTCAAATGGATTCTTGATCATGTGGAGAGTGCCAGGGAGAAAGCGGAACGCGGGGAGCTGCTGTTCGGCACGATCGACAGTTGGCTTGTATGGAAGCTGACCGGCGGCGCCGCGCATATCACGGATTATTCCAACGCTTCACGTACGCTCATGTATAACATTCACGAGCTCCAATGGGACGATGAGCTGCTCGACATTCTCGGCGTTCCGGCTTCGATGCTGCCGGAGGTTCGCTCATCCTCCGAAATCTATGGGAGCACGGTCCCGCATCATTTCTTCGGGCATCGCATCCCAATCGCAGGTATGGCCGGCGATCAGCAAGCCGCCTTGTTCGGGCAGTCTTGCTGCGAGGAAGGCATGGCCAAAAATACGTACGGCACCGGTTGCTTCATGATGATGCACACCGGCAGCAAACCCGTGGCTTCCGAGCACGGTTTGCTGACAACGATCGCGTGGGGCATCGAAGATCAGGTCCATTACGCCTTAGAGGGCAGCATTTTTGTGGCGGGTTCGGCCATCCAATGGCTGCGGGACGGCCTTCGGATGATCGAGACCGCCGGTGAGAGCGAATCCCTCGCGAGTCAAGTGGAGTCGAGCGAGGGGGTTTACGTCGTTCCCGCTTTTGTCGGATTGGGCACGCCTTACTGGGACAGCGAGGTACGCGGCGCGGTGTTCGGCTTGACCCGGGGCACAACCAAGGAGCATTTTGTCCGGGCCACTCTCGAATCGCTCGCATTCCAGACCAAAGATGTGTTGGACGCCATGGAGCAGGACTCGGGGCTGACGCTTCGAGAGCTGCGGGTCGACGGCGGGGCCGTGCGCAACGAATTGCTGATGCAGTTCCAGAGCGACTTGCTGGATGTGCGGGTGGAACGGCCCGTCATCAACGAAACGACGGCATTAGGCGCAGCTTATTTGGCCGGTCTCGCTGTCGGGTTCTGGGAAGATCTTGAGCAAATCCAGCAGCAGCGGGCCATCGCTGCCAGCTATACCCCTGCGATGTCTGCGGAACGAAGAGAGAAGCTGTATGCCGGCTGGCAAGCGGCCGTTCAAGCGGCGCGGGTTTTCCGCCATTCATAAGATAGAATCATCTACAACATCATAAACGGACGGAGTTTTGGAGAAACCACCTTACTTCCGCAGCCCGAACAGGGGCCGTCGGATCGTTTGTGGTTTCTTTTGATGATTCCCCGTCCCGATATCAGGAGGAGAAGCAGCATGCACAGACCTTTTTCGAGTTCCCGGCGTACGGAATGGATCGGACAATTGCACGAGGAAACGTACGACGTCTTGGTCATTGGAGGAGGCATTACGGGAGCCGGGATCGCATTGGATGCGGTCACACGGGGCATGAAAACCGCCTTGATCGACATGCAGGATTTCGCGGCCGGCACGTCCAGCCGATCGACCAAACTCGTGCATGGAGGACTGAGATACCTCAAACAGCTCGAGGTCAAATTGGTCGCCGAAGTCGGCAAAGAACGGGAAGTCGTGTACCGGAACGCCCCTCATGTCACGACGCCGGAATGGATGCTGCTGCCGATTTACAAGGGGGGGACATTCGGCCGTTTTTCTACCTCTGCAGGTTTGATGCTGTACGACTATCTAGCGGGAGTGAAGCGGCATGAACGACGTAAAATGCTGAATGCCCGCGATACCTTGCAAAAAGAACCGCTGCTTGGCGCTCAGGGTCTCAAGGGCGGCGGGTATTACGTGGAATACCGAACCGACGATGCCCGGTTGACGATCGAAGTCGTGAAGAAAGCGGTCGAGAAGGGCGCCGTTGCCCTCAACTATGTGAAAGCGGCGAATTTGGTCAACGAAAATGGGAAACTTGCCGCCGTGGCAGCGGAGGATGTACTGAGCGGACAGAAGTTTACCATACGCGCCCGCCGTGTCGTCAATGCGGCCGGACCATGGGTGGACGAAATCCGCGAAATGGACCGCTCGAAACACGGCAAAACCCTGCGCCTCACCAAGGGCGTTCACCTGGTATTTGACCAAAGCAAATTTCCGCTTCGGCAAGCGGTCTATTTTGATGTTCCCGACGGCCGCATGATGTTCGCGATACCGAGGGAGGGCAAGACCTATGTGGGAACGACCGATACCGACTATGAGGGAGATCCCGTCGACCCTCAGGTTACGGGGCAAGATCGCGAATATATTCTCAAGGCGGCGAACACCATGTTTCCAAGCCTGCACCTCAATACGGGAGATGCGGAATCCGGATGGGCCGGCGTTCGCCCCTTGATCTATGAGGAAGGCAAATCCACTTCCGAAATTTCACGTAAAGATGAGATCTTTCGCTCCGCATCCGGCCTGCTGACCATTGCCGGAGGCAAACTGACGGGCTACCGCAAAATGGCAGAAACGGTAACCGATATTTTGTCGCGCGAACTGCAAGCCGACGGGTTCGGTCCGTTCGGGCCGGCCATCACGAAGAAGCTGCCGCTGTCCGGCGGTGATTTAGGGGATCCCGACTATTTCCCCTCCTATGTGCAAGAAAAGACAGCGGAAGGCGTTGCGCTCGGCCTGTCCGAGGAAGCTTCGGAGCGCTTGGTTCGCAGATACGGCACGAACGTGATCGACCTATTCAACAGGATTCCGGATTGGCGGGAAGAAGCGTTGCCCCGTCAACTTCCGCTGGACGTTTATGCGGCATTGCGATACGGTATGGACGAGGAGATGGCCATGCGGCCGGCGGATTTTCTAATCCGCCGCACCGGCGCGCTTTTCTTTAACATCGATGGGGTAAGTGAATGGTATCGCGACATCATCCGGATCATGGCCGAAGACCTCGGTTATACGGATGAGCAGGTAAGGCTATTCGAGCAAGAGACGGAGCAGGAGTTGAAAGAGAGGGGACGAGGTGTCTGAATCGTTTCGACCAGAAAATCATTCCCGCCATCCGGCATTTGAAAGACCTCGAAGCGGCATTTGTTACGATGCATGAATATGTAATCCTCATGAATGTTCATGTGGCCATGGCCCAATCCATCGTGTCTCAAGCTTCAAAGCACCGGAAAAAAATATTGCTGCACGCGGATCTGATCGACGGCTTGAAATCCGACGAGTATGCAGCGGAATTTATCGCCCAGGAAATCAAACCGGCGGGCATCATTTCCACGCGCAATAACGTGTTGTTAACGGCAAAGAAAAAAGGACTTCTTGCCATTCAACGGTTTTTCCTCTTGGACTCGATCGCTTTGGACAACAGCTTCATTCAGATTGAAAAGACGAAACCCGATTACGTGGAGCTTCTTCCCGGTATCATGCCGGGTATCATTAAACAGTTCGCGGAGGCGACTTCGGTACCGGTCATTGCGGGCGGTCTCATCCGAACGGAAGAGGAAATTCGACAAGCACTGGATGCCGGAGCCGTCGCTGTGACCACCTCGAGAAAACCGTTATGGAATATCGAATCATAGAGGAGCTTGCCCGTATGCGTAGCTTAACTCAGGCGCTTAGGATTGGGACTTGAGGCTTTTGACCATCCTACCGGACAAAGGAGGTCTTGTGATGGAGAACGAAACGGATAATGAAGCGGAACGCCTGCTGGCGCAACGATTGATGGAAGGTGAGCCGGAGAAGGCGGATCCGGAAGAAGAGGCGGTGAAGCGGCTTCCGCCGAAGTGGGAAATCCGAATCCAGACCGAGCGGGATCCGATCGCCGAAGAAACCGCCCTTTACCGAACTCTCGCCAAAGAAGTGGATGGCAGATACGATAACAGGGTAGAACCGACCGACACGAAGGAATAAACATCCCCTCCCCTCCCCGCCTGGGGCTGACCTGGCGGGTTTTTCGCGGACAGCCTGTCCATGGGGGTACATCATGTTTATGATTCTGAGCAGATTATCCCCTCTGCTCAGAAAATAGAGTTCGATTCTTTGAGATGAGTGAGTAGGCACAAATTAGTGAGTAGGCAGAATGAGTGAGCAGGCAGAAATAAGTGATTTGGACTCCATATCTCAAAATCGATGGCATATGAGGATAATTAGCCGGTTTGTTCAAGAGTATTGTATCGCAATCTCGATGGTCTGAATGCGGGTGCCGTGGCAAGGCGCGTACCGATCAAAACCGGGTAGATCACGGTGCGCATTGTCGCGGACAAGCGGAGAAGCTCAATAAAAGCCGCCCGTTCCCGGAACTTCGTATTCCAATTGAAGCAAAATTGATTGAGATACGCTTGCAGATGTTTTGGCCCGATTCCGCCCCAGAACCCGGCTTTCAGCCAGTGGCAGGCTTCTATCTTAATCTGGACCAGCGGTTTGATCCGGTCAGGGCTGCCAGGTTGGGTAATACAAATAAGATCGGAGGTTCCCGGCGCAACATTTTCAGAAATAAAAGCTCGAACCCCCGTGGGCAGGATGGAATAGAAGCGGCGATGCTCGTCGGATACTCTTTTAATCTTGATATGTAACGGATCGCCTTCCTCGTTCACCGATGCGCCGACCAATAGGGATTGATCTTCGGACTTCTGGCGGAAACCGGGGATCATCGTCCGGATATAAAGGCCTGTGTTGATCCTCACAAGACCCGACAATGGCTGACTAGCATCAGCCGTTCCCAGAGCGTGGCGGAGTTTATGACCCATCAACCATGCGGTTTTGTAGGTCACACCAAGAACTTGGGACAATCGAGTCGCCGTGATGGCGTACGATTCCGCGTGAAGATAGATGGCGCGAAGCCAGAGACGCAGAGAGGTGCGGCTGCCCTCCAACACGGTTCCGGCGGTCACGGAAGATTGATGCCGGCAAGATTTGCACTCGTACAACGGCAGCCGTCGGCTGCGTGTGACATAACTTTCTGTATGGTTGCAACGGGGGCAGCGGAATCCGTCAGGCCATTTGGCTTCATAAAAAGCACGTTCGCAAGACGCTTCTGTTTCATATTTCTGGCAAAACGCAGTGAATTTGTCCGACCTATACAAAACAACCACCCCGCAATAGGATACTGTTCTGGATTCATTATACCGAACAAATGTTCCTATTTCAAGAGTGGTTTGGATAAATTTGATAAATTTATTCTTTCTGATCCAAGGGGATATATTGGATTACAGGCGCCGCATAGACATGTATAGACATTCTGAGTGAACGGGATATCCTGTTTTTGCTTACAGAGGGAAGACACCCGATACGGCAAAACGCTAAATCATGACGCCGATCTAGTAGGCAAGTTCCCGAAAACTCGCTTCCGCTGCTTCCAAGGTCATATCGATATCGGCTTGTGTATGCGCGATTGTGAGGAACCAAGCCTCATATTTCGACGGAGCAAGGTACACCCCTCGTTCCAGCATCAGACGGAAAAACCGCGCGAACACTTGGCCGTCCGTGTCCTGCGCTTCGTCGAAGTTGGTGATCGGATGATCGCAAAAATGGGTCGAAAACGCTCCGGCGATGCGGTTAATGGTAAGCGGAATTCCGGAGCGTTCGGCTGACGCCTGCAACCCTTCGGTCAAACGGACGCCTAGTGTTTCCATTCCGTCGTAGACACCGGGCTCGCGAAGCACCTCGAGGCACGCCAGACCTGCCAGGATGGAGGCAGGATTGCCGGCCATCGTGCCCGCTTGATAGGCCGGGCCAAGCGGAGCGACCCGGTCCATCACTTCCGCGCGGCCGCCATAAGCGCCGATCGGCAACCCGCCGCCAATGATTTTGCCCAAGGCGGTCAGGTCGGGGCGAATTGCCTCTTGGTCGGGAAACGCTGCGTATGTCTGAGCTGAGCCGTAGTGGAAACGAAAAGCGCTGATGACCTCGTCATAGATGATGAGAGCGCCGGCTTCCCGTGCCATCCGGCACAGGCCTTCGAGAAAGCCTGGCTTCGGCATGACCATGCCGAAGTTGCCGACGATCGGCTCTACCATAACGGCCGCCACGTCGTCTCCCCACCGCTCGAGCGCGGTGCGCAAGCCGTCCAGGTCGTTGTACGGCACGGTGATGACCTCGCTCGCGATGCCGGAGGGTATGCCCGCGCTGTCGGGTATGCCGAGCGTCGAAGGTCCCGATCCTGCGGCGACCAGCACCAAATCAGAGTGGCCGTGGTAGCAGCCGGCAAACTTGACGATTTTGGTGCGGCCGGTCGCGGCCCGCGCTACGCGGATTGTCGTCATGACCGCTTCCGTGCCGGAATTGACGAACCGCACTTTGTCCATCGATGGGATCGCGGCCTTTAACCGTTCCGCCAAGCGGATCTCATGTTCGGTTGCCGTGCCGTACAACGTGCCGTTCTCCGCCGCACGGATGATCGCCTGATTCACAACGGGATGGGCATGGCCGGTAATAATCGGCCCGAACGCCGCCAAATAATCGAGATACCGATTGCCGTCAACGTCCCAAATGTAGGCGCCCTTGGCGCGCTCCATGAATACGGGAGCGCCGCCTCCTACGGCCTTGAACGACCGTGAGGGGCTGTTTACTCCGCCGACGATATGTTGAAGCGCTTCTTCATATAACCGCTCCGATTGTTTACGCTGCATCATGTGCACAAATTCCTTCCGTGTATCCTGTCCTATCTATCGATCGAATCAGGGATTAACCGCCGAGGCGGAGGGAGACGGGGACGGCTGAGCGCCGTCTTGAGCCAGTGCGGCCTGTACGAATCCCTTTAACGCGTCCAGGTCTTTGATGCCGAGTACGGAGGAGCCGCCGACCTTCTGATCTGCCACCAGCTCCATTGGCGGAATCTGTACGGAACCTGCCTGATGCGATTGATAACCCAATGTGCCGAGTTTAAGCATATCGCCGGTAGACATGTTCGTTTCGACGAAAGGAGTCACCTGAGCCAAAATATCCGGCAGGCGGACCAGGTTCCAGCCCGACTTCAGTTTATCGGCGATTGCCTTCAGGAAATTGCGTTGCCGCTCGGTGCGCGTAAAATCGCTCATCGCGTCGTGCCGGAACCGGACGTATTGCAGCGCCTTGTCACCGTCGAGATGCTGCTGGCCTTTCTTCAGATCGATATCGAACCTATGACCGTCCGCAGCATCGGTATAGTGCATATTTTTTTCGACGTTATAATCGATGCCGCCGACCGCGTCCACCAGCTTGATAAAGCCCTGAAAATCGACATAAACGTAGTATTGGATGTTGAGTCCGAGCAAATCGCCGACCGTTTTCATGGCCAATGAAGGGCCGCCAAGGGCCAGGGCCGAATTGATCCGCCCGCGTCCATGATCGGGAATTTGGACAAAAGTGTCGCGCAGCACGGAGAACAAGTGCACCTTCTTGGTGGCTGGGTCGAAGGATGCGATCATCATCGAGTCGGAGCGGGCGATTTCGCCTTTCGTTAGTCCCCTCTCGTCTCCGCCCATGAGTAAGACATTGACGCGTTCGGAGCCTTCCCATTCGGGAGGTTTGTATTGGGGTTTCTCTTCAAATTTGCGGAACCGGGATATGTCCTTCGGTTTGCTCATTTGGTCGAGCTGGTGGTATGTTCCATACACTTTCCAGCCAACGACACCCAGAGTGATTAACAATAGACTGAGCAGGCCTACCAGCGTCCACTTCCATTTTTTACGCATCGATAAACGTCCTTTCCGGTTGCTTCCATTAGCAAGTACCGATTTACGGCGGGAAGTTCGTGCGGTAAGATTACATATTATAAAATTATAAAGTTTGGACAGGCAAGGAAGCAAGTTTGCCTCGAATGGGAGCAACGTATGCGAAGGCCTGAAGGTGCCATGAAAGACTTGTTCAAACGGGATGGTTCTTAAAAATTATTCTTGCCATCCGGTTGCCGGAAATTTTACAATTTACATAATCGGACAAGTTGTCCGGTCATTCGACATCCAGAGAGACGCTCATTTTGGGGGAGGCGACAGGTTTGAAAAAAGGGCTGCTTGTCCTGACGGCACTTGTTTTAATCATGGCTTTGGCCGCATGCGGCGGGAAAAAAGGCGGCAGCGGCAGCAAAATCGTATCGATTCTGACGCCTTATCTATCTTCGGTCACCACGAACCAAATGGTGGAATCCCTGAAGAAATTGGCATCGGATAAAGGCTGGAAACCGAACGTGGTGGACACCAAGGGCGACATGGGCCAACTCGCCAGCCGGATGGAGGACGTGATTTCCTCCAAAACCGATGCGATCGTCCTCGTCAGCACGGACCCGAATCAGCTGAAAAGCCAAATTCAAAAAGCAAAAGAGAAAAACATCCCGGTGTTTGGCTGCGACTCGGGTTTTATCGAAGGCATGGCGATGAACGCCACGAGCGACAACACAGCGATGTCCAAAATGATTACCGGGCATTTGTTTAAAACAATGGGCAATAAAGGGAATCTCGTGGTGCTCACCTACCGCCCGCATCCAGGTGTGCTCGCCCGCACGGTGACGCTCGACGACATGTTGAAAACCAGTCCCGGCATCAAAAAGGTGACGGAGCAGCAGGTCGAGGTCCCAGGACCGATTGAGAGCGCGCGCAAAATCACGGAAAACCTTCTCCTCTCCAATAAGGACGAAGGCTCCATCACCGCAATATGGGCGGGATGGGACGAAGCGGCGATCGGCGCGGCCCAAGCGATTCAAGCGGCCGGAAGGAAGAATATCATCGTAACCGGCATCGACGGCAATAGCCAAGCCGTGGACATGATTAAGAAAGATTCGCCGCTCGTCGCCACAGTGAAGCAGAACTTCACGGGCATGACGGAAATCGTCGTGAAGCAAATCGATCTCGTTTTCCAAGGCAAAGCTGTTGAAGGCACCGAACTTTACGCTCCAGCGAGTCTCATCACCAAAGAGAACGCCCAATAATTCCATAATTGAGATAGGGAATGGAGAAGCGGCTTCGGCCGCTTTTCCCGTGCTCACGGGAAAGGAGGGATTGCGTTGGCCTTATTGGAAGTGGTCAGATTGTATAAAACGTTCGGTCCGCATTACGCGTTATCAGATGTTCATTTCGATATTATGCCGGGAGAAGTACACGGCTTGGTGGGAGAGAACGGAGCGGGTAAATCGACGTTCATCAAAATTGTTACCGGGGTCTACGCTCCCGATTCCGGCAAGTTAGTATGGCAAGGGAATCCCGTGGCCATTCCCGGACCGGATGCGGCCCGGCGCCTCGGAATCAATGTGGTCCATCAGGATCGTCATCTGATTCCATCCTTCACCGGGTATGAGAATTTGTTTCTCGGCCTTGATTATCCGAGGAAGGCAGCCGGCATGCGTGTGGACTGGAAGGCAATGCGCTCACGCGCCAAACGGATGGCCGAGGAGTTCGGCGTTGCGCTGGATATGAGCAAACCAGCAGCCCATATGTCCCCGCCGGAGAAAACGATGTTGGAAATCTTGCGGGCTATGATGCTCGACTGTAAGCTCCTGATCTTGGACGAACCGACCGCCTCTCTCACCGATCGGGAGGCGGAGCGGCTGTTCATGCTCATCCGCCAACTGACGGAGCAGGGAACGGCGGTATTGTACGTCTCCCACCGAATGGAGGAGATTCTCCGTCTGTCCGACCGGATCACCGTATTCCAAAACGGGCGGTCTATGGCCACTGTTGGGCGGCCCGAGGCTTCGAAGGATCGGCTGATTACGTTGATGAGCAGCGCCGGGGCGATGAAATCGCAGGCCCTCGTTAAAGCGGTGCAGGTTGGAGAGCCTCTTCTCGAAGCCAAAGGGTTGTCTACCACGGATGGCAAGGTGCGGGACATTGATCTCACGGTCCGGCAGGGAGAAATTGTCGGCCTATTCGGACTGGCCGGATCCGGAAGAACGGAACTGCTCGAGACCTTGTACGGCTTACGAGACAAAGCAGGCGGAGAAGTTCGTTTTCGAGGCCGCAGGGTGGCCGCTGCCAGCCCCCGCGATTCGCTCGATCAAGGGGTTGTGTTGATTCCGGAAGAGCGCAAGCGTGACGCACTGGTCATGGACATGACGATCCGCGAAAATATGACGCTGCCGGTTCTCAAGCGGTTCTCCGGCTGGTGGAAAATGCGGCGAAAGGCCGAACTAGCCGAAGCAAGGCGTTGGATGGAAGATCTGAAAGTCAAGGCTGCGGGGCCGGAACAAACGGTCGGCGAGCTGAGCGGCGGCAATCAGCAGAAAGTCGTATTCGCCCGGGCACTGCTGTCCTCACCTGTGCTGTTTTTGTGCGATGAACCGACGCAAGCCGTCGACGTGATGACCCGGGAGGAAATTCACCGGTTGTTGAGGGATCAAGCGGATCAGGGCTGCGGCGTCCTGTTCGTCTCTTCCGATTTGCAGGAAGTGCTCGATATTTCCGATCGGCTGTACGTCCTCCACGGCTCGCGGATCGCGGCTGAACTCGACAATCGGGACGTAACGCCGGAACAAGTACTGGCGATCTGCTACAGTCAGGGAAAGGAAAGTGAGCTTCGACATGGTTGAAACAACCCGCCGCGGGTTTGCTTCTATTCGCTTTCTGCGCACTTACGGCACGGTGGTGGCCGGACTGTTGATCGTCCTTGTTTTTGCCGTTCTCAGCCCGGATTCATTCGCCTCCTTGGACAATGCGATCAACATCAGCAGGCAAATATCGTTTCTCGTTATTATCGCTTTGGGCGCTACGCTGGTCATGTCGGTCGGCGAATTCGATTTGTCCGTTGGAGCTGTTGCCAGCTTCGGTGGGGTACTGTCTGCCAAAATGGCGGTGGCGGGATACCCGATTCCGATCTGTATGTTGGCGCCTTTGGCGGCCTCATTGATCATCGGCTTCGTGAACGGTTGGATCGTCACCCGGTTTCGCGTATTGTCGTTTATCACCACGTTGGCCATGGGCACCATTTTGGGCGGGCTCAATTTCAAGTTGACCGGCGGGGCGACCGTCTTTGAAAACATCCCCGATTCTTTCCGTTATCTCGGTCAAACCGAGTGGGGCGGTTTGCCGCTGTTATCCTTCCTCATGCTGTTCATGACCGTGCTGTTCTGGTACGTCATGGCCCATACCCCATTTGGGCGGAAATTGTATGCGATCGGCGGCAACGAGTCGGCCTCGCGCATTGCGGGTGTACATGTCGCCCGCAACAAAAACGCGGCGTTCGCCTTATGCGCCATGCTGGCCGCTTTAACCGGCGTCCTGATGGCATCGAGGCTCGGTTCTGCGCATCCGACCGCCGGTGACGGAATGTTCTTGTCCGCTTATGCGGCGGCTTTCCTCGGGATGACCTCGTTTAAGGAAGGCATTCCGAATATATGGGGAACGTTCGTCGGTGCGGCGATTATCGGTATTTTGGCAAACGGGCTGACCATTCTTGAAGTGCCCACATACATGCAGGATGTCATCACCGGCTGCATCGTCATCTCGGCGGTGCTGTCGCAAAAACTGGGACGGGAGAGGAAGAGATGAAGTTTATCGCTTCTTTCGACATCGGAACGACCAACGTAAAGGGCGTATTGGTCGGAGAGGGTACGGGCATTCATTTGGAGAACAACGTGACGCTCACCCTGCAGCAATCCCACGGGCAAGTGGAGCAGGATCCCGAATCTTGGTACGCGGCGGTCATTCGGATTTCCAGAGCCTGGTTCCAAGCCGGCGTGAAGCCCAAGGACATCGTGCTAGTCACCTTCAGCGGGCAAATGCAGGATTGCATTCCGGTCGGGGCGGGCGGGCAAGCGCTGCGCCCTGCCATCCTCTATTCGGACGGCAGGGGCACAGACCAGGCGCGCAGGCTCCGGGATGAGCTCGGGGACGAGGTCATTCATCTGGAAACCGGGAATCATATGGACGGCACGCTCACCTTTCCCAAAATCATATGGCTGAAGGAGCACGAACCCGAAATCTATGCGCGCACCCATAGTTTCCTGATCAGTTCTAAAGACTATGTCATCCGGCAACTGACCGGCGTTTGCGTGACGGATCCCACATCGGCCGCGACGGCCGGATGCATGCAGATCCGATCGAGAACCTGGATGGAGCGCTGGCTCGAAGCCTATGGCGTGAGTTGGTTCAAAATGCCTCCGATTGTCCGTTCCGACGAGGTGGTCGGTTACGTGCATGCACAAGGGGAGTCCGACACCGGGTTTACGGTTGGCACGCCCGTTCTCTGCGGTATCGGGGATGCCGGTGCCGCGACGCTGGGAGCCGGAGTGCTCGAGGAAGGGGAAATCTATGCGTATTTGGGGACCACAGGATGGGTGGCGTCTGTATCCGAAGCTTTCATGGATGTGCAGAGCGGCGCCTTTAACTTGTCCTTCGTGGAGGACGGACGCCAAATTTCCGTGGCACCCCTGACGAATGCGGGTAATGCGCACCAGTGGGCGGTGGAAGTTTTCGGACCGCCCGAGGTTTCGAATATGGCGGCCACTTATGAGGACCTCGATCTGTCGGTGGAG
>JAQBPQ010000270.1 GCA_028287445.1 Cohnella sp.
GCGAAATCATGAACTTTGGCTTGGAACAGATTGATCGAGTGGGAGATGAGCGGAACCGGCGTCTCGGTGTGTCCACCGAACTCATCGTGGAACACGGTCATGGAACCGATGTTTCCGTCCCACACGCCCGACCACGGGCCGGAGCCGAACGGGGTTACCTTCAGACCCGCGTCGCTGCCGAGGAAGAGCGTGGATCCCAGTGTATCCATATGCATGGCCCAAGAGATTTTGAATTGAAGCACCATATCGTTTTCAAAACGGACCATGGCGACCCCGAAATCTTCCACCTCGAACCGGTCGGCTTCGGGATGGTACAACGGGTTGCGGCCGAAATGATTCGACGTATACGCCGATACGGTGAGCGGCCGCGGATGACCCAGCGTGTTCAGCGCCATGTCGAGCGAGTAGCAGCCAATGTCCGCCATGGCGCCTGCGCCGGCCAATTCCTTGCTGATGAAGGTGCCTCCTGGCATTCCGCGGCGTCTGCCGCCGCCTGTTTCCACGTAGTACACATTGCCGAGCCGTCCGGATTGGACGATTTCCTGCAGCCGTTTCATATTCGGATCATAGCGGGGCTGAAAACCGATCGTCAGCATGTTGCCTGTCTCGCGGGACGCTTTCACCATATCGAGGGCTTGATCGAGCGTAACCGACATCGGTTTCTCGAGCAGCACCTGCTTGCCTGCGCGCAGGGCGTCGACCGACGTCCGGTGATGCGATACGTTCGGCGTGCAGATGCTGACGCCGTCCAGATCCAGCTTCAACAAATCCATATGGTTGTCGAACGCTTGGGCATCGGTCAGGCCTAACGATTCGACGAATTGTTTGGCGCGTCCCGGTACCACGTCTGCTACCGCGACAAGGTCCACATAAGGTAATTTTTGATACGCCTCCGCATGAAAACGGGCGATTCCTCCGCTGCCGATAATGCCGATTTTGAGTTTGTGGGTCAAGACCGCACTTCCTTCCGAGTAAGGTTGTCGGACACCCCGGCTGCACCGCTGTGTGAGCGCCGATAAGCCGTTGGTGTCATTCCGAATTTGTCTTTGAATACGGGAAACAAATAGTTCGGCGTACTAAAACCATGCTCCAACGCAATATCTTCGACGGGACGGTCGGTTCGGATCAGCTCCGCGCATACCGCCGAAAGGCGGACATCTTCCACATAATCGCGAAACGTCGTCTGGCCCTCGCTCCTGAAAATCCGTTGAAGCTGCCGCGGGCTTATGTTCACCCGCTCCGCCACTTCTTCGAGTGAGAGCGGCGAGCTCTCGTTATCGAGGATATATTGCGAAGCCAACTGAAAACGGTGATCGTTCATATCCCGCTCGGGGATGGTTGGGATCCGGCTCGATCTTGCGTAAATCCGGGCGGTGCGGAGGAGGATTTGTACGATCGCCTGCTTCATTAGTGTGTTAAATCCCAGCGGTTGTTCCTCCCATAAGCGGTAAGCCTCCAAGAATGATCCCATAGCATGGTAACTGTCCAACACAGGTTCGAGAGGAACCGTCCGCAGCGTTTCGACACACTCTTCCGCTTCTCGCCGCTCCAGCGCCTCGCCGAAATCCCCGACGTTGTCCTGGCCCCGGGACAGCGGAACGA
This sequence comes from Cohnella sp., assembly GCA_028287445.1. Classification (GTDB taxonomy): domain Bacteria; phylum Bacillota; class Bacilli; order Paenibacillales; family Paenibacillaceae; genus Cohnella. Next base: position 1,603 of record JAQBPQ010000270.1, read on the forward strand.
TTTCGCAATGCAAGCACAGCTCATGCATCGGATCGTCGGGATCCGATTCTTGCTGATGAACGACGTCAGGACCGGTGAGATAAAACAAGCCTTCATGCAGAGCGAACGGCCGACCCGCCAAAATGAGTTTACCTTTGCCCTTGGGTATGAAGTGAAACTCGAATTCGGAGTGTTTATGAAAAGGAATGACGTACCCCGGTTGGAATGCCGTCAAATGACAGCGCAGCACACGAATGCCGTAATCCCCCCATCGGAACCGGATATCCAGACGATCCAGCGCATCCGGCTTGCCGAACATCCGTGAGAACGGGAACGGTTTATGGCCAGGCTTACGGTCGGCACGCGCCCTCTCATCAGAGACGGCATCAGGGTTCCGATTCATGGTGTTCGACTCCTTCCTTCAAGCGGCTTGCGTAAGTCAGGCCAACTCGTCCAACTGCACGACACGTTTCTCCGTTACCGAACGGTTCGCCGCTTCCATCAGGCGCGTCAAATCCACCGCCATCGTGATGTTATCCGTCGCTTCGGTTCCGTTTTGAATATGTCCGACCCATTGATCGAATGCCATCGGCCGGTTCGCAGGCAGCTTGACGTCTTCCCATCCGTCTCCCCGTTTATTGCTGCGGAGCTGCATACGCTCCTCGGGGAAGCCGAACAGCAAGGTACCCTCGGTGCCGTGAAGCTCAATACTGAAAGGGGAATGGCTGTTCACAAAGCCGGCTTCGACGATTCCCACCGCGCCGCTGGCATATTGCAGCATTGCGACCGCATTGTCTTCCACTTCCTTGCCCGTCACATAACCGTACGAAGCGGTGACGGCATCGGGTACGCCAAGGAATCTCCTGACCAGATACATCGGATGGCAGCCAAGATCGAGTAAAGCGCCGCCCCGGCATTGCTCCAGTGAGTAAAAATGCGCAGGAAGCCAGTCCGCCGTTGCCCCGTTGTGCGACAAACGCGCCCTCGCCAGCGTAAGCCGGCCTAACAACCCTTCCGCCAACACCTTTTCGACGGCTTCCGTATAACCTTCATACAGCCGTGGGAGCGATACGGTCAGCTTGACGCCGGCCTCGCGGACGGCATCCACAATATCCCGAACCTCCCGGTATGTAGCCGCTACCACTTTCTCCGTGAAAATATGTTTGCCGGCTTTGGCTGCCTTGACCATCACTTCGCGGTGAATGTTCGTCGGAGCGTCCACCACCACCGCATCGATGTCTTGCAACGCCAGCATCTCGTCAAGCGAGGCAAAATACGGAACGCCGTACTTCGCCGCCTTCTCTTGGCCGCGCGCCGGCAGTTCGTCCCAAATCGCGGCGAGCTCGGTGTCCGCATGGTTCAACACCTGTCTCGTATAATCTTCCGCGTGCACATGCCAATAACTGATCATGCCGATCCGGATCAATGGCTTCACCCTTTACTTTAAATATACGACAACAAGAGGATAACACACACAACAGGCACGAATAAATGCACTTTTGTGTCAATGAACTATAAATTTACGACATGTGAAGTTGGCATCAAACAAAAAAAACGCACCATAAGGTACGCTTTTACTGGCAAAAGGAGCTTATGCAACTACAACACCTTGCTGAGAAACTCCCGTGTTCCTGCTCCAAGATGACGCCGCCGTCCCTGAACAACCGGGTGCCGAGAACGATTTTGCCTCCCCTTGATTGTTCCCCACCGGAAACGTACGATGAAGATAACCTGAAACAAGGAGCAGGACAATGAACCCTCTTAAAAATAAGATTCGAGAAACCATCGCCGGCCATGCGCCGAAATTGAAAGAAATCGCCGCGTTCATCGGGGCCCATCCCGAACTCGGACATGAGGAGAAGCTGGCTTCCGCACGCCTTACCGAAGAGCTGGAACAGCTCGGTTACCGGGTGGAGCGCGGCACCCTCGGGTTATCCACCGCTTTTATCGCGGAATACCGGTCCGCCAAGCCCGGACCTGTTGTGGCCATTCTGGCCGAATATGACGCGCTTCCGGAAATCGGGCACGCCTGCGGCCACCATCTCATCTGCACGATGGCGCTCGGCGCCGCAGCAGGTTTGCGCGCCGTCGTCGATGAGACGGGGGGCACGATCCGCGTCTATGGAACGCCCGCCGAGGAAACCATGGGAGCCAAGGTCGACATGGCGGCCGCCGGCCTGTTCGACGATTGCGATGTGGCTATGATGGCGCATCCGTACCACCATTTTGAAAAATCCGGCTCTTCGCTTGCGATGGACGCGCTGAAGTTTGAATTTCATGGCAAAGCGGCTCATGCCGCGGCCAATCCGGATCAAGGCATCAACGCGTTGGATGCGGTCATTCAGCTCTTCAATTCCGTCAATGCACTCCGGCAGCAGACGCCGAGCCATGCCCGGGTTCACGGCATTATCTCCCATGGCGGACAGGCTCCCAATATCATTCCCGATTATGCCGTTGCCCGCTTCTACACCCGCGCTGCGACCCGGGCCTATACCGACGAGCTGACCCGCCGAGTCAAGGCATGTGCGGAAGCCGCGGCGCTGGCCACCGGCTGCCAGCTCACGACGACCAATGATGAGTACTCTTACGACGAGTTGCGTACCAATGAAGCGATTTCTGCTGCTTTCACCGCGAACCTCATCGAGTCGGGCATTGCTCCGGAGGAAATTCACACCGCCAACGACCACGGATCGCTCGATCTCGGCAACGTCTCGCTCCGCTGTCCGGCAGTACACCCGTTTATTCGCGTGGTTGATCAACCATACAATCTGCATACCGTGGAATTCCGCGATGCCGCCCAATTGGATCGGGCTTACGACGCCATGGTGTTTGGAGCCACGATGCTGGCATTCACAGCAAACGACATGTTGACCGATCCGGAACTGGCTCGACGGGTTCGCGAGGAGTTCGAACGTACGGTTGCGGGAAATCGCGTTAATTCGGATCTGTAACGTTCCAAACTATCGTTACATCTGCCGCACATGGCCAATCGCTGCTGTACTCGTTTTAATCGGTGCATATACGCCAAAATCCCGGCTCCGCTGACTCGCGGAACCGGGATTTCTTTTTCACCAGCCGTCTTACACCATGCTGCCTGCAATCTCTTCGATCGCCGCAAGCGTGTCGGCGGACAAGACTACGCCGGACGCCTTCACGTTCTCTTCCACTTGCTCCGGACGGCTCGCACCGACCAGCGCGCTGGCCACGTTGGGCTGGCGGAGAATCCAGGCGAGTGCCAGTTGACCGGTCGTCAGCCCATTATCCCTCGCGAGAACAGCCAACCGTTTCACTTTGTCGATTTTCTCTTGCGTAATGCCTTTGCGCACCCATTCCAGCTGTGCGGCGCGGCTGTCTGCCGGAATGTTGTCGATCGAATCGTATTTCCCGGCCAACAAGCCTTGAGCAAGCGGGGAGAACACGATTTGGCCGATCCCCTTCGCTTCGCCAAGAGCGATGATGTCCTTCTCTATGTAGCGTTCGAAAAGGTTGTATTGCGGCTGGTTGACGACGATTCGATCCAACAGATAACGGTCGGCGACTCCCAATGCCTCCGCCATTTGTGCAGCAGTCCACTCGCTGACCCCAACGTACAGCACCTTACCCTGACGAACGAGATCATCGATGGCGCGAAGCGTTTCGTCCACCGGCGTCTCCGGATCAAACCGGTGGCAGTAATAGATATCTACGTAATCCATGCCCAAACGGGACAAACTGGCGTGGCATTGCTCGGTCACATGTTTACGCGATAGCCCGCGATCGTTGGGACCTTCGCCCATCGGCCAGAAAACCTTGGTGGCGAGCACATAGCTGTCGCGGGGGTATTCTTTTAAAACGGTGCCCATGACCTTCTCGGCTTCACCTTGGTGGTAGACGTTCGCGGTATCGAAGCTGTTCACACCCAGCTCATACGCTTTGCGGATGGCCTCTGCGGAACGTTCCCGCTCCACATATCCTCCGTAGGTCAGCCAGCTTCCCAAACTGATTTCGCTCACTTTCAGGCCGGTGCGGCCCATTCGGCGATAATGCATAGCGATTCCTCCTTTAGTTGCTGCCGGTGTTATCAAAATATTCGGCCCTAGGTGACATTTTAACCAATCCCATATAAAATGGAAAGAAGTGAAAGGTGTATTATTTTGTCAAATTGAAAGCTCTATCATCCGGCGTTTAAGTAACTGCAACAGATGAGTACATAATTGAAGGAGATAACCTACATGTTAAGCCGCCTGTCCGTACGAACGAAACTGTTCGCCATGCTGCTCATCCCGCTTGTGCTTTTCGCCGCTACCGCCGCTTATCTTCTTCAGCTTAACGCCTCCAACATCGACAAGATGACCCGACTTTTATATGACACGACCTACAAAACCGACTCGTTTGTCCTGGGCGCCGACCGGGACATGTATCGATCCCTCACCGCTTATCAGGCGGTTCAATTGAACGCCGCAGGCCCGGAACACGACACCGCGCTTAAAGACTTCCAAGACAATGCGGCCCAAGTTAATGACCGGCTGAAACAAACCGTTAACCTCCTCAAGGAATACAATTTGGCAGATACTTTAAAATCAACAGACGGCCACACATTAAAAGAAACGATCACACAGGTTGTGCTTAATTACAACCAGTGGACCTACGCCGCAGGAGAGAATATCCACAAAAATGCGTTCCCGGCCGATCAGGCACGGGATCTGACGGCCAAATTTGTGACAGCCCGCGCTGGGATCAACGATTTCAACAATATCCTCGAAACGTATGCTTTAGGCAAAATTTCAGAGATCGAGAAGCAAAAAAATCAAACCAATATCACCATTTATTCCGCTCTGGCCGCCGCCTGGCTGGTGCTGCTGCTTTTGGGCTACCTGATCATCCGGCAAATCAGCCGTGTGGTTCAAGCCGTGCTCGTCCGTACACACCGGATTTCCGAAGGGGATCTGCAGACACCTGCAGAGGCCCGATATCCTCGAGACGAGATGGGGCAAATCTTGCATTCCGTCGATACGATGACAGGCAACATGCGGGAACTGATCGGACAAATTACGGACAATGCGCGCTCGGTGGCCGCAGCTTCCGAGGAAATGTCGGTCGGAGCCCGGGAATCCGCTTCTTCTGCGGAACATGTGGCGCAGAACATCCAGGAAGTGACTTCGCTGGTCGAAGTCCAATCCAAAATCGCGGAAGAGTCCGGCACCGCCATGGAACAGATGGCCGTCGGGGTACAACGAATCGCCGAGAGTACCGGGGTGATCTCGGAGCATTCTGCGCAGACCAACCGCCAGGCGGAACAAGGCAACGATAAGCTGTTCCAGCTCAAGGAACAATTGGAAGAGATGACGTTGTCGATCGGAGACTTGAGTCGCAGCATCACCGTCCTGAACGAGAAATCCGGTCAAATCGGAGAAATCACCGAACGGATCACCGAGTTTGCGAATCAGACGGGAATCCTGTCGCTGAATGCTTCCATAGAGGCAGCCCGTGCCGGGGAACAAGGCAGGGGCTTTGCAGTAGTCGCCGCGGAAATCCGCAAGCTGGCGGCTGGTTCTCTGGAATCTGCGGGCGTCATCAACGCTTTGATTGCCGAAACCAGAAAGGAAATAAACAGAGCCTCCTCCCACATGCAAACGACGAGGAAACAAGCGGAACAAGGTTCGGGTATTATGGAAGAGGTCGCTCAGGGCTTCCAAACGATTGTGTTATCCATTCAGCAGGTGGCGGCGCAGATCCAGGACACTTCGGCGGTAACGGAGCAAATGTCGGCCAGCTCGGAAGAAGTATCCGCAAGCATGGAGCAGCAGTCTTCCTCTGCCCGCGAAATCGCAGGCAAAGCGCAGAATGTTGCCGCGGCGACGGAGGAACAGCTCGCATTGGTGGAGAATATCGCCCGCGCGTCGGAGCGTCTAGAGGACATTGTCGGACAGTTGAACCGCTCGGTGGCATCCTTTAAAGTTTAACCGGCTTCGAATGCAAAAGAGGCTATACCTCGGGTCGTATTAGACCTTATGGAACAGCCCCTTTGGTTGTTTCGCGTGCTTTAAGACTGAATTTCGCTCACCATTTGACGAAGAACTTCTCTGAGCGGCGTGATCGGCCGACCCAGCAATTTCTCAAAATCGCCACTCTCGATGTCCAACGCGCCGTCGCGAATCGCGCTCTGGATCGCGACGAGAATGGGAACCACCGGTTCAGGCACACCTGCTCCGGCCATGATACCGGCATAGGTATCGTCATCGACTTGTTGTACGGGGACATCGCGACCCAGGGCGCCGGCAAGGATCGATGCCAGTTCCCCTTGGGTAATCGGTTTGCCCGAAAGCTCATAGACGGTATTCTCATGACCGTTGCCGGCCAGGACGGCTGCAGCCGCCTGCGCATAATCGCGGCGAGCCGCCCAGCCTACTTTACCGGAACCCGCAGAGGTCAGCCAAGGCGCTCCCCTGAGAACGGCTTGAACGGTGCCGGTCTCGTTCTCCAGGTACCAATTGTTACGCAAGAAGGAATAAGGAATTCCGGTTTGGCGGATGGCTTCCTCAGTCGCGCGATGCACCGGGGCGAGGAACAGTGGGCTTTCGCTTGCATTCCCAAGGCTGGTAAACGCGATGAAACCCACGTTGGCGCGCTTGGCGGCCGATACGGCAGCTTGATGCTGACGAATCCGGGATTCATTGTCCCCATCCGCGGACACGATCAGGAGCCGGTCCACGCCGGCGAACGCCTGATCCAGCGTTTCCGGTTGGTCGAAATCCCCCTGCCGGACTTCCACGCCGCGGGCACGCAGACTTTCCGCTTTTTCCGGGTTTCGAACGCTGACCGCCAGATTGGCAGCCGGTACGGATTCTAACAGTGTCTCTATCACGATCGATCCCAATTTCCCTGTCGCGCCAGTCACTGAAATTTTCATCGTAATTCCTCCGTTTTTGTTGGATTGTTGTAATCAATGTCGTTATAACAACTTTGATTACAACATCGATATAAAAAAAGCCCATGAAGAGCTTTTATTATTGAAACTGAACGGTCAGTTGGTCCAAGGTTACTTGAGACAACCTCTGTTCCATCGCGGACTGGGCTTCCATCATTTCCGATCGGAGGGCGGCTTCAATGTTCCGGCCCACCGGGCAGGCGGGATTCGGCTCGTCGTGAAAATTAAACAACTTGCCATCTTCGATGACTTCTACGGCGCGGTAGACGTCCAGAAGCGAAATTTGATCCGGATCCTTCAGCAAGGAAGCGCCGCCCACCCCGGAACGAACCTCCACCAGGCCCGCCTTCTTGAGCATCCCTATAATCCTTCGGATAATCACGGGGTTCGTGTTCACGCTGTCCGCAATGAAATCGCCGGTACAGTCTTTGGAACTGATGGCGATCAGGGAAAGGATATGGACAGCGATGGAAAATCTGCTGCTGATCTGCTTCACATGGCATCACCACCGTTGTAACCATTTTAGTTACTTCGGGATGAGATGTCAACCGATGGTCTGAAAAAAGCTATCATCCCGTATTCGGCCTTGGAAGCATTTTCAGATAATACGGTCAACCCGTCCGGTTCCAGTTCTTTCAGCTAATGGGTCCGATTTACCGGGCTGGTTATTGAAATTCCCAAGCCACTTTTATCACGCATAACTTCCCGTTGAATAAAGAAGATGGCGACCCATTCGGTCGCCAATTTTGTAGCGTTTGATGAAGTAGACACTGTCAATTGTTGAGTCATTTAGCATCCGATTTCGTTTTTTGCACCTCACAACGGAACCGTTAATCTCAGGTCCGGGGGTTTTCGTATCTGTAAAGCAATGATTTCTCAAAACAATAATACGGCTTCTCCCGCCTCGCAAAATGGACTTGTCCACGACGTTCATATCCCAGCTTTTCGTAAAAAGGAATGGCCCGATGGTTACCGCTATAGGCATCCAACCGGATCGCAGCATACCCCTGGTTTCTCCCGTACTCCTCGGCAAACGCCATCAACTCTCGCGCGATTCCCCTGTGTTGAACTTGGGGATGAACGGCTAGACGGTGTAACACCAGTATTTTGCCGTCCGAGTATCGCCATGGGATCTGCTTGTACTCGGCCGCCTGGTTCTCATCGATCGTGAGCGCCCCGGCGGGGCTCCCTTCTTCGTTGCGGCCAACAAACAAAGAGCCATTCTCGTAATCCCATCGGTTGATCTCCACGTCGGGATAAGACTCGTCCCATTGGTCGATTCCCCTAGCCATCATATCCCGGATGCAAGCTGCAAAAAGCTCGGCAACGCCCGGCAAATCACTCTTCGACGCTTGTTCGATCATCATGCGCGTGCACGGCTCCTTTCGATAAACTCCCGCTGTCCGGCCCAATAAAAGAAAGAAGCGCACAAGACAACAACACCCATGACCGTAAACATCACCGCTCCATTATAGGCCCCCAGCAGGAATCCGCCGGCCCAAGGTCCGATAAACTGGCCCAAATTTCCGAATGTCTGAGCCCCGAAATAAGTACCCCTCATCCCGTGCGGAGCAAGCCGGTCCAACAGCACGCTGCCTGCAGGATAGTTCAAGATTTCACCAAGCGTAAAAACGACCATGGACAAAGCCAAACCCAGCCAGTGTGCGGAAAATGCGAATCCGATCAATCCTGCCGCGAAAAGCACGTTTCCAACGTGGATACCGACCAGTGGTGAATACTTCTCCGCCCAGCGGCTAATCGGAATTTGGAGCGTGATCACGGTGACGGCGTTCACCGACATCAATGCAGCGAATAAGCGCACCCCGTGCTCAAAACCGTCCGACACGTACTGCGACAAGGTGACCGTCATTTGACAATAGCCGATGCCTACGACAATGGCTCCGATCAGAAACAATTTCAGGCAGGAATCCCGCCGTACCACTTGCCAGGCTGCGGCCAACGTAATTTTTTCTTTTTTGGGAGCCTCGATTTCCTTGATTCCGAACGACAGCAGCAACGAATACAGCACCGCTCCATACAGCAGGTAGATGAAGCCGGTCACCAGAAAAGGCAAAGAACCATTGCCGGTCCCAAGCCATGCCCCGAGCAGCGGACCGACCGATACTCCGAAGTTAGCCGCCATGTAACGCATGGAGAATACTTTTAATCGTTTCCCGGGTTCCGTCAAATCCGCCATTAAGGCTTGCGACACCGGCTCGAACCAGGATCGGCACAATCCGTTGATCATATTCAAAAACATGAACATCAGCGGCAGTTTGGCTACGGCAAATCCGATAAACACCAGGCACCACAGAAACAAGGCCGTAAACATAATGGCCCGTCGTCCGAGCCGGTCGGACAACGCTCCCCCGATGAAGCCGCCGAACGTTCCAACCAAAGCGCCGGCTCCGACCACGACTCCGATCATCGTTTTGCTCATATCGGTTGTGTTCGCCAAATATAGCGCCAAAAAAGGCAAACTCATCGAAGAGCCGATTCTCGACAGCCCGTGCCCAAAGACAAGCGATAGAACGATCGGATGATAAGAACGAAAAAACAATTGAATACGATTCATGCATGAACTCCTGATGGGCGGGATTTTTACGATTCAGAATAGGAAAACACGCCGATGTCAAACAAATAAGAGCTCTCAGACCAATGAATAAGTTCCATTGTGTGAAACTATGTTTCATTATATACAAGTTTATTCTACTTGATAGCTTCGATATTAGCCAGCGATTTATCATCTACTTTATTGCAAAAAAAGAACCCTGCCAAGGTTTCCCCTGGCAAGGTTCTTTAAGCGAGCCGCGCGTGAGGCGCAGCCTGCAAGTATTACATCATGTCCATTCCGCCCATGCCGCCCATGCCGCCCGGCATGCCGCCGCCGGCTTTATCTTTCTCCGGCTTGTCGGCGATGACCGCTTCAGTGGTAAGGAACATGGCTGCGACGGATGCCGCGTTCTGCAGCGCGTAACGGGTCACTTTCACCGGATCGATGATGCCCGCTTCGAACATATTGACCCATTCGCCGGTAGCGGCGTTGTAGCCCGTACCGAGAGCTTCCTTCTTCAGGCGCTCGACGATGACGGAGCCTTCTTGTCCGGCGTTCGTAGCGATCGTGCGGACCGGCTCTTCCAGTGCGCGAAGGATGATGTTCACGCCCGTTTTTTCGTCGCCGTCCGCTTTAACGGCCGCAACGGCTTCATATACGTTGACGAGCGCTGTACCGCCGCCGGAAACGATGCCTTCTTCAACGGCAGCACGGGTAGCGTTCAAGGCGTCTTCGATGCGCAGCTTGCGCTCTTTGAGCTCGGTTTCGGTTGCGGCGCCGACTTTGATGACGGCTACGCCGCCGGCGAGTTTCGCCAGGCGCTCTTGCAACTTCTCGCGGTCGAAGTCGGAAGTCGTTTCTTCGATTTGCGCTTTGATCTGGTTGACGCGGGCGTTGATGTCGGCTTTGTTGCCGGCGCCGTCAACGATGATCGTGTTTTCTTTGTTGACGCGAATTTGGCGGGCAGAACCCAGTTGCTGCGGAGTCGTCGATTTCAGTTCGAGACCGAGTTCTTCCGTGATCACGGTGCCGCCCGTCAGAGCCGCGATATCCTGCAGCATTGCTTTCCGGCGGTCGCCGAAACCCGGAGCTTTCACGCCGACGCATGTAAACGTGCCGCGCAGACGGTTAACGAGGAGAGTAGCGAGCGCTTCGCCTTCGATGTCTTCCGAGATGATGAGCAGTTGTTTGCCCGTTTGAACGACTTTCTCAAGCACCGGCAAAATCTCTTGGATGTTGGCGATTTTCTTGTCGGTGATCAGGATGTACGGGTTTTCGAGCACGGCTTCCATTTTGTCGGTGTCCGTGATCATGTATGGGGAGATGTAGCCGCGATCGAACTGCATCCCTTCCACGACTTCCAGATCCGTTTGGAATCCTTTGGACTCTTCAACCGTGATAACGCCGTCTTTGCCGACTTTTTCCATCGCATCGGCGATCAGTTGACCGACTTCATCATCGCCGGCGGAGATAGAGGCGACTTGCGCGATATTGTTGCGGCCTTCGACTTGCTTGGAGATCGTTTTCAGTTGCTCCACCGCAGCACGGACCGCTTTATCGATACCTTTGCGGACGACCATCGGGTTGGCGCCTGCCGTGACGTTCTTCAAGCCCTCGCGGATCATCGCTTGCGCGAGAACCGTCGCGGTGGTCGTGCCGTCGCCGGCTACGTCGTTCGTTTTGGTCGCGACTTCTTTAACCAATTGTGCGCCCATGTTCTCAAACGCGTCTTCCAGTTCGATTTCCTTGGCGATCGTCACACCGTCGTTCGTGATGAGCGGGGAACCGAATTTTTTCTCCAGGACGACGTTGCGGCCTTTCGGTCCGAGCGTCACTTTCACGGCATTGGCCAGGGCGTCTACCCCGCGAAGCATCGCGCGGCGCGCGTCTTCGCTGAATTTGATTTCTTTCGCCATCGTAAGTACCCTCCTTGATTTGAATAGCGTAGTTTCACCGCTTCGGCGGCCTTTGTCGTTCTCGTTATGTGTTCGGCCTTAAAGTCATTCAGCCGATAATGGCATGAATGTCGCTTTCTTTCATAATCAAATACTCTTTGCCTTCGTACTTGATCTCGGTTCCCGCGTATTTGGAGAACAGAACGAGGTCGCCTTCCTTCACTTCCAGCGCAACACGCTGTCCGTCTTTGTTCAGCGATCCGCTGCCTACTGCTACCACTTTGCCTTCTTGCGGTTTTTCCTTAGCGTTGTCCGGCAGTACGATACCGCTTGCCGTTTTTTCCTCTTTCGCGCTCGCTTCTACCAGTACGCGCTCACCCAAAGGTCTGATCATGAAAATAGCCTCCTTTTTAAATCAACTAGATTTGGTTGAATATTACGTTGTTAGCACTCGATCGAGTCAAGTGCTAATAACCATTTCTTATGATACTGATTTTGTCTTTCGTTTTCAAGTCCCTGAGTTAAAAAATCATGGAAACAAGCATAAACGGCTGCCGCCGTCCTCTTCGCGGCGGTAAATGTTTATGTCGGAGATCATTCAGAGAGGAGTGGTGCAAACTTATGAATCCTGAATGAACAAGCATAAACGGCTGTCGCCGTCCTCTTCTCGGCGGTAAATGTTTATGTCGGAGATCATTCAGAGAGGAGTGGTGCACACTTATGAATCCTGAATGATCAAGCATAAACGGCTGTCGCCGTCCTTGG
>JAQBPQ010000271.1 GCA_028287445.1 Cohnella sp.
TGGGCTGTGGTTCATTTCGACCCCGCAAACTCCCCGAGCAATGTGGCCGCCTTGATGGAAACAAGGACGATTGAGAATGTCAAAGTGGAGCCCTTCGGATTGGATGAACGCAACTTCACGCTTCTCGGGATCGAGCCACAGACCGTCAAGCTGACGGTTCGGGGTACGAAAAGCGATCTGTTGGCTGCACGTAAAGAGGATTACCGGCTGCAGATGGATTTACGGAATGTTGGCGAAGGCAAGCGTCTGATACCGTTGGTTGTGGATCGTCTGCCGCGTGGGATCCAATTGTATGGAATCTCACCGTCATCCGTCAATGTGACGGTAGAAGGACTGCAGACGAAGGAATTTGAAGTCAACATTCAAACCGAAGGAAACCCGGCAGATGGTTACATAGCCGGAACGCCGATTGTCAAACCGACCAACCGGGTACATGTTACACTTCCGAAGAGTACGCTGGCTCAAGTGCAAAGCGTGGGCGCGGTCATTCCGGTTAACGGAACGACGAATACGATCAAGAGCAAAGCCGTCAAACTGGCCGCATTCGACACAAAAGGCCGTGTGATCCAGGGGGCTGCCATCGATCCGGCGGTGTTGGAAGTGGAAGTGCCGATCACCAACCCATTTAAAATAGTGCCGCTGCAGTTCCGGATGTTGGGCAAGATGCCGACAGGTCTTAGCATCGCGTCATTTAAACCGGATGTGGGGCAGGTTACGATCTATGGTTCCAAGGAAGCGCTCAACAAGGTTGATTTTGTAGAGGCCGACGTACAACTGGGCGATTTGACCAAAACGGGCAAAATGACGGTACCACTCATCTCGGTGGAACCCATTACGGAGATAGCTCCGGCCAACACGGTTGTGGATGTCGAAGTGGTGCTGTCTCAAACTCGTTCGCTTGAGGGACTTCCCGTGACTTGGACTGGAATGGGTGATGGATTAACTGTTAAAATTACGAATCCGTCGACGGAGAAAGTGGATATTGTCCTTAAAGGGGCTCCTGCGGTACTGAACCAGCTGCAGCCGGGTGACGTACAAGTTCTCGCCGATCTTAGCGGCAAAGGTCCCGGTACGCACACGTTTCCGCTGGTGGTGAACCTGCCTCGGTTCATCGAGCAGGCGGGAGGCACGACCGCGGTGACGGTGGAGATCACCGCTGCCGCCCCGGCCAGCGCTAGCCCCAGTGTGCCTGCGGTTAACGGGGCTGCGGGAAGTACAGCCACTCCTACTCCTTAAGGAATGCGGAATGGAAGTAAAGAATGAAGGGTAGATGGGTGACAGATGGGAAAATATTTCGGTACGGACGGCGTTCGCGGGGTTGCCAATCGCGTGTTGACACCTGAGCTTGCTTATCGGATCGGCCGCTGCGGCGGGGTTGTGCTTGCGGGGCGGTCTGAACGTCCGAAGGTGGTCATCGGCATGGATACCCGGATTTCCGGAGCGATGCTGGAAAGCGCACTTGTGGCCGGGCTGCTGTCGATTGGGGCGGATGTTGTTCGGCTCGGTATCGTGAGCACGCCTGCAGTTGCTTATTTGACGAGAATAGGTAAAGCGGATGCGGGGGTCATGATTTCGGCTTCCCATAACCCGGTCGAGGATAATGGCATTAAATTTTTCGGCGGAGACGGCTTTAAGCTGTTAGACGAGACGGAAGAGGAAATCGAGCGGTTGATGGATGCGGAGGACGACACGCTTCCGCGTCCAACCGGCGGTGGTATCGGAACGGTGACGACCGATTATGAAGCCAAAAACAGATATCTGGAATTTTTGCAGACTACCGTCGGGAATCGGTTTGACGGGCTGAAAATCGTTCTGGACTGCGCGCATGGCGCCGCTTATGAATTGGCTCCGGATGTATTCCGGGCGCTTGGCGCGGAAGTGATCGCCTACGGTGCCGACCCGAACGGATTAAACATCAATGACGGCGTCGGCTCCACGCATCCTGAGCTGCTCGCGGCGAAGGTGAAAGAGCATGGCGCGGCGCTGGGTCTCGCATTCGACGGCGACGCGGATCGGCTGATCGCGATCGACGAGAATGGCGAAGAGACGGACGGCGACTATGTCCTTTGCATTTGCGGGGATGCGATGAAGCGGGCTGGAAAGCTGAATCAAGATACGGTCGTCACAACCGTGATGGCCAACATCGGCTTCTTCCAGGCGGCCAAATCTCACGGTTTGCGGACAGCTCAAACGGCCGTCGGCGACCGTTACGTGATGGAAGAGATGGTTCGTGGAGGCTATAACCTGGGCGGTGAGCAGTCGGGGCATGTGATTTTCCTCGACTACAACACGACGGGGGACGGCATTTTGACCGGATTGCAACTTGCGGACACACTGGTTGCGTCCGGCAAGAAGCTCAGCGAGCTGAAAAAGATCATGCGAAAATTCCCGCAGACGCTTGTCAATGTGAGGGTCGCCGATAAATCGTTGTATCCGGGTAACCCGGCGATTCTGGCCGCAGTGGCAGAAGCGCAGGAAGCGTTGGGGGAGAATGGTCGCATTCTGGTGCGTCCATCGGGAACGGAGGCTCTGATTCGCGTTATGGCGGAAGGGCCCGACCGCGAAGAAATCGAGCGGTACGTCAAGACGATCGCCGATGTGATCCGCCACGAATTAACGTAACAAGCGGCGCTGCAGCTCCTGGGCCGAAAGTCGCATCTTTCATAAACGTACTATAATGCCCCAGCCTGCTGCACGATGCTTTGCGCCCGCTCGTAGTCTTGTTCGTCCACCACGGCAGTAAGCAGGGTATCTCTGCCGGTCACCACATTTTCGGGACCGTTGGAGCTAAACCCGCTGGCACTGACGCTTGAAGCGACGAGAATCCCGATATCTTTGTCCTTGAAATCGCCATGCAGCGTCAAATTGCCAAGCCTTCGGAATTCCCCGGTGAGCGGGTTCATCACATTGTCGAGACCGTCTCCAGGCATGC
>JAQBPQ010000276.1 GCA_028287445.1 Cohnella sp.
GACAATTGTTTGACGATCATCTGGGGCGAACCGTTGCTCGACCAGCTCGGAGCCCAGAGATTCGAGTTTCGCCTTAACCGCCGGTCCGAACTTGTCGGCGATCCGTCCGGAAAATACCTCGCTGCCGGTGGTCAACAGTCCGGCCCGCACACGGCGCATCGGCCGTACCGATACCGGAGCCCGGCCGCCATGATCGTCCCGGTACCGGAGTGCGATCCGTTCGACCTCCTGCACCTTGGCTTCCGGTACGATCAACGGAATGACGCGGGTCGCGGCAAGCGCTTCGCCGGCACGCACAACCTGGTGGTTGGTTAACGTAGCCAAGGCGATTTCGCCCACTCCGTTCACGGCATCCACCATTTCGCGATCAATGACGGTAAGCCCGCCGATCTCCGACCTCATCGATACTTTTCCTTCGTGCGGCTCTCCATACACGACGTGCTCCCCGGCTAACGCAACGGCCATTCGCAAAGCGGCGTCGTCCTCGTGTAAATCGCCGTCTGCCAGTTCAAGCACATAAAGATGCTCTTTGCCGATATCCTTGAGCTTCGGGATGTCAGCCTCCGTCACGCGGTGTCCTTTTCGAAAAAGCCGCCCCTTAAAGGTTCCGGGCAAAATTTGCGTCAGATCGTGAGCCAAAACCAGACCGACGGCATTCTCCACATTCACTTCCCGCAAAACGGAAGTTCCCATGACGACTATTCTTTCTTCCGATCCGGGATCAGGCACCGTCATGCTTCCTTCTCCCTTCTCGGGCCGGACACCTGCTCGAGCGCTTCGGGCAATACATCCATAATGGCCATGAGATGATCATGCACACCCTTAGGTTCGCCAGGCAAATTGACGATCAAAGTTCTGCCTCGAATGGCACAAACACCCCGGAACAACATGTTGAACATGGATCGCTGCACCGCGGCGGCCCGCATGGCTTCGGCCATGCCCGGCACCAGCCGCTCGGCGACCATCAGGGTCGCTTCGGGCGTAACATCACGCAAGCCAAGCCCGATTCCGCCGGTAGTCAAAATCAGATCCGTCTGAAAATAATCCGCCATCTCGATCAACGCGGCGCGAAGCTCGCCTTGTTCATCGGGAACAACGCGATAATCGATGATATCGCCGTGAAGCTCTTCTTCTACCAGTTCCCGTATGACCTGAGCGCTCGTATCTTCGCGTTCTCCCCGGGAACCTTTATCACTCGCCGACAGAAGTGCGACCTTCCAACGCATGCTTCTTCCCTCCACTCCCATGAGTTCGAAGACGTTATTCGTGTTCCGGTTGTTTCGCGCCATAATCGCCGTTAACACCGCCGGTTTTGGCCAGCAGACGAATCGTACCGATGACCATGTCCTTCTGGATTGCCTTGCACATATCATAAACGGTCAGGGCCGCGGCCGACACTGCAGTGAGCGCCTCCATTTCGACCCCTGTACGTCCCGTTGTTTTCACTTCCGCCGTAACGGTCAACTCGTCTTTTCCATTGTCCGAAAATCGCACGTTCACTCCGGTGAGCGGCAGCGGATGGCACATCGGAATCCAGTCGGATGTTCGCTTGGCCGCTTGAATCCCGGCCACTTGCGCGACCGCAAGCACATCACCTTTGGCAACGGAGCCTTCGCGGATTCGGCGCAGCGTGTCGGGCGCCATCGTGATTCGGGCTTCCGCCGCCGCCGTGCGCGCCGTCACCGGCTTGTCGGAGACATCGACCATCACTGCGCGGCCTTGTTCGTTGAAATGCGTCAGCTTGTCCGGAATTTGTTCCATCATTCTCCCCCTCTGTGCCGCCAAAGGACAGCCTCATCCGTCGCCACGGCATCCAGCACCAAATCATGCGCTTCTCTCGGCAATGGATGCTGGGCCAGTTGGATGGACCAAGCGAAACCGATCCACCTTGTTCGATCGTTCCCGCGACTGCGTTCGTCCGCATAAAACCGGTCGTAATAACCGCCGCCGTAGCCCAGCCTGCTCCCATTCGCATGGAAGGCGAGACCCGGGACCAACACGATATCCGGCAGATGTTCGGCAGGCAGAGCCAAGGTGCGCGACGGATCCGGTTCCGGGACGTCCCATCTCCCCGGCTGCCAATCGGACGGATCCCGCAGTATACGGAGTTCCATGCTCCCGCCCGACATCCGTGGTGCCACCACGGTATCTCCGAGTGTCCAGCAGCGCAGAATCAACGGAAGAGGATCCGCCTCCGAGCGATAGGCGGCATACACGCACACCGTCAAAGCACGGCCCAGCCGCCGTCGCATCGGGTTAAGCACTTCCCGTTCCACATTCCGGCACAGCTGTTCCGACCAAGCAATCCTTTCGTCCGCCGGCACCGCATCACGTACAGCAGACATTCGAATTCGCCATTCCTGTTTGACCATGCCGATCCGAGAGGAATCCATTGCGGTTCACCCGCCTTATCAGACACCGCCGGTCCGTATTTCAAAATCAATAAAATATAGTGCAAGTGTACCATTTTTCCAGTTGTTCCGCCACGAATCCCGCCTAGCTAGGTGCTCCGCTTCGTTGCCCGGCCGATTTTGGACGGTTTTCCGGTTTTACGGTACACTTAATCGTATGGCAAGCCAAGAAACAACCAACCATCATACGGAGGGATCCCCTTGCTTTTGCAAGCGTCCGGCATTCATAAATCCTATGGAACGACTCCTATTCTTACGGGGGTATCCATTCAAATTAACGAACGGGACCGCATCGGACTCGTCGGCGTCAACGGGGCGGGCAAATCCACCTTCCTGCGGATTTTGGCCGGGGAGCTGCAAGCGGATAACGGCTCGGTCTCCAAACCCAGAGAGCTTCGCATCGGGTATTTGGAGCAGAACGGAGGACTGCAAGGCCATCACACCTTAATAGAAGAAATGACTTCGGCCTTCGGTCCCCTGTTGGATCAGGACAAGGTTCTGCAGACGCTGGAAGCGCGAATTGCGAATCCTGCCGAACAGGAAGATGCGGTGCGATATGCGCAACTGCTGGCCCAATACGCCGATCTCAGCGAACGGTTTCGCGAATCCGGCGGTTACGAGATGAACAACCGCATCCGCAGTGTTCTGCACGGAATGGGCTTTGGCAGCTTCGCTCCCGACACCGCGGTTGCTTCCCTGAGCGGAGGACAGCGTACGCGGCTGGCGCTTGCAAGGCTGCTGCTTGTGCAGCCGGAATTGCTGCTGTTGGACGAGCCGACCAACCATTTGGATATTGATACGCTTGCCTGGCTGGAGCAGTATTTGCGGACCTATTCCGGCGCCATGGTCATCGTGTCCCATGACCGTTATTTTCTCGATGCTACCATCACTTCCATCGTCGAAATCGAGCGTCATTCCGCCACGCGCTATACGGGCAACTACAGCCGGTTCATGGAACTGAAAGCCGCCGGCTTCGCACAGAAGTTGAAGCAATATGAACAGCAGCGCAAAGAGCTCAGCAAAATGGAGGAGTTCGTGCAGCGCAATATCGCCCGGGCGACCACGACCCGCCGCGCCCAAAGCCGGCGCAACGCGCTGGAGAGAATCGAGCGGCTGGAGAAACCGGGCGCCTTGCGGGAGGCCAGTTTCTCTTTTACCACCGAGCGCAGAAGCGGCAAAGAAGTGCTGCAAGTGTATGACGCGTCGGCTGCGCCTTCACAAGACATGAATCCGCTGTTTCGCAACGTTTCCCTAGAGGTAAAAAGAGGAGAGCGCATCGCTCTCCTCGGGCCGAATGGCGTCGGTAAAACGACTCTGCTCCGTGCTCTGGTCGGCAGCCTGGAGCTCAGGACCGGTTCGATTCGCTGGGGGGCGGGCGTTTCACTTGGTTATTACGATCAGCAACAACGGGAGTTAAGTCCTTCCAATACCGTACTCGAAGAAGTGTGGAGTGCTTATCCTCATAAGCCGGAGGCGGAGATCCGCACCGTACTCGGCAATTTTCTGTTCAGCGGCGAAGATGTGCGCAAAACGATCAGTTCGTTGAGCGGCGGGGAGAAAGCCCGTGTCGCCCTATCGAAGCTGATGCTGCTGCACGCGAACGTTTTGGTGCTTGACGAACCGACCAACCACCTCGATCTGATGAGCCGGGAAGTACTCGAAGGAGCACTCGAAGAATACGAGGGCACCTTGCTGTTTGTCTCTCACGATCGCTATTTTCTCAACCGGCTCACGGATCGCATTGTCGAGCTGCATCCGGACGGAGCCCGTCATTTTCTCGGCAACTACGACGAAATGGTTCAGAAGAAACGTGAAATGGCCGAATGGGATCTGGCAGCCCGCGCCCCCTCTCCTCTTGATTCGCCGACGCCGGCAACCGATTACGAAGCCGACAAACAGGCGAAACGCGAGGAGCGGGCAAAGACACGCAAACGGGAACAGGCCGAGAGCGATATCGCCAGATTAGAGGCGGAAATCGCCGCCCTTGAGGAAGAAATGGCATCACCAGGCGTCAGCACCGATTATGTTTTGCTCCGGGAGAAACAGGCAAAAACGGAAGAACTCCGGAACAATCTGGAAGAAACGTATGCAGCATGGGAAGCTCTGTTGGACGAGTAATTCTTAACCTTTTATCCACTGTTTTATCCACAGCTTGCGCCAGACGGGTGCCGGTTCGGTGTCGAATGCCGAAGGCGGAACACTTCGTTACGCAAGCTTTTTTATTAACTCCATGTAAAATGGTCGAGTTTTCCACCGACTTATCCACTTTATCCACAGAACGCCTAGCAAATCTGTGAAAAACTAATCCCATTTTCACGAAATTCAGGATCTTACTGCCCCAATGCTTTGGAAAGGTTGTGCACACTATTCACAGGAGGTGTGGATAAGTTTGTCCACACCTCCTTTTTTGCTTACTGTCCGGCCGCTGGTTTTCCTTCTTCTGTACCGGAGCGTCCGGAGAGAAGAACGCTGTTACACGCCGACACATAGGCCTTGGCCGCCGCCAAAATAATATCCCGGTGAATCGCCGTTCCCCGGAACCGCTCGCCGTGGTGTATCACGGTGACGACCGCTTCGCCATACGCATCTTCGCCGGTGGACAGCGAGTGAAGTTCCAAATCCTCGAATGCCGCTCCGACCGGGATCGCCTGTTGAATACAGTGGATGACCGCCTCCAAAGGGCCGTCACCTGTTCCGGCGAACGTTTCCTCCGCACCGTCCTCGGCGCATCGTACCGTGACGGACGCCATTCGGGAGCGGCTCGTACCGGCCAGCACCTGCAAGTCGATCAAGGTATAGGGCTCCGAGAATGTGCTCGTCGACTCGCTGACCAACTGCATCAGAACATCGTCTGTAATCAGTTTCTGCTCATCCGCTTTCTCCTTGAATCGGGTATAAAGTTCCTCCAATTCAACTTCAGCCAGCCGCACGCCATATTCGGCAACCCGATGCTTGATGGCATGCCTGCCGGAATGTTTACCGAGAACTATCATGCTGCGTGGAATCCCCATCGCTTCTGGATC
>JAQBPQ010000001.1 GCA_028287445.1 Cohnella sp.
GCGCCCGGTTTTCAGCCCAAATAAAGCAGTCCAATTCTGAGGATTGGACTGCTTTACCGCTCGGCAACTCATTTATGCGGATGGTTATGTCCATGGTCATGGTCATGCCCATGTGCATCATCGTGTGTGAGATCGTGTCCATGCGTGCGCTCTTGTTCGCCCGAACCGATCCCAACGGAATCGGCGACGACATAATTTTGTCCACACCCAGGCTTTCGATGGCCAAAGCGATCCCCAGAATATCCACGATGGAGTCGATCGCCCCCACCTCATGAAAATTCACCTTATCTACCGGAATACCGTGGATTTTACTTTCGGCGGCGGCAATTTTTCCGAAGATCGCCAGGCTTAATGCGGTGATACGCTCTTGGAATCCGCCCTGATCGATCATTTGCACAATATCCGAATAATGCCGGTGATGCTTGGGAGGATGCCCGGGGTCGGGGATCACGTCAAACTTCAGGGACGAAATGCCTCGCTTAATGACCCGGTTCCACTCCAACGCAAAAGGCTCTAACTTGATCCGTTTCAGTTCCTCTTCGATATAATTCCTGTCGGCTCCGGCATCGGTCAAAGCCGCTACCGTCATATCCCCGCTGATACCCGAAAATCAATCAAGCCGAGCAGGGAGAGGAAATATTCCGCTTTGTCCAGCTGGTCGATTTTTTCCTTCTCAATTTTGGTACCGTAAGGAATTCTCGAAGACAGGCAGGCAAAAGACGGCTTGTTCCATGTGGGCAGCCCGAGCTCCTTCGAAAGAATGCGTATTTCCTCCTTGGTCAGGCCCGCTTCTTGTAAAACGCTTCGCACGCCCTGCTCGTTCTTGGCTTTTAAACCCGGACGGTAATCGCCCAGATCATCCATGTTGGAGCCGTCCAAAATGTAAGGATAACCCTGCTCGTTGGCCAAATCGCGCAGATGGCTATACAAGCCCGTTTTGCAGTGGTAGCAGCGGTCCGGCCGATTTGCGACAAAGTTCTCGTTATCCACCAACCTTATCCTGCTCCGACCTCCATTTTTCCTTGAGAGTACAAATAAAATTGTTCATAATAACCGTGAAGTTCCAGCAATTGCAGGTGACTTCCTTCCTCCACAACATTTCCGCCACTCATCACAATGATGCGATCCGCCTGTAACACCGTAGACAAGCGATGCGCAATGACTATAGTCGTCCTTTGCTCAGAGACAACCTTTAGCGCTCTCTGAATCAATTGTTCGGTATACGAGTCCAAATTCGCGGTAGCTTCATCTAAAATTAAGACTTTCGGTTGAAACACGATTATTCTGGCAAAAGAAATCAGTTGCCGCTCTCCTGCGGACAGTCCGCTTCCCCTCTCTGACAGCAGGGTATCATAACCATGTTTCATTCGCCCAATCAATACATCCGCACCCACCAACTGACAAGCGCGGATGGCCTCTTCACGCGATATCGTCTCATCAAACATCCGGATATTATCGACAATACTGCCCGAATACAGATAAGGCTCCTGCTGGACAAGTCCGATCAGCCGGTGCAGCTTTTCTTGCGGAATATCGCGAATGTCGGTGCCGTCAATCATGATGCTCCCTCTATTCACATCATAGAATCGGCATAGCAGGCTAATTAATGAGCTTTTCCCTGCCCCCGTCGTGCCGACGATACCGATCATTTCTCCAGGATGAATATGCAGGTCAAGATCATGAATAACCGGACTTCCTTCCCGATAAGCGAATCGGATATGGTTAAAATCGATCCGGCCTTTCACCTGCTTCATGTCCACGTCATGAAGAACAGCGGCATCCGAAACTTCGGGCTCAAAGGAAAAAATATTCCAGATCCGATTTACGGAAACCGTGGTCGATTGCAGCGTATTCCACTGCTGGGTAATGGTACTGATCGGCTGAAAAAACTGACGAATATAGGTAATAAACGCATAAAGCACACCGAACTCGATGGTCTTGTGAAAAACCGCCTCCCCGCCCAGCCAAGTGACGAAAGCGATGGATAAACTGCCCAGCATGTCAAAAGAGCGGTTAAATACCACATTGGTGCGGATTTCCCGCAGATTGGCACCCAAATAGGTTTGGTTGCGATCCGTAAAACGGCTTTGCTGTTCTTTCCCCTGATGAAATACTTGGATTAGGTTCATTCCTGCTAGATTCTCCGCAACAAAGGCGATCAAACGGGATAACGCAGTTCTTGAGTTTTGGTAAGTCTTCCGCATATAAGCTCGAAATCCAATGGCGATCAGAGCGATAATCGGCAGCAAAATCAAGCAATAGAGCGTAAGCGTGACATTCAATTCGAACATGATCACGATAATGAAAATCAGGGTCATCCCATCGCGTATCAGGCTCAATAAAACTTGAGTAAAAAATTGATTGAGCGTTTCCGTATCGCTGGACACGTTCGTGATCAGGCTGCCGCTCGGCGTACGGTCGAAAAACGACATCGACTGCTTCGTAATATGCTTAAACAAATCATTGCGAATGCGGGCAATGATGCTTTGTCCCGCAAATTGGAGCAAATTATTTTGCAAGTAGGTAAAAAGGAAGCTGGATAGGGATAAACCCAAATAAATTGCGCAGATGATGAGCAACTGGCGGTAATCGTTCTTGCCGATCATGATATTATCATCAATCGCCACTTTGACTAAATAGGGCTGCAGCAGATCCGCCGCGATGGCAACCACGGTACAGCAGAAAAACAACAGAAAGGTCACCCGATGCGGTCTCGTATAAGAAAGCAAAAAGCCGAATGTCGACTTGGAGGAAGTCTTGGTTGCCCCAGTATCATCCATTGTGCCCGTGTTCCGCTGTTCTTGCGAAAACGTCTTCTGCATCGCGACTCCCCTCCTCTTGTATGGCATGAAGAGTGGCGTATATGCCTTCTTGCGCAAGAAGCTCCCGGTGCGTCCCGCGCTGGGCAATTCGCCCTTCGTCCAGCACGATGATTTCGTCCGCGTGCTTCAAGGCGCTGACTCGGTGGGCGATGAGCAACGTCGTTTTATTCCTTCGCTCCGACCGAATCATGTTGATAATGTTCTTTTCCGTGATGGAATCCACTGCACTGACACTATCGTCGAGAATCATAATCGGCGAATCCTTGATTATACCGCGGGCCAGACTGGTTCTCTGCCTCTGCCCTCCCGATAGCGTAATACCGCGTTCACCCAGTTTCGTTTCGAACTGATCCGGAAACTCTGTAATATTACGATAAATCTGCGCTTTCTTGGCAGCATCCTCAACCTTATCAAAAGCAGACTCTCTGCGATAAAAAGCGATATTATCCCGGATCGTCGTACTGAACAAAAAGCAGTCCTGCGGGACGTAAGTGATCTGACTACGCAAGCTTTCCAGCGTGAATTCGCGGATATCCGCGTCTCCGATCCGGATGGTTCCTTGCGGAGCATCATAAACACGGAGCAGCAGCTTCATCAGCGTGGTTTTGCCGCTTCCCGTCTTCCCTACAATACCCACTGTTTTTCCGGGTTCGATCGTCAGATTGATTCGTTGCAAAGCCTGCCGATCGGAATCAGGATACGAAAATGACAAATTGCTTATGGTGATTCCGGCATCACGCAAATCATAGGATCGGGACCAATCAGCCTCTTCAATATCCTGTTTCACATCGAGCAGATCATTGATGCGTTCGAGCGAAGCACGCGACCGTTGCATGGTATTGATGACATTGCCGATTTGCTGGAGTGGATTCACCATCATGCGGACATATAGAGTAAGAGCTACGAAATTACCGAGCGTGATCCGATGATGAATCGTTAAATATCCGCCGTAAGCGACCGTGACCACCAAGGACAGAGCGCCTAAAAACGGGATTAATGCCTGGAACAGCGACGATACGCGAACCAAATTCAGTTGGTTGTCGCGAATGCGGTTCACAGCGTCTCCGAAGCGCCGGATCATAATGGGCTCGACCGCAAACTTCTTCGTCACGCGAATCCCGCCGAATTGTTCCTCCGCCGCTTCTGTCATTTTGCCCAGGGAATCCTGTACCGCTAAGGAACGTTTGCGGACGACAGGTCCGATTCGGGTCACAATCCACGGAATCGCCGTCAGAGGCAAAACACAAACTGCAATCAGATACAGCGGAATGGAGCTGAGCAGCATCATCGTCACTGCAGACAGAATGATGATCGTGGCATTCGTGGTTTGATTCACGCCCATCGATATCGATTCTCTAATCGCGGTTACATCATTCATCACATAGCTCAGGAGCTTGCCGACGCCATTCTTGGAATAAAACTGTTCGCTTAAAGTCGTGAAATGGGCGAACAGTTTTTGGCGCGTGAAGAACTCAAAGAGTCTCCCCATTCTCATGACGATATATTGCCCGATACCGCCCAGAACACCGAAGGACACACCGACCAGCAGCAGCAGTAAGCTATACCGGACAATAAGCGGTTGCGTAATTTGGCCTTGCTGTACTTGATCGGTAAAACTACCGAGCAGCTTGGGATAGTAGGATTGTATGATATTGGCGCTCGCAATGGAAACAATGGCCAGAACATATAAATACCATTTGGCCTTTAAATAATCCATCAATATGTGTTGGGCCTTCAATCGTCATCACTTCCTAAAGCTGTATTTCCAGCATGTGTCACTCATTTTAAAACTTTTCATCACGCCTAACAAGTAAACGATTCCATTTATGTCTCTTTATGAAATAATAACCCCCGCGAATTCGCGGGAGTTGCTTTTCTTGTGAGTCGTATAATGCGATAAGTGATTCTCATTTCATCTTTTAATGCGGCCGATAAACGCAAACGAGAGTAAATTGCTAATGCGTGCCCATGTCAGCCGGGATCGGCTGGGCGCCCTGCGACGTCTCCGGTGCTTTCTGGCTCATGATCGGGATCATGACAAACGCTCCGAGAAGGAACATGATGCCTGCGCCGGTATAAATCGATACGAGTGAGTACGCGTCCTTCAACGTACCGGCGAATGACATGGAGATGACCATCATGCCAATGAACATTGGATTCAGTACACCGTTGACCCGGCCGACGATAGATTCGTGTGACCATTTCAGGATCATCGTACTGATCCCGATCTGGATGCACGGGAACACGAGTCCATTCACAAACTGCACAACGAGCGTAAGGGGCACATTCGTCGAGTAACCAACGACGACCGTGCAGACGGCGCCCACCAGCATGCCTACCGCGAGCAACAATTGCGGTGCAACCTTCTTAGCAAAAACAGCGACGATGCCTCCTCCGATCAGCATTGCGCCACCATTTATCATGAAGATGTACTGCAAAAAATCCTTCGGCATACCGAGTCGCTCCGTTACGATGAACAATCCGAGCGCCTGGGCCAGGCCCACGGCGAGGCCTGCCAGAATGAATGCGGCTCCTAGCATCCGCAGCACGGGACTTTGCCATACGTAACGGAAGCCTTCGTTGAACTCCTTGCGGAATTGGCCTTTCACCGCTGCCGGCCGCTGCTCTGCCTTGTCTTTGGGCAGGCGTACCAGCGTGAGGGCGGACAGCAGGAACGCAACCCCCATAACTGCAATTGACGTCTCCAGGCCGAACCTGCTGTAAGTGAACGTACCAAGCATCGGCCCAAGCACCATGAAGATCGCCATCAAGGTCTGGAACAGAGCCATCCCCTGCTGCAGCTGGTCTTCCGGAACATGCTGCTTGAACAACCGCATAACCGAGGGCTGTGAGAACTGTGATAGAATCGCTGAGATGAAAGTGACCAGGAAGACGGACTGCCAGGATCCAAAATGAATCACCAGCAACACGACGAACACCGAAACTGCGGACAACAAGTCACACCAGATCATTGTCCGCTTCGGCCGCCAGCGATCGGCGAAAGTACCGCCTATGAACGAGAACACGAAAATCGGCGCGAATTCGACGACACTGATCAATGATATGGCATACGGATTGTTATTTGTTTTATCCGCGACATAGAGCAGAATGGAAAAATTCCGCACCCAGATGCCGATCTGCAGTAGGACGTTGGACAACATTACAGTCTGAAGGAAACGGTTGCCGAAAAGGCTCGGGGCTTTGGCGGCGTTTTGCTGGATAGCCAAGCTTGCACACTCCTTTTTTTAAACGCTGAGGCAAGATGGATTCAAAAGGTATTAGATAACGATGCCATGCTTCTCAGCCGTGCGCTAAGAAACCGCTCACTCTTGCCTGCTTTATTCTAGCATAGACCTGATGTTGTGGTTTCTTTTTAATTGCTTTTTCGGGTAACCGGATTGTCCCTTGAAGCTTCCTGCACTAACTCAAAAAGCCCGCTGTTTCTCAAACGAGAAACAGCAGGCTTTTGTCCATATCATCTTTCGAATAAATGAGCTCGCGCCCATCGGTTTTGCTATTTGCCCGAGGAGGCAGCAATCAGTGCTTGCAGATCTCGGGTCAATACGGCTTTAGCAGCAGCACTTACATAAAGCAATTTCGGATTGTCGTTCAGATGCTTCATGATCTCCGGCAGCAGCTTCACGGCCTGCTTGGGATAGCCCTTGCTTAGTTCAAGATTTACCTTGTCCACCATCGTCTGTAACGGCTTTACGAACAATCCTTTGATATCTCCGGAAGCGATATACCGCTCGATCAAATGTACGACGGACGGGATACTGGTATCCACTCTGAAGCTGACCGACTGATCCGCGGTATTTCCGGCAAGGTCGGTTATGGTGATATGCATGGTGTGAACACCGAGTTTACCGGCCATGTCCATTGCCGTCCCGTTCGTGTAAGTCTGCCCGTCAAGAGTCAGCGTTTGGCTGTCCACACCGGATAATGAGTCTGTTGCGGCCACTTGAAAAGTCAACCTTTGGTCATCCGAATATGCGGTGCCATCAGCGAAAGCAATCCCATTAGCGGTGACAGTGAATACGGGAGCTGTTTTGTCGATCCGCACGGTTTGCTCTTTCGGCTGCTCCAAATTCCCCGCCTTGTCGATCGAGCGGTACTGGAGTTTCCAGTCACCTTCGTTTGGCAAAATGAACGGGCTGGCATACAATTGCCACGATTCATCTGCCGCCAGCCGGTATTCGGTTTTCAACACTCCTGAAAAATCATCGGTTGCAGAAAGCGTAACGGTGGCGTTCGACCGGAACCAGCCGTTTTGTCCCGTCTCGCTGATTTGGGCGGTAGTCACCGGAGGCGTACTATCCGTCACAACCAAATGGTATTGGTCTTGCATGCCGCCATACGCGGCGGTGATGACGGTGTCCCCTGCACTCACTGCGGTCACAAGGCCGCTGGCCGCATCTATGGACGCCACTTGATTATTGCTGCTCTCATATTGTACACCGGATGAAATAGGTGCATTAGAGAAATCGCTGTAAATGCCGGACACGACCGTTTGACTCTTCTCGCCGGCTTTTAGCGGTTGCATCGGTTGAATCCGGACGGCCCATAGGGAAACAGGCAATTGTTCCGGTGTCGCTTCGATCTTCACAGAACTGACGATTAACGGCAGTTTATTGGCCCCGACGATGCGCATATCCGCGCTGCCGTTTTCGCGATTGGTAAATCTGGCATGCGGCATGTCCAACGTTACGGTCTGCCATTTATCCACTTGATCGGCGGCAATATCCACTCTTCGGGTGCTCGAATAGGCGGCGCCGGTTGCGGCATTTTCATATTGCAAAACGAAGGAACCGGCTACAGGAGACCGGTATTCAATCGATGCTGCGGCATTGTAAGGACCGCCATAAATTCGCTCGTCTTGAATTTGCATATAAAGGTTGTTGCCTGTGCCAAACGGACTTCGATCCACTTGCAGAGCCGTTCTTCCGTCGATTTCGATTTCATGGCCCAGTCCGCTTTCATACGGAATCCAGTCCATACCGTTTTTGTACTCGTTATTTTCACCGAAGGCCATGGATACGGTCTTGGTGCCGCCAACGGCGCCTCCTCCCGGAAGCGGACTCGGATCTGTCCAATCCGTGTGGCTGGCAATATAAGCTTTCTTCGTAAATGGATCCTTCTTCATCGTAAAGGAATACACAATCGTGCCTGGAATATTCAGGTAATCTACGGTCATCGTGTCCGGCGTGATGGTGAGACGTACCGCACCGTAGTTGGAATTGTCACGAAAATCGCTGCCCGGAACCGGAGGAAAAAGCGGAGTCAGCCCTTGGCCGCCGTTACCCGTAATGACCTCGTTATAACCTTCCGGGGTGATCACATGCTCGGCATGATGATCATGGCCCTGTAAAAGCAAATCCACACCCGGCGTCAACAACCAACGGCGATTCAGATTGTTTCCGGCTTGTCCGGAGGAAAAAATAGGTTGATGCCCGCCTGCTAGAACCCACTTTGCCGTGCTGTCTTCCACCGTTTTTTTGTAGGAATCGTAGATGGCCGGAGGCGTACCCGAATCGCTGGACACCTGACAGTTCACGTCGGGGTTGATAAAATCCACAAGTCCATTGCCAAAACCGGCAACGTAAGACACGGGAATCTTAAAGTAATCGAGACTCGGCTTGATGCTATCCAGCGAGCAGCCGTTTCCGTAATCGTGGTTGCCATAAATCGGAAAGAACCGCCCGGCAGCGATATCCGGCCAATACGGCTTTTGATCCGCTTGCACTTCATCCACGGTTCCCAACCGATACGAATTATCGCCCACAGTCAGGATCGCTTCCGGGTTCCAAGAATGAACCATATCCGCCACGGCTTGCTCATGCTGACAATTATGCGCGCAATCACCATAATCACCGATGACGGCCAGCACCAACTTATCCGCTGCCGGTTTGGCGATATCGGTGACCTCGCCTATTCGCTGCAGCGGGGATACCGCGGCATTGGTCTGAGCGTGTACATTTGGGAACGGAACAAACGACACCAACAATACCAATAGCGACAGTAACGCACACAACATTCGATTCGAGAAGATTTTCTGCAAATACATGATGTCCCTCCTTATCGACGGAGCTCACTCATCAAGACGAGCTAAGTCCAATAAGAAAAGGGTAACGGAACAAGATCAGATAAACATTTAATAGAGTTCATTGTTTTGTAAACTGCGATTATAGTTTTCGTTGGAACGCAGCCAGATCTTCTTGGCCGGAGACGAAGATCCGTTTTAATAAAAACGGGTTTTGAGAGGAATCTGACAAGCCGTCGTCAAACGTGAAGGCATAAGAGTAGCCGTTCCCGGATACGATGTTTACCGTCTCTTCACTCCGGAATCCATACGGGTACGCGAACACATTCACTTTCGACGACAGATGACTTTCGATATCTTTTTTGGATTCCACAATTTCTTTAAGTTGATCCCGATAAGAATGCAGAGGCAAATACGGGTGAGTTTGAGTATGGCTCATGATATCCCACCCCGCTTGTTGAAGCTCTTTCAGGTGCTTCCAGCTTAAATACTCTCCGCTTCCCACCCATTTCGTCACTACAAATACAGTGGCATGAAACCCGTATTTATTCATAATGGGAAAGGCTTTTGTATAGTTATCCGCGTATCCGTCATCAAACGTGATCAATACCGATTTCCCGTCATTGCGATCTATGCCTTTCATCAGCCGATCGAACTGCTGCAAGTTGATGCTGTGATATCCAGAATTGTGGAGTGTTCTCATTTGCTCATCGAATTTTTCCGGTGTGACTACATATTTATTCTTCACATTCGGGCCAATGGAATGATAGGACAATACCGGGATCCGGACATGAACACCCGCTGCGAATACCGCCGACCGCTGAAAAAAGATCATTTGATCGGCCAAAATGAAGAGTGACGCGAATAGGAAAATGACACTAAATGCAGTGATAAACACGATCCGGCGTGTCTTGCCATGCTGTCTCTTTTCGATCGGAACCATCTGCACCCTCTCTTTTATGTTCGTTCTCGATTATTTCTTAACTCTACTCTCGAATTATGAAAAAATGATTAAAAATGTGCTAGCTGTTCAGAAAGGGATTGTCCGTATAAAACGGCCGGTGGACGAGGTTTTTCATTGGATTGCCGACTATACGAAGGATAGGCTTTGGTGCGCCGAAGTTAAAGAGATGAAATACATTACGCCCGATCCGATTGGTGTCGGCAGCCGGTGTCTGGAAGTTTCCCAAGTACTGGGAAAACGGCTTGTGACCAGGACGGAAGTCACCGAATACGTGACGAATGAAAAGGTCGTATGCAAGTCCTAGCCAGTAAGCCTATCTCTCCAATCGGAGCGGCAGGCTTTTTTTATGTCGAAAAACAAGTTAATTCATTCATTCCTCTGTGACAATTCGATAGACTTCTTCTGATACATAATGTATCATTCAGATATCTCCGTAAATATATTTGCAATCAGGTACGCAAACCTGCGCATCTAGGGTAGGAAATAATAGGCAGACTCTCGAGGTGATTCTATGAAAACCGCGCCGATGCCACATTTACCATTAAGAGTGGCTTATACAGATCCCACAGCTTCC
>JAQBPQ010000036.1 GCA_028287445.1 Cohnella sp.
AAATTCGGATATCCATACTCGATGTCGATGATCTCATCCGCACTGATCGGATAGTACTGTATGTAGCCGATATCCACGCCGTTATATTGAACCAGACACTGCGTTATACAGCACCATTGGAATACACTCCGATCAGTCAGATAGACGGCAATTGGTGTACCAAGATGAATTCATTATGAAAGGTAATTCGCATACGACCCGCCTTTTTCCTGTTGAACGTCAAAAAACCCCGTTGAATCGAAGGATTCAACAGGGATTCTGCACAGCCCCTTCGGTTAGGAAGGGATATTGAGGGCTGTCTGAACGTTGGTGCGGTCCAATTGGATTTGCTCTTCCATGTTGTAGGGATGGTAAAAGCCTCTTTGCATCACATAAGCCGTGATCTTTTCGTGGGTATCGATCGACTCGTTGAGATGCCGGATCAGGGTGGATTTCACTTCGTCCGTTGCCGATTCCGTGGCGGCAACGGCGTACATTTTGATTCCGGTCTTGGCGGCCATCAGCAAATCCATGGCGATCACTTGGTCAGTCATCGTATTTAACCCCGTTAAATTCTCAATGATCCGATTCATTGTGTAAGCTCCTCCTAATGTACCGCGTTGGCCAACAGCATATCTAATTCCTTCAATTGTCTGGACGACAATTGTACATCCATTTGAAGGAGGCTTTTCAACTGAGGATCCTCAACCAAGGCTTGCATCGTTTTCGATTTGGTTGTACAAAGTGCCTTAAACGCAGTCACTTCATGAAGATCACACGTTTCATGTGCTCCGTACCGATTATCCATAATGCTTCCGTAATTTCCGCCGCCTGTCATGGTTTAAGCACCACCTTAATGGCATTGTCGGTTCTTGTATCGAACACTTCGTATCCTCTTTTCGCTTCGGATAACGGCAGCACGTGGGTCACGACATCGCCGGCGTCCACCTTGCCCGAATTGATGAGATCGTACACTTTCTGCATAACCGGGATGACCGGCGCCTGACCCGTCCGTATATTCACGTTTCTTTGGAAAATGTCACCCAGCGGAAAACCGTTGTACATGCCGCCATAAGCGCCGGTGATTTGGATTGTTCCATCTTTACGAACCGCCTGTGCAGCGATAATCACGGGATTGATAGCACCGCCTTGCAGTTTCAGACCGGTCGCCAAAAATTCCATCGGGGTCATCTTGGCGTCCATTCCAACAGCGTCGATGACGATATCCGCACCGCCCTTGGTCATTTCCTTGAGGTGGGTGCCGATGTTCTCCTCCGACTCGAAATTGACGATTTCCACTTTGTTCGTCCGTTTGGCATGTTCCAGACGATAACCGACATAATCGACGGCAATGACCCGCTTGGCGCCTTTCAACCAGCAAAATTTCTGCGTAAGCAGCCCAACCGGACCGCAGCCAAGCACGATAACCGTATCTCCGTCTTTGACTCCGGCATGTTCAACCGTCCAATAGGCCGTGGAAGCGGCATCGGCGACCAGACACAATTTCTCGTCTTCCACTTCGCAATTTTCGGGAATTTTGAATGGAGTGAAATTGCCGTAAGGAACCCGCAAAAATTCGGCTTGTCCACCGGGATAGCCGCCAAAGGTTTCGGAGTACCCGAAATATCCACCTGATTGGCCATGAGGGTTGGAATTGTCGCATTGGCTGGTAATATCGTGCTCGCAGTACCAGCAATGCCCGCAGGCCACGTTAAAGGGAATGATGACCCTGTCCCCTTTTTTGACCTTGGTCACATCCGGCCCTACCTCTTCGACGACGCCCATCGGCTCGTGTCCGATGATGTAGTCTTGCGGAAAATTGGGAACCAATCCGTGAATGAGATGCAAGTCTGACCCACAAATGGCCGATGCCGTAATCCGCACGATTACATCGTCGTTCTTCTCAATTTTCGGATCCTGAACATCCTTTACTTGAACGTTTTT
Organism: Cohnella sp.; assembly: GCA_028287445.1. GTDB lineage: Bacteria > Bacillota > Bacilli > Paenibacillales > Paenibacillaceae > Cohnella. The sequence continues at coordinate 1,924 of JAQBPQ010000036.1, forward strand.
AATGCCTTGATACGTAACGGCCTTCATGCTGTTACCTCCACTCCTATTTGTCGGGCGTCGCGAACAAACCGAGCCGTGCTGTATCTTTGGGGAAAAGATCGAGATTCGCGATCTTAATGGTCGTATCGGCCGATTTCAAGTCCAATTTGAACTGCTCGCCTACCTGATGCGGATGCAGCCAATGTTTGTTTATCATGAGATTTGCGATTTCATCATGCAGCGCCAAAGAATCGTTCAGTTGCTCCCGAAGAATATTTCTGGCGTCCGGCGTTGCCGTTTCGGCAATGGCAAACGCGCAGTTGCGGACTCCGTTCTTGGCCCTCATCAGAAATTCCAACGCGAACGAATTATCTGCCAAATCCGGCATGCCGACTGAGTTGATCGGGTCCAAATAATCGTTGTTCAAGGGTTGCTCACCTCCGGTTATTGCAATTGGATTTTTTGGTACAGGCCTTGAAGCTGTGCGACATGTTTCATGGTGAGATCCACGTCCTTCTGCATCAAATGCTTCAGGTCGCGGTCAAACACCAACCCTTGCATCAATTTCGATTGGGCCAAACAGAGTGTTTTGAAGTTGAGCATTTCGTGAATCTCCATCGTTTCATGGGGAGCCAGTCGTTGCACTTGATCCATATCGTTCACCTCCAGTTTCTTAAACCGGAATTATTTTCTCCCGATGCCCCCCGCTTATGCGTTATTCAATGAATCAAGCCGCTTACTTTTTTTCCGAACGATTGGTTCTTCAGCACAATGAAACAAAAAGACCGCGATGGAATCGCGGCCTGGCGGAACATTCAAGTGTTATTCAATGATGGAGACTTCCTTCCAAACGAGAGCGAAGACGCAAAGGGCCCACGGGAATTTGAATCAGGCTCGTTTGGCGGTTCATCGGCATACGGTATAGATCGTCAGCATTCTTCACATCGAATCCGAGCAGAGGCCTACCTCCCATGTTTAGAGCAGTTGCCGCGAGCAGCAAGCGCTGGGTCAGCATGCCGGCTTCCATTTGCTGGATGCGGTAGCCTCTGAAACCCCAGACCTGACGGAGATGTTCGGCGTCACCGGCCACATGCGCGCTGATCGGAACTTGAAACAGGTTAACATTATGCAGAGACATCCCCATTTGGAGCCGGAATCGATGGTCACCCTTTCGTATCGGGGTTAAGGAGTGCCGGTCGCTCTCGTAACGATAAGCCCCATCCTCGAGGTCTTCTATACCATATAGACAAGCATAAAGGCAGACACGGGGGGCTGACCCCTCTTGTGCTGCGTCCAAGTCATTCGCATACACGAATGATTGACTCGTCTCCTGAAACAGGGCTCCCAGCTCGGATTGACTGACCGACCTCAGTGTGAAATCGGACTCCGGTGAATACCTCTTGCATGAAACCGTGGCAAGATCGTAGGATAAGCGTTTTACCGGGGGCAGAAACACCCCAGTATCCTCTTCAGGGCGATTCTGATGTTCCTCGTTCATCCGCCGGAACGACCCTGCCGTTTCCTGCCGGCAAGCTTCGTTCATCCGGGTCAGTTGCGGATACTCCGCCACCCTCTTTGTTCGCATGTAATGATCGTAATGAAGCTCTTGCAGCTCTCTACACAGCGCGGAACCGGACACTTCCCGGTCTGCGGGACTTCCCGCGTCAAACCAACTGCTGGCCGGCTTCATCGAGAGCGGAATGAGGGCGTATACGCTCTCCTCGCGTTCCGATAATCCGAGCAAATGGTTGACGGCCCCATCCAGGAACTGAAAACCAATGGCGGTCGAATACCCGAACCGCTTGGCAACCTCCATTAGCTGTCCGAGGACAACCCCGGTATCCAAGCCCTGAAGCCGGTAGGAGAAGTTATGATATTTGAAGAAATTTTTCCAAAACATCGTGGACACGAACAGGACGCCAAAACAATCGGACACGCGGCAGCGATCACCGAGAGCCGAGCCCAAGTACGCGTCGAAATCACCCTCCCGCAGTTGAACCAGCCGGTGATGTGCTGCATCATAATGGTAAACCCCTGCCGGTAGCCCCTCGCATTTTAAATAGAGATACAATTCATTCGGATACAGAGCGCCACCGGATGCCACAACCCGCCGGTACATCCTCATCATCTGCTCCTCTTCCGGAGACCCTTCCGGAGCCATGCCCGATTCGGTCACTTGCGCGATCCCATACACATACCAGAGGAAGTGACCGATCGAGCGAAGATCAGCCGTATGTGACGCTGGCCTTGCTGCGAGCGTTAAAGGCACTTCCGCGGACAGCGGAAACGCCGGCAATCTGCGATAGAGTTTATACGGCAGAGGGGCGTCTGCCCAATCCGCCTCCCATTCGATCGGTTTGGCTCTGTCGGTCTCATAATGCAAATTGTAAATGAATTCGTTCAGGTCGTTCATACAGCGCCTCCCGGGACCGGCTTATGGAAACGGATGCGGATGCGAATTCAACTGATCGTGAGTAAGCGGCCGCTCCACGTAGCCGAGCTTCGCCGGCACCTTCAGCACCCTATCCAATCCGGTGAGCCGGGTGAGCTGATAACCGAAAGTCATGGGCAGCGTCCCCGGAATGATCACTTTCACACAGTGCAGGCCGTTTCGCAGCGTCTCCGGGGTTGACTGGTTGACGACAATCACATCCATGTCCAATCGACGGAACGCCTGCAGCAGCATTTTCAGATCGTCCGTCAAATCCGGGTGCCAGGCGGATTGCTCGAATTCCTGTTGGAACGTGCGCATCGGCCGATCCTGATTGAGCAAAAAGGCGAACCGGGTTTCCGCCTCCGGCAGTCCGTAAAGCATGGAGTGATCCTCCATTTGCTTGACCTCGAGCGGATCCTCAAACATTCGTACGAAGCTCGTCTTGTGCTGCTCAAACTTCTCGTTCTGGCTCAGCAGCATGCCCGCCAATTCGTGAACGGAGCTTTTGAACGCGCGGATCGGATCCGGATGGGCGCCGGCCGCACAGATGAGATTTAATCCTTTGCCGGTCCGGTTTTTGGCGATCGACCAAATGCTCGGTATGCCGTGCTCCATCGTGGAATTAAACAATAGAACCTCGTAGCCTGCCACCGAGCGAAGACGATCCAGCATCAGCCCAAGTTCGGTATCGCCCGAAGAGTACGGATCGATGCGCGGCAGAGGCAGCTGAGCGTACCAGGTCAGAAGGAAAGAATCCCTCTCCACTACCTCCAAAATTCCGTAAAAGATCGCCTCTTCCAGACTGCCCCCCAACGCGCATCCGTTCGAGGTCTCATACACGAACCCTTGGCCGCACCCCGTGTTGTAGTAAGCGAGCGTCTCCGGCACGAGGATCGGACGCTCCTGCAGAAACGAGTAGCCCCATACCCAATCGATGGGCTGCTCCGGATCAAAGGGCCGGAATGGAAAACCCGGCTGTTCATATTGCCCAGGCTCATGTAAACCAACGGCTGCAGGATGAAGTGCCCGATCTTCCAAGTTCCGATAGCTGTCGTGCACGACGGTTCGTTTGCCTCTAGGACTGAGGCCGCAATAGCGCTCCAATCCTTCCAATATGGCCGTCAGCCGGCTTTCCGCATAGGAATGCGTGCGGCCTGCAGTGCCCTCGTCTCCCGTAAACAACGGCAAATTCACACTCGCGTCGGCGAACGGTGCGGTAAGATCCTGCATCGATCCATTCAGAAAACCCGTACGGAAATCTAAATAGTCGCGAACAAGAGAGGGATTGAGTGCCTCCATCGGACGGCTTCGATAACTTTGGGCACTGACTTTGGGGCTAGGATGAAGCGCTATTCGAGCCGATTCCTCTTCATCGTCGGGCACCTTCCCGCACACCGGGCACAGCGGGTCAGGCAGGAAGAAATGCCTCGTACAGTTGAAGGTTTGGAGATTCACTAAAAAAAGCCGGTTTTCCGAATGTGCCGGCAATCCCTGCCTCACCCGGCGGGTCTCCTCGGCAAGCATCACCGCCATTTGAAACATCCCCGTTCGTGATGCCCACGCATCACGCTCCGGGAGCATTGTGTGCATTCCCGTATGCTGAAGCTGCCATGTTTCCTTGCGGTCGCTTCCCGCCATCACACGACGTAAATCCGCACATCTGGAACATCCCGGAATGCCGGGCCGAACCAAGGGGCCGACAACTCCCTCGCCGAAGGCCACGAAGCCGCGGAGCCAAGGAGTTCCGGTTTGCCGGCACCATTCTTCTGCTTGAAGATGCGTCGAAGGATCCCATCCGTCGCTCAATACGAGACAAAAATCCGCTTCCCTCGGAACCCCCTCGCCTAAATCGGCTAATCGGACAACACGATCGCCGGCAGCAGACAATTGTTCATTTACGAGAACGGCGAGCAGCCCCTCTCCAATAATCGCCGTCACACCGCTCACAAGGATTCCTCCAGTCGCAGCGTCACACCGAACACTCCGGCAAGCTGATCTTTCAGGAACGGCTCGGTCTCCAGTTCGAAAACCGTTAGCCTCCTGCCACTTGCGTCTAACACGCGGATCGCGGATTGCAATCGGGTGGAATATTCGGTCTCCGCGCTGCTCGGAATTCGGATGGGAAGCGGCTCGTTGTCCGCCAGAATAACGGAGGAAACCTCCAATGCATGGACTGCCAAGTTCTCAGCATCGATTTGAGATTTCATTAAGGCCATTAAAAGTGTATTTCGCAAGGCCAACGTTTGGTTTAAGCCAACGCTGCCATACCAGCACCCGCCGGTACCCGCCCATAAGACCGGAAATCCGGAGACCGTTTCTCCCACGGCGATGGTCGGCGCACCTCTCATCGTAGTTAATGCCGTTAAGTAAAACCGGCAGTAATCATCTTGCACCTCTTCCAATAACGTACGAAAAAGGACCGGACGACGAATCGATAACTGCTTTCCCAATTCTTCAACCAAACCTTTTTGAAGCCCCCGGCAAATTCCCTCGGCCACGGTTTCTCCCGCACCAATGCCCATGAAAGGAGGTGATTGCTGCCCCATTCGTGTAATGTATGCTTCAATGCCGGCCAACCCCGACTCCCGCCGGGCTTCCTCATGTGTGAATCCCCCGCAGACCAACTCGGGCAACAGCTCGGCAGGCCCTTCCGACAACGGGTCTACTGGCTGAACACGGCATAGGGAAAGAGGAAGCTGCTTCATATCCCCTTCTTCCCAAACATGGAAAATACCCGTTTCCTCGGAGGTGAGCCGACTGAAAAACGGTAGCAAGCCGTTTGAATTCTCCTTGTGCGCAGATACGAACAGGTCTCGGTCGTATTCTTGAAACGCTTCTTTCGTTTGAACCGCAGACATCAACGGATGGGGAATAAACGAATGCCGCCTTCCTTCGAGCGTCTCCAGATTGAGCAGGAACAACTGCTCTCGAAGCTCCGAGACGTCTTCCCCGGTCACCGTCTTAAACAAGTCAAAGGCGATCACGTTCGAGAGCATCGCTTGCGCCGTGGAAGAGACGGAGTGGAGCTGGGGATCGAGAGTAATCGCAGCTTGATGCAATCTGCGCCAAGCGGATTCCCAGCAGGTATCCGAGTCCGGTGACACTAACGGTCCTGCCATACCTGTCTGCCGAACGAACACTGCGGGAAACAGCGTCTTTTGAGATGCTCGGCAAGCCGCATGAAGAGCCCGCAGATGCCCGATATCCCACTCTTCGGACACATACAAAATCCACTCATAAGGGGCGATAACCTCTCGCCAAGGAATATCTTCCTGATGAGGCACGCCGATTTCTTCCACCATCACGTCAGGGTCCGACTGCCGGGCATGCGCCGCCAACTCAGCTACCCGCATGCGATGGGACGATTCCGGATTCAACATGAGCATGGCGATCTTGGACAAGCCGGTTTCAAGCAATGCGGATACGAGAGACACCACGAACGAGCCGGAGCCGACAACCAGCACATTGGCATTGCGGAATTTTTCAAACCGATGTCCGCCGGATCCGCCTAAGTGGTCCAGAAATTCGATTTGCGAAGAGAACTTACGGACAACTTCAGCCGATAACCGATGCGGCGCATCCTCGCTCACATCCCGGACGAATCCATTCGTCAACAAGGTATCCGCAATTTCACTCACCCGGTTTCGATGGGGTTCCGGCAAGCCGTCCGTCAACTCTTCCAACGTGTGTTCTCCAGTAAAGACAGGAAACAATTTCTCGATCCAGCGGTCCATCATGCTTCCTGTCATATGGAAAGAACCGCTGTTGTTCCGAAAATAAACGCCTCCATCCGGGTCGGGAAGATACACCGTGTCTCCTTTTACTTTCAGACGCGCCGCAGCATTCAAATCGATTCCACCTCCACGTTTCATCCTATGTAGGGCAATTTGTCTATCATGCTTGTAAAATGGAGAAAGCCCTGTCAGGAGTAAATCCTGCAAGGCTTCTCCGTGGATCAAAGCGAAGAATTCGATTACCCGCAGCGATGCCCGCAACGGAAACATTGGCCACATCGGAAACATTGGGCGCAGCGGAAACCGCCTCCGCATTGGAAGCATTGGCTGCATCGACAAAATCCGCCGCCGAAACCCCCGCAAAATCCGCCGCCGAAGCCCCCGCAAAATCCACCGCCAAAGCCCCCGCAAAATCCACCGCCAAAGCCCCCGCATAATCCGCCGCCAAAGCCTAACCCTAAGCCGACACACAATCCCGCACAGAGACGCTCACCGGAAGCCGGATATTGTCCTTGGGCCGGTGTCGGTGTGAGCGGGCCCGCCTGATATGCGGACACTTCCAAATCCTGAATCCCTTGTTTGAAATCATCCATTGGATAAATCCTCCTCATCCTCGTCGAATGCCTATCGACAAAATACATTATGAAAAGTTATCCGCTGGTGTTCCTGATCAAAATGCCTAATAGGAAAGAAATCAAAAATTGCACCTCGTCATCGTATGCTGATTCTTTTCTCAGAAGTTTTTCATCCATAGGCGGTATAATGAAACGAAAGATTTACCAGGGAGGCTTGACCATGAACGTGCTGGTGGTGGAGGATGAAACCAAAATCCAACGACTGCTGCAAATGGAACTGTCCCACGAAGGATATCGGGTCGAAGTCGCCAATGACGGCCGTTCAGGTCTGAACAAAGCCCGGCAGAAGCCATGGGACTTGATTATACTGGACATCATGCTGCCTGAGCTGAACGGTATGGAAGTGCTCCGCTCGATCCGGGAGTCCGATGTCTATACCCCGATTATTATGCTAACCGCCAAAAAATCGACACCGGATAAAGTCACCGGCCTGGATTACGGAGCCAACGATTATGTCGTGAAGCCGTTCGTGATCGAGGAATTGTTGGCGCGTATGCGTTCGTGCATTCGCCACAGCAAGGAAAAGCCGGACTCCTCTCTTGCTGACGATTCATCGCTTTCCAGCGGAGGTTTGCGCCTGAACAAGCTGACACGGGAAGTATACCGGGAAGGGAAACAGATCGATTTAACGCCCAAAGAATTCGATTTGCTCGTCTATTTCATGGAGAATAAAGGGCTTGTGCTCGACCGGGAACAGATCATCAACTTTGTATGGGGCTTCGATTTCTTCGGCGATGCCAACATTGTCGACGTTTACGTGCGTTATCTGCGCAAAAAAATGGACTACGATTTTCCGGAACAATTGATTGAAACCATCCGTGGAGTCGGTTACCGGTTCCGAAAGGCGTCCCCATGAAACTCAAATCCAAAATCATTCTGTTCACAACCGTATGGCTCGTCTTCCTCTTAATTGTCGTCGATATGGCTGTCTACTTATCATTTCTACATACGGCCACTCGAAACGAGGTTCAGACACTTCAAAGAAACACAAACGATCTTGTAGAGAAGTATGGTGTGTCGGCATTTGTAGCGGGCAAGCCGCTGACCGTGCCGGATCAGGAGCTTCCGGATAATACGGTCATTCGCGTTCTCACGCCCGACTCCCGGCTCATTCGCCAAATCACCAATGCCAGCCCTTTTCCTCTTCCCGGCGCCTTTTTTACCCTCAAGGAAGACTGGAATCTGGCCCATTTGGACGGAGATCGGATTCTGACCATCCATTTCCCTTTAAAACAAGGACAGACCGTAATTGGAGCTTTGGAAGTATCCGAAAATCTTGAGTCGCTGGAATCGAACATCCGACTGCTTATCACCATACTCGTCTCTACTGCCGTGGGAGCCATCATTCTTTGTGTGCTCGGAGGATCGTTCCTGTTCCGAACCGTTATTCGCCCGGTAACGCGGATGATCCGCACCATGGAATCGATTGAAAACAGTCTCTCACTTCGAAAAATACCCGTTTCCGATCAAGAAAGAGACGAGTTATCGACCATGACCCATACGTTCAACCGCATGGTGGACCGTTTGGAGGAAAGCATCGACAAGCAGCGGAGATTCGTCTCTGACGCCTCTCATGAATTGGGCACCACTGTCACCATTATCGAAGGTTACGCCAATATGCTGCGCCGATGGGGGATGCAGGAACCAGAAGCATTGCGGGAATCGGTGGAATCGATCCATGACGAAGCGAAGCGGATGCGGGCGATGACCGATCAACTAATGTCGCTGACTGCATCGGATAAAGGAGAAGACCTGTCCCCTATCGTCTTCGATCTTGTGTCAGGCTGCCGAAATGCGATGAGGCTGGCCACCAAGCTGGACCAACGTGAGATGACCATCTCTGCCAATCCGGAAACCATTCCGATTTACGCCGATCCCGCCAAGATCACGCAATTGATGCTCATTTTGCTGGACAACGCGCTAAAATACAGTGAAGATCGAATCCAAGTCAACGTCGCGAGCTCAAGCGGTTCAGCCATCATCAAAGTGAGGGATTATGGAATCGGCATCCCGAATGATCGCATGGAGCGCATATTCGACCGCTTTTACCGCGTTGACGAAGCCAGGGCGCGCGAAACCGGCGGAACCGGGCTGGGATTGGCCATCGCCCAATCCATTGCTCAGGAACATGGCGGCTCTGTCCGGGCCGAAAGTGAGTGGGGCGTAGGCACCACAATGGTTGTTCGGCTCCCTTTGTCGCAAAACGTGGAAGACTAAGCGGGTGCGACTTCCACTACATCAGTGAGAACTTGATTTGTGTTTGATGAGAAATATTCGCTTACCCTGCTTCAACTGTTTGAAGCAGGGTTTTATACATTAATCAGATCTTTATGTCCACCTTTTCAGATGAAAGGATTATCATTTGATTCTCAGAATCGGCATCTAACTCGCTTCCAATCCTCAAAAGCTCTCTCCGTGGTAAATAGTAGGGAAGTCCCGATGTGCTATAGTTTGAGAGTGCTCGCAAGACAAGGACACACTCACTCACATCAGGAGGTACTTACATGAACAACCGCTTTATGAGAAAGCTGGCTGGCATAACGCTCGGTCTCTCCATCATGGCAACCGGTGCGGCAGCACTGGCTCCAACATCGACATACGCGGCTGTTTCCAGCTCGACCACCGCTGCGAACGTAATCGCCACCGGACAGAAATTCATGGGTGTTCCTTATCAATGGGGAGCCCAATCAGGCCGCACCGACCGATTCGATTGTTCTTCTTTCGTACAGTACTCATTTGCCCAAAACGGCATTCATCTTCCCCGTTCATCCAGGCAACAATCGACGGTAGGAACTTTCGTTCCCCGTGATCAACTGCAGCCGGGGGATCTTGTATTCTTCTATTCTCCGATTCATCACGTCGCCATCTACATGGGCAACGGTAAACTTCTTCATACTTACGGGGCTCCCGGGGTCACGATTACCGACCTGAACTCGGGATGGTGGAGCTCGCACTACACGACAGCTCGCCGCGTACTGCCGACGGGACAAGCCTCCCCTGTCGTAACGGCACCTTCTCAGACACCGGTTGTAACTCAACCAGCACCTGCAGTTCAAACTCCAGTTGTGTCTCAGCCTGCTGATCAGGCCCCGGTTGTCAGCAAACCGGCTGCTCCAGCTCCGGTTGTCAGCAAGCCGGCTGCTCCAGCTCCGGGTGTGAGCAAACCGGCTGTTCCAGTTCCGGTTGTTAGCAAGCCATCTGCTCCAGCTAAAACCCAAAAGTCGACGGTTCGCCACCATCATTCCCACCATCACTCTGAAGAACAAGAACACGAGCACGGCCACCAAGACTAATTGAAATCATGCATACCAAAAAAGCAAAGCCCAACTCGGGCTCTGCTTTTTTGGTATGCAGCGAGTAATGGGTTGCCCTCGCCGGCTGCCAAACGTTATTCGAGCGAATACCTGTTGGAAAATCCTCACCCGCCTAAAGAAATGCCGGGGAATCCCATATATTGATTTAAAATGTGCGAATGACCCGCATGTGATTGAGGAGATCCCATGACCCAAAAAAGGGAGAGGAACAACAATGAAACCGAACAACATCAAAAGCATGACAAACCGAAACGAAATGACTTGTTATATCCCCTGTTTTCATCTTGCCCAATCGTGATAAAGATAATGTTGCCAAGTTGAAGTGGCTGAATAAAATTATAGAACAAGTCATCATCGTAAAGTCAAATACCGGAAAGAA
>JAQBPQ010000056.1 GCA_028287445.1 Cohnella sp.
CCATGATCTGCTTTCAGGATGGTTCCTTTTGAATTTTTGATGGATTGTTGATTTTGTAAGGAACGGGATGTTTCGTCAGCTTCTTTTGAATGATTTTGGCTTCAAACGAGATCTTGTCCCCGATTTCCAGTTCCAATTTTTTGAGAGTGGCACTGTGGCTGGACCAGGCTGAACCGATTTCGGTTTCAGGCTCTACGATGGAAATTGGTTCATAGATGACCACTTCATCGTCATTATCGGAAAAATTATTCGGTACCGTTGCAAATTCCTTGACGGTAGCGGTTATTTGGACTTTTTCTTCTGGCAGTTGAAGTTTTTGAGTTTTTTCTTTTCTGGCTTTTGGTTTTCTCAGTTCTTCAACCTTTGTCAGTTCTTCAACCTTTTGCAGTTCTTCAATCTTTGTCGGTTCTTCAACCTTGGGCAGTTCGATCCTGACATCCTCTGCGGATGGAATATCCGATGGCAGGGTGTCAACCTCAATGCCTTCCGGCACCACCGATTCACCGGTTGCCGCCGAGACCTTCATGCTATAATTGGCTGCCTGCATTTCCTTCAAGTAGGAAGGGTGGATGCAGTGCTGTTGTTTGTTGTCGAATTCAATGACAGCGGTCATCTGATCGACATAACCGATGATGCTGCAGGCCAGATTGCTGCCGTTTCCCTTGTAGAAAAACGTTTTGGGTTTGGATGCTTTGTCGGAAAGCAAACCCCATTCTTTGCATTTTCGCATTAATGCCTCTTCATTTTCTAAACCGTTATACGTGTCAGGCTTGATGATGAACGCATGTACCATAGCTTGTCCGCCTTTCTGCTGGGCTATCTTGATTATATCTATCATCGTCGATTATCATTTCATTTTCAACCATGGGTTCAGCCTCATTTGAGCATATCAGTTTAACTATAGTGCAACAATTTAAAAAAGAAAACGTCTACATTCATGAGTTTATTCGCTCCATTTTCTGGGGAAAGGAGCAATTATGATATATGTTAGAGGGTAATGAATTGACAAGCAAATGGAGAAACAAAACATGGCACGTCATTGGCGATTCGATCACATGGCAAGATCAAAAGGTTTATGCAGGCACTACAGAGGTTGCCCAAGGGTATCAGACGCTAATCAATGAAACGGTAAAGTTTAAAGAGATCAGAAACGCCGGGATATCAGGGGCTTCCATGGCCAAAAGCTCGAAATATCCATCTCCCAACGGGTCAAACTGCGCTGCAGGTGTAGATCCCGGTGTGAACTACGCCGATGTGGATCTGATTACCCTATTTGCAGGCACCAACGACTTTAAACTGAATGTGCCGCTTGGTATTCAAGGGCAGATCGGCGACACTTCTTTTGACGATACCACCTTTTATGGTGCTTATCGGAAGCTGCTGGAACACATTCTAACCGCCAAGCCTACGATCAAAATCTATTTGTTGGCTTCGTTGCAAAGAGACAATAGCGGGTATGATGTGAATTTTACCAATCCCGCCGGATGCAAGCTCATCGACTATGTGAACGCGGTGAAAGAGATCGGACAAATGTACGGATTGCCTGTTTTGGACCTATATGCGACTTCCGGTATTACCCGATTAACATTAGACACCTATACAAGAGACGGACTTCACCCCAACGATTGGGGTTACGCGCGAATTGCCGATGTAACCAAGGGATTTCTCGAAACGTATTAGATTCATGCGCAGAGCGGATTTCTTTTTTTGTCACAAAATATTAAGCTTGCTTTTATAAACGGGTGGTAAGATAACGCAAACGGGGAAATCCTGAATCAACGATTGGACGGTGATCAGAATGAACACGGATGTTAAAAAAGTAATCATTCAATTTCGCGATAGTGGACTGCCCGTCTATTGTAAGGAAGATAACCGGAGAAAAATCGACATTCTGCAAGAGGTTCTCGAAAGAAAGTTGATGAACGGAAAACGATCGGTTCAGAAATATTTGACTACACTGGATAGTGTTGAAATCGAAGGCTCGGAAGCGATTTTGTATTCGACAAGCGAGCGGGGAACACTGGCATTATCTTTATATTGAGCAAAGGCGTTCTGGCAGGGCCGAGGTGAGTCATCACCTTGGCTTCTTTATTTTTTATTATCGTTTGTCTTGAACAATCCAATTACATAAAAGGTACTATGGTATAAATATAGTAATAACCATTGTGGTGTCCAATCCATACTAGCAGGGGTGCAAATTGAGATCATTCGCATGGGTTTCCTATTTGCAGTATTTTCTTTCCGGGCTGGTGATCACCACACTGGGCTCTGTGTTGCCTCAACTGTTGGCTCATTACGGGGTATCCTATACAGATGGCGGCAGGCTTGTGTTCTTGGGTTCCGCCGGCTTTCTAGTTGGGGTTCCCCTATCCGCGTTGCTCCTTCAACGGCTGAGCGAAAAGGCTGTGATGTCCACAGCCGCCGCCATGATCGCCATTGGCCAGCTTGGCATTTTCATGCTTCCGTCTTTCGGCTTTGTTTCCATCTTGCATTTTGTGGATAGCGCCGGCGTTGGAATACTGGAGACGATTGTCGCTACCCTGATGATGGAGGTTTTTGTGGGCCGCCGGGCGGTCGTGATGAGCTATCTTGAGGTTTCCTTCGGTTTAGGTGCGTTCATTATGCCGATGGTCGCCAGCTTCATGATCGCGTTTGGTTTGTGGAGGTACGTTTTCGTATTTACAGGAGCCTTGGCGGTGTTGATGGTGGTTGCCTGGGCAAAAATCACCTATGCGAAAATGGATGCGGATTTATCCGGTTCAATGGATGCCAATACCGCTGCGCCGCAAGCGATGTCCAGAGGGATGAAACGGTTGGCACTTGCGCTTTTCGCATTCCTTATCTTCATGTACTGCGGCGTGGAAGGCAGCCTTAACAACTTCCTGTCTTCCGTGTTTATCTCGTATCTCGGTGAAATTCCTTATTACGCCCCGTTAAGCATAGGCTTATATTGGACAGCCATGGTAGCCGGCCGGGTCGCTACAGGATGGGTGATCCGCAAAGTGACATACGCACGTTTTCTTTTGTACAGCATGGTCATTACGCTCATCTGTCTTTGCTGCTTCATTATGGGGCAGCATGTTGTGGTCGGTTACATCACGGTGATCCTCATGGGGCTCGCCATGTCCGGTGTATATTCCATCACCATGGTCTACGCGAATCACACGTTTCCCGGGATGGAGCGTTTAGTAACCAGCATGATCACCTTATTCGCAGGGCTTGGAGGCGCCTTCTTCCCCGCATTGATCGGCTATTCGATGGATCATGCCGGAATGAAATCTTCCCTGTGGCTCGTGGCTTGCTTTACAGGTTTGTATGTCGTCGGGCTTCTCCTCATCCTCAGTGTTTACGGTAGAATGAATCGAAGAGCCAATGAAGACGTGCGGACTGTTCATTCCTTCCCGTGAATGAACGCGAGAATGCACAACACCGCTCAGCAAAGCCGGGCGGTGTTTGTGGTTAAAGGGATTTTACAGGGCACAGAAAGAGAAAGGGGCACGCAAAAATGACGACCATCCTAGAAGATCCTTACATCCGAAATTCGAGAGAAGCCGAGATCGCGGAAAGGGCGGATCGACTGTCCGAAGTGTTTGCCGGGAGAGCGGCGGAACATGACCTCGATGGCTCATTCCCGTTTGATAATTTCGATGACCTGAAGAGGGAAGGGTACCTCAAGCTTACCGTTCCGGCGGAATTTGGCGGCGAAGAATGCTCCCTGTACGAGATGGTATTGGCTCAGGAGCGGCTTGCCCGGGGTGATGGCTCCACAGCCCTTGCCGTCGGATGGCACGTTGGACTGATGCTGCATTTACGCCATATCCGCTCTTGGCCGGCCGAGCTGTTTGAAAGTCTTTGCCGAGATGTGGTCCATAACGGAGCGATGATCAACCATTTTGCCAGCGAAATGGCGACCGGGAGCCCAAGCCGGGGAGGTAAACCGCAAACGACAGCGACAAAAACCGATGGCGGATGGCTCATTACGGGCAGAAAAACTTTCAGCACGATGAGTCCGATTCTCCGGCAGTTCATTGTCAGCGCGGCGATCGAGGGGACGGACGCGGTTGGTGATTTTCTGGCGGACAAAAATGAAAATGTGCGGATTGAAGAAACATGGAATACGATAGGCATGCGGGCAACCGGCAGTCATGATGTCCTATTGGACCGGGTGTTTGTACCGGATGATCGTGTCATTACGATATCAGAGCCAGAGAAGAAGAACTCGCTCCCGGATGACGGGGGTGGATGGCTGCTTCATATTCCTGCTTGTTACCTCGGCATCGCATACGCTGCCCGCGGGTTTGCACTCCGGTTCGCCAGTACTTACCGGCCTAACAGCCTGCCTGGGCCGATCGCCGATCTTCCCCATATCCAGCAGCAGATCGGGAACATGGAAGAAGAGTTTGTCATAGCACGAAGGTTTCTGTATTCGTTGGCAGAACGGTGGGACCGGGAACCGGAAGGGCGGGTAGCGTTGAAACCGGAGCTTGGCTTAGCCAAGAAACTGGCGACGAATTCCGCCCTCTCGATTGTCGATAAAGCGATGCGGATTGTCGGCGGAGCAAGTTTATCCCGTTCTCTGCCACTCGAACGGTATTACCGGGACGTAAGGGCGGGCCTTCACAATCCTCCGATGGACGATTCGGTCATTCGCACGTTGGCGCAGCGGGCATTACGAGAAGTTCAAGGTGAATAACGGCAGGCAGGATAAAGCACTTCGTTCCGAGCCGGCATATCCACTCCCTGAATTTGTTCATACTCCGTTCATACTATTGTTTTAGTCTGATTTATATCGAATCGATACAGGAGTGATACAGCCCTATGTTCCATTTGTTCCGTTATCTGAAGCTTTACCGATGGACGGTTGCTGCGGTGCTTGTGCTCGTGCTGATGCAATCCTTTGCTGAACTTTACTTACCAACACTGATGGCCGACATCGTGGATAAGGGCATCGTGGCCAAAGACATCCCGTATATTTGGGAAATCGGTGGATTCATGCTTCTCATCACGCTGGCGGGAGCTCTCGTGTCGATTACAGCCAGCTTTTTGTCTTCCAAGGCTTCGGCAGGCTTCGGTCGGATTGTCCGAGCCAAAGTGTTCGGGCACGTGGAGAAGTTCTCGCTGCAGGAGTTCGACAAAATCGGCACGGCGTCTCTTATTACTAGAACGACCAACGACATCAATCAGGTGCAGCAGGTGCTCATGATGATGCTGCGGATGATGGTGATGGCCCCGATGATGTGTATAGGCGGCATCATCATGGCCGTGTCCAAGGATCCCGTGCTGTCGCTTGTGCTCGTGGCGATCCTGCCGGTGCTGGGTGGGGCGATCTACCTGATCGCAAGCCGGGGCATCCCGTATTTCAAAGTCATGCAGACCAAGCTGGATAGACTTAACCTGGTACTTCGCGAGGCGCTGACCGGCATCCGAGTCATCCGTTCGTTCAACCGCATCGACCACGAGAAGCGGCGGTTCGACGATGCGAACCGCGATTTGACAGATACCGCTGTGAAAGTGAACCAAATCATGGCGTTCATGTGGCCGGTCATGATGCTGATCATCAACTTCTCAAGCATCGCGATCATCTGGTTCGGAGGTTTGCGTATCAACAGCGGTCATATCCAGATCGGAGATTTGATGGCCTTCATTCAATATGCCATGCAGATCATGTTCTCTCTTATGATGTTGTCCATGATGTTCATAATGGTGCCGCGGGCCTCGGCTTCCGCCGTGCGAATCAATGAAGTGCTGAACATGGAGCCGCTCATCAAGGACGGACCGGATTCGAATCGGGCTGTTACAGCCAGAGGCTGGGTCGAGTTCGATAAAGTCAGGTTCAGCTATCCTGGAGCGGAGCAGCCTGCGCTGGACGGAATTACGTTCACGGCGAAGCCTGGAGAAGTGACTGCGATCATCGGCGGTACGGGGTCGGGCAAGTCGACGCTTCTCAGCCTCATTCCCAGATTCTACGATGTGAACGAAGGATGCGTTCGGATTGGAGGCACCGACGTCCGAGAAATGCCTCAGGAACGACTGCGGTCATGCATGGGGCTGGTGCCGCAGAAGGCGGTCCTGTTCACCGGAACGGTCGGGGACAATATCCGCTTCGGTAAGGATGACGCAGAGGAGGAAGAGATCCGGCATGCGGCGGATGTTGCCCAGGCAACGGAATTCATTGCCGGCATGACGGAGGAATTCGATTCCGTGATCTCGCAGGGAGGAACGAACGTTTCCGGCGGGCAAAAGCAGCGACTTTCCATCGCGCGTGCCATCGTGCGAAGACCCGATATTTATCTGTTCGACGACAGCTTTTCTGCACTGGATTTCAGGACGGACGCGATGCTCCGAGCCGCTTTGCGTAAGGAAACGACGCAAGCGACGGTGTTGATTGTGGCCCAGCGGGTTACAACCGTCATGGACGCCGACCGGATCCTCGTACTGGAAGAAGGCAGAATCGTCGGGAACGGAACGCACGCTGAATTGATGGCAACCAGTCCCGTTTATCGGGAAATTGTCGAATCCCAGTTGTCCGAGGAGGAGATCGCATGAGTGAACAGCGCACAAGTACGCCCGGCGGTCCCGTCGGAAGACCGGGAGGTCCTGGAGCGGCGGGAGGACCTCCCGCTCGCGGCCCGATGCCATTCGGCGGCGGACCCGGCATGATGATGGGGATGCCCGGCCAGCGAGCCAAAAACTTCAAGGGAACCTTCCGCAGGCTGGCCGGCTACTTGCGGCCGTACCGCTGGAAGCTGTTCTCCGTTTTGCTGACCGCTGTGGCGAGCACCTTGTTCAGTATTTTCAGCCCGAAGATTATGGGCAACGCCACGACCAAGCTGTTTGAAGGGATCATGTCTAAAGTGAAAGGGCTGCCCGGCGGCGGCATTGACTTTCAGGCTATTTGGCAAATCGTTATGCTTCTGGCTGGATTGTACGTTCTGAGCTCGGTATTCATGTACATTCAACAGTACCTGATGGCGGGAGTCGCGCAGAAAACCGTTTATCTTCTCCGGCGGGAAGTGAATGAAAAGTTGAACCGGCTGCCGCTCAAATTTTTCGATACGCGCACCCATGGGGAGATTTTGAGCCGAGTCGTCAACGATATCGACAATATCAGCAACACCTTGCAACAAAGCCTGATGCAGCTCATAACTTCGGTGGTGACGATTGTGGGGGTCGTCGTCATGATGCTCACCATCAGTCCGCTGCTTACGCTGATCCTGCTCGTGACGCTTCCACTTAGTTTCCTCGTCATTAAAGGAATCGCGAAGCGCTCTCAGCTCTACTTCAAAGAACAGCAAAAGGAACTCGGTGAACTGAACGGCCACGTGGAGGAAATGTATACGGGCCACAAAATCGTCAAGGCGTTCGGGCAAGAAGAGCAGTCGGTCGCCAAATTCGACAACATCAACGGTCGCTTGTACCAATCCGGCTGGCGCGCCCAATTCGTATCCGGCATCATCATGCCGCTGATGAATGTCATCAGTAATATCGGCTATGTGTTGATCTGCGTCGTCGGGGGCATTCTTGTGACACGGGGATCCATCAAAATCGGGGATATTCTGGCG
>JAQBPQ010000134.1 GCA_028287445.1 Cohnella sp.
TGGGGTAGTATCGTATGGAATCTGTTCATTATTCTGTTCCTGGTTTGTTTAAACGGTTTTTTCGTCGCTTCGGAGTTCGCGCTCGTGCGCGTGAGGCAATCCCGGCTCACCCAGCTTCAAAACGAAGGCAATACGATGGCGCGATATGCGCTGAAAGTGAATCAGAAGCTGGACGTCTATTTGTCGGCGACGCAGCTCGGCATTACGCTGGCGTCACTCGGGCTCGGCTGGGTCGGGGAACCGGCCATCGCCAATCTGATCGTGATTCCGCTGCTGCATCGGTTCGGGATTGCGGATCTGACGGTCATCCATACCATTTCTTATATCGTAGCGTTCAGTATCATTACCTTCCTGCATATCGTACTAGGAGAACTGGCGCCCAAATCGCTGGCCATTCAGAAGTCCGTGGGCGTATCCCTATGGCTTTCCTGGCCTCTTCTGACGTTCTACCGCATTTTTCTCCCGGTGATCTGGCTGCTGAATACTACTGCGAACCGGCTGTTGAAGGTGGTCGGCGTCAACCCGGCCGGCGAACTCGAGGCGGCTCACACGGAAGAAGAGATTCGGATCCTCATGAACGAAAGCGCCAAAAGCGGCATCATCGACAAAGACGAGATGACGCTGTTCGACAACGTGTTCGAATTTGCCGACCGGGTCGCTCGTGAAGTCATGCTGCCCCGGACCGATATGGATTGCTTGTTCACGAACCAGTCATTTGCCGAAAATATGAAACACGTATATACGACCAAACATACGCGATACCCCGTTGCCGTGGAAGATAAGGATCAAATCGTCGGATTCGTGCACATCACGGATTTGTTGACGGCCGATCCGGACGAGGAACATGATTTGAATTCGTTTCTCCGTCCGATCCTGAGTGTTCCGGAGACGATGGAGATCAGCAAAGTGCTCAAACTGATGCAGCGTAAAAAATCGCAATTGGCCATCGTGATTGATGAATATGGCGGCACGGCGGGAATGCTGACGGCCGAGACCATTTTGGAAGAACTGGTAGGCGAACTTCAGGACGAATTCGACAACGAGCTGCCCGCTGTCGTTGTGAAGGGTGATATTACCTCGGTGGAAGGCAGAATGTTGATCGAGGACGTGAACGACCTGTTCGGTCTGGAAATCCAGGACGAGGAAGTCGACACCATCGGGGGCTGGCTGTTTAACCATCTCGAAGGCAGCATTTCCAAAGGACAGAAAGTAAACCATCATGGTTTTGTGTTCGAAATTGCCCAAACGGAGAGGCTCCGCGTTCAGCGCGTGCATATTTACCGGCTGAAACCGACGAGGCCAGAAGTGGTGATTGCGGTTCAAAACGACTCCAGCACGGCGGAATAGGACGGTTCTCAGTAAGGTTCTGAAAGGAGAGAAACCATGCCGCTTCGTCAGTTTATGATGATGGCGCTTGCGATTGTCTTTTTGTATTTACTGTTCACCGTCGGCGCACCGTTTCTTTTGGCACTGGTCGTCACTATTTTTTTAGAGCCGTTGACCCAACTGTTGATGAGCAAAGGGCGAATGAATCGGCTGGCGGCTTCTACCATATCCAGTACGGTGTTCACCGCTCTGCTGCTCGGTCTCGCTGCGTTGATCGGGATGAAGGTGGTAGCCGAGTTGACGGCCTTTATGTCGAACGTGCCGGCCTATCTAACGAATGCTAATGATTTCCTCAAGCAATTGATTGAAAGGGCGCAGGCTTTCTCCTCGGGAGGCTCGGATCCCTTGCCGGGACAACTGGAAAGTTGGCTCAGCAAAGCTGTGGAAGTCATTGGGAATTTGTCGCAATCGGCATCCACTTATCTGGTCAGTTTTGCATCGGGCATCCCGAACTTTTTCATTTTTTTCATCGTGTTCCTGGTCGCCGTGTACTTGTTCACCTTAAGTTTGCCGATGATGAAGCAGTCGTTCCTGTCGCTGTTCGAACAGAAGTCGCGGATCCAGATGGAACTGGTACTTGAGAGTCTGCGCAAATCCGTGTTCGGCTTCCTTCGGGCGCAGTTATTCCTTAGCGTCATTACATACATGATCTGTTTTGTCGGGTTGATAGTCATTGGAACCGGTTATCCGCTGGCGATTTCCCTGCTGATCGTGGTGGTGGACATCCTGCCGGTGTTGGGCACAGGATCCGTTATCGTACCATGGGCCGCTTATCAACTGGCTGTCGGATCTCTGTATTCCGGAATTGGCTTGTTGCTCTTGTTCATTGTCATCACGGTCGTTCGGCGAATCGTGGAACCGAAAATTCTTGGCGATGCCGTGGGCATAGGAGCGTTGTCGGCCCTGATCAGCTTGTATGTCGGTTATCAGCTGGTCGGCGTGGTTGGCGTCTTTTTGGGACCGATCGTCGTCATCGTTTTTACGGCCTTGCGCAAAGCGGGCCTGCTCGATTTCAAAATCAAGCTGGACTGATCGATTCCTGTCCGAAAACCGCCTGCCAGGCGGTTTTTTTTGTTCGCTGAGACAATTCGCCCAGGATGGCTTCATAGGATAGAAGCGGAGTGTCTTTCCGGCAAGTCAACAAGCCCGACAAGGAGGTTGCCGATCATGCAAGACGGACAATGGCGCGAATGGAGACCATACGCAGGTCACTGGGATCCGTGTCCCCCGATCCGGGTGAAACGGTATATGGTGCCGCCGAATCAGTACATTCCCTATCAGCCGATGAATTTGCCGCAATATTCGCTTGATGAAGCGCTTTATCGGGGAACGCTGTGGCCTGCGTTATTCAGCCCCTATCCTTCCCAAGGTCAGAAGCAAGGAGGAGGAGCGCATGGCTGATCTAAACGGAGCGGTCGAACGGCCGGCCGCAGCGCTGCAACAACCGCCTGAGCGAGGCGGTGAAGCCTATCGCAGGGAGTTGGAGGAGCTGCAGAAGGTCGATTTTGTGCTGGTCGAATTAAACCTATACCTGGATACCCATCCGACCGACATGCAGGCGATTCAGCAATTTAACCAACTGGCCCAAAGGCGGCAGCAAATTTGTTACGCATTTGAGATGAAATACGGTCCGCTCAAGCATTTCGGCCAGAGCTTCAGCCGGTTTCCCTGGCAGTGGCCGGAAACGCCATGGCCTTGGCAGGTATGAGGAGGCGAGTCCATGTGGATCTATGAGAAAAAGCTGCAGTACCCCGTCCGAGTCAGCAAATGCGACCCCCGGATGGCCAGGTTTCTCAGAGAGCAATACGGCGGAGCGGACGGCGAGCTGTCAGCGGCGCTTCGCTATTTGAACCAGCGATACTCGATCCCGGACAAAGTCATCGGTCTGCTAACCGATATAGGCACGGAGGAATTTGCCCATTTGGAAATGATCGCCACGATGATTTACAAGCTGACCAAAGATGCGGACGTAGAGCAGTTGATAGCAACCGGTCTCGGAGCTCAATATCCCGCTCACGATAAGGGCTTGCACTATAAAGATGCGGCGGGCGTTCCATGGACTGCCGCCTATATTCAGGCGAAAGGCGATCCGATCGCCGATCTGTACGAGGACATCGCGGCAGAGGAGAAAGCGCGTGCCACTTATCAGTGGCTGATTGACATGACCGACGACGTGGATCTGCAGGATAGTCTGAAGTTTTTGCGGGAGCGGGAAATCGTCCATTCAATGCGCTTCAAGGAAGCTGTTGAGATTTTGAAAGCGGACAGGGAGCAGAAAAAGGCATTTTGAAGGCTGAAGGCGTGGCCCCCTAATAATGGGGGTGTTTTTGTGCTCCGACACGGATAGCCACTCGGTTGTCCGAATCGCTCAATTGGATTATGATGGGGACATAAACGAAAACGGAGAGCGATCATGAACCGGTTACCCCTGCCTGAAGCCGTCATTTTCGATTTGGACGGCACGTTGTTCCAAACCGAAACCCTGCTCGAAACCGTACATCGCCGGGTATTTGAGACTTTACGAAGCGAACGGCTGTACCAAGGCCCGACTCCGCCGATTGCCAAGCTGCTGGGTTCGCTCGGCATGCTTCTCTCTGATATATGGAAACGTGTCATGCCAGACGGTTCTCCTGCCGCGCACGATCGGGCCAATGTGCTCCTGCTGCAGTATGAGCTGGAGGAACTGGCGCTCGGCCGTGGATCCTTGTATCCGGGGGTCCGCGAAACGCTGGATGCACTGCGCGGCCGCGGGATCCGCCTCTTCATTGCCAGTAACGGGTTGGAGGCTTACGTCAAAGGGGTTCCGCAGGTCAAAGGGATGGCGGAACTGTTCGAAGGGACCTATAGCGCAGGCGAATTCGGAACTGTGTCGAAAGTGGACCTTGTCAGACGTCTGATGGGCATCTACGGTGTAAAAGGCGGTTGGATGGTCGGAGACCGTTCCTCCGATGTGGAAGCCGGCCTGAAGAACGGCTTGTCCGTCGTCGGCTGCGACTATGCGGGTTTTGGCCGGGAAGGGGAGTTGGACGGCTCGGATGCCGTTATCCGTACGTTCCCTGAACTGCTTGGCCTACTGCCGGATTAATACCCAAAACTCCGAAGTTCTGCTGTCAGCTCCAGGATTTCGGAGTTTTTGCATTAATCCTCTGTGGCCGTGTTTCTTTCGGTTTGAGCTGCGGCTAATGGCAGGTTGAAGGACATCGAAGAGCGGTCACGGCTTCGCGATTCCCGTTGTTGCTGATACAGCCATAGCGCGTACTCGATGGGCCGCGTGATCGCGCGCCGATAGACCTCCCGTTCACCTGCTTTGATGAACACCTCACGGGACGGCTTCGGATTGACCTCAAGCAGCCAAACCCAGCCTTCTCGATCGATAGCGAGATCAAGCGCCAACTCGCAAAGCGCGCCGAACTGCTTCTCCAGATGTTTCGACGCCTCGATTCCGAGCGACTCCGCCGTCTCCCGAATTTGGGCTATCCTGGACTCGCTTCCGATCCACTGACGAAGCAGGGAGTCCATGCCGGCGGCTTCCCCGCCCCCGTGCAAGTTGGAAGTAATACTATGCTTCGAACCGATGCGACCGGCACAGCCTGTTACCTCCCATTCGCCGATACGATTCTTCTGCACAAGCATGCGATAGTCATGAATTCGTCCGCTGGGTAGCTTGATGTTCAACCCTTGCTGCACGATGTAACGGTCGCCCCCCAAGTCCCACGAACGGATCATCGACGCCAAATTTTCCCGGTTTATACGCCTTGGTGACACGATGTCGCGGTGATGGTTGCGGCCTTGCAACAGTAATAAACCGCCCCGCATTCGATCAATGCGCAGAATACCCCGGCCTCCGGTGCCGTTGATGGGCTTGAAGTAGATCGTGGGGTAACGTCTAAGCATAACCGCCACATCATCCGGCGACTGATAGAGCCGGGTGGCGGGGAGGTGCGGCCGAAACGCCGGTTGTTTGCGGAGCGAGCGGTACACCGTCCACTTGTTTCTCATCGGACGGTTCAAATAAATCAAGTGAGCATATTTCCGGCGAAAATTTAGGAGCCGTTCGAACCGGCTGCTGCGTTGATGACGGCATCGGTCGTAGATCAAGTGGGGAAATCTGACCCATCGGCGACTCCAAGTCCGCTTTTCGGGATGGAACACCATCGCGTAGATCTGCTTGGTATTGTCTTGAACATCGTCGGGCGTAAAGACGATGACATTCAGGCCGCGCCGCTTTCCCGCCTTTGTCATTTTCTCATAGATCGGGCGTTCCTCCAGCATCTTCCGATCGTTCAAATATAGCGTCAAAATGCCTAGCAGCGGCTTTGAAGTCATGAATGTTTCACCTCCCGGCGGGAAATGCCGGACATACGGAATGTGGCTCTCATTGTTCCAGGGTAAGGATCGAAACGACTTCCGCGTTAACTATCATGAGAGGCGACCCCTCCTTTGGGTTGAAGGCGGCGACGGTGCAAATAAAGGCTATATTGGAAAATCCTCTCCAGCGATTTGTTGCGGATGTGTGCCTCATCGAATTTCATCGGCTTCGAATTTGCCTCGAAAAACCAGACGTGCCCGGTTTCGTCCACACCCAGATCCATGGACATCTCAGCCAGCCGGGAGCGGGACGACCGTTCGATCCGTTTCGCCAAAATGACGGTGGTGCCGCGAACTTTGCTGAGCACGATACCCGCTTTTTCCTTACCGAAAATGGAAGAAAGCAGCTTTTCCGGATCATCGACGTTACCGCCGCGGGGAACATGCGTCGTAATGCTCTGATTGCCAGCGACCCTGGCGCCGATTCCGGTCAATTCCCATTTGCCGGCAGCATTTTTTTGAACTAACGCCCGCAAGTCAAAAGGCCTGCCGTTCACAGAGGCGAGCTGGATTCCCTGCTGGGCGATATAGGCTTCGCCGATGGTCATCGAATATTTGCAGACCTTATCCCACACCCTCTGAAGCGTAGACAAACGATAGGTCCGGCTGCCTTTTTCGTCCTGAATTTGCAGACGAAACGGGAGCTGCTTTTCCGGTTGAACGCTGACCGTCATAATCCCGACACCCGCTTTGCCCCGAACCGGCTTCAAATACAGCACCGGATGGCGTTTCAATAGCCGGGCGAGGACCGCCGATTCCGTGAGTTTCTGTGTCTCGGGAATATAGCGCCGTGTAATCCGGTTTTCTTTTAACCATTGGAAAAGCGACCATTTATTGAAAAAGCGGCGATTGAACAGGCGGATGCCGGGCTGCCTGGCGATGGCCTCCAGTTTGCGTTTCACCCGCGGCAGCCTTTCGTCTTCCCTCTGCGGAATCCGGTTATAGACGAAGCCGGGACGAGGGAACCAGGTTTGGATCCAGGTTTCGTCTTGCTGCCGGAACGTATAGCCCAGTATGCGCGCCGCTTTGAGTTTCAAGTTCTTGACGGTCACCACATACGTGATGAAACCCATTTCCTCACCGGTCCGGATCAGGTCGGCGAAGTTTTGCCGATTTCCCCGGAACAACTGCAAATCATCGTCAATCGTCAAAATGGCCACGATCGGTTTGTCGGGTGTTTGGGACAACACAATCGATGCAGGGAGAGATTCGCTTAGCATCAAGAATCCTCCTTCTTACGGAACTTGCTCAAATACAAGCAATGGTCCAAGATGTATTCCAACGAGGCTCGCCCTTGTTCCTTAAGCGCGGGATGTTTAAAGATGGATCGGCCCGGCTTGGCGTTGGCTTCGAACATCCAGACGGAGCCGTCGCGGTCGATTCCGATATCCAGACCGAGCTCGCCTAACGTATGGCTGTAATTTCGTTCGATCGCTTCGGAAAGTTTGACGGCGATTTCTTTCGCTTCCTTCAGTACGTCGTCCGACCGGTCCACGAAGATCCGTCCTAGCGCCAGCTCGGGAGTCATGAGAGATCCGCCATTTTTGATGTGGGTGGTCACGCTGCCCCTGCCTGCTTTTTTGGCGCCGATTCCGGCGACCACCCAACGATTTTCGCCGTCTTTGTGCATATGGAACCGAAAATCGATCGGGCAGTTCTCGATTTCCACGAGACGGATGCCTTGCTGCACGACATAGTGGTTCAATCCGGAACCATGTCTGGCCCGAAGCATTCTCATGAGCCCGTCAAAATGGCTGAACCGCAGCAACACGTTCTCACTGTTTCTGCGGTAACGGACAAAATAGCCCCTGCGGGGATGATAGGTCAATCGGTAAATCCCGATGCCCAGGCTGCCGGCAGATGGTTTGTAATAAAGAAAATGGTGTTTTTCAAGCATTTCGCGAATCCGTCCGGAGGTCGGATTGTTGATGGATTCCGGCAGGTGCCGGAGTGCCTCGGGGTCGTTGTCGAGCAGTTTGTAAACATCCGATTTGTTGAAAAAACTCCAGTTGAAGAAAGGAATCCTTTTACGGACGAACCGCTCGCGCAGTGAAGTCAACTGTAGACCCGTCTCGGCCTTCCGGCTGGGAAGACGGTTGTAGACGACGTCCGGAAACGGCACGACGCGCCTGGACCAGACGCCGCCGGATTCGAGAAACCATCCATGGACGGTTTCCTGCTGCCAATTGATATCCCGCGGTGTAAACGCGAAAAAATAGGCGCGTCTTTGCCCCAATCGCAGCAATTGTTTCACGAACTCCGTTCGTTCGCCGAACGGGGAGGCCGAGGATCGGATTCGGCTGTCGGTCAATACGCCGATCAGCGGTCCGAACTGGATTTCTCCCTCATCTTCATTGTACACGTAGACATGGCCGGATTTGGGAATCCGGACGGAACGGCGAAGCCCGGCCGACAAATAAACATGGTGGCCGCCCTTTTTGATCGTCCGCACCGTGGCGGGAATGGTCTCCCGGCCGAGCTTGACGTTAACCGATTTTCGTCCTCTTAGCCTGAGCAGCTTCGCCAGTGGGCTCGAGAACCAGACGATCGGTTCCGATTGCTGCGTGAAATGGACGTTACAGATGGTCAAACTCATGAATTACCCTCCCATGCGGTCGAAGCAAGATGGATCGGGCGTATGCAATGGGTCGTACAACGGCTGCGTTGGCAGCGGATGCCCCGATGCCGGCCATCGCGGTACGCCCGGGTTTAGAGTTGGCTTCCAAAAACCACAAACGGCTGGAACGGTCGATGCCGAAATCGAGACCTAATTCGGCGAATCGTCCGTAGTGCTGTTCAAGTCGCCGGACCAAGTCTCGGCAGCTGTCACGGATTTGCTGCAACAGCTCTTTCATGCGGAGCCGCCCGAACATCCGCGTCAGCAGCTCTTCCGCCGGCGCAGCCTGCCCTCCTCCGTGCAAATTGGCCGTCACCGTGCCGGGACGGCCGGATCGCACCGCCACGCCGGTCAGCGTCCAGCGGCTGCGGCCGTTTTTCTGGACGAGCGCGCGCAAATCAAAGGGTTCGCTTCCGGGTCCCCGCAGATCGAGAAGCGGCTGCATCAGGTAGACACGGTCTCCAATCCACCGATGAAGCCGGTCCGTTGCCTCGCTTGAATGGCCGAACGTAACGGCGAAGGGACGGTTGTCACGATGACGTCCTTGCAGGGTCACGGAGCCGTCCGGCAGGCGTACATAGGCGACAACACGTCTTCCCTGGCTGCCTTGGGCCGGCTTTAGAAAGGCGGAGCCGTCGTGCCGGTCCAGCCATGATCCGAACGTTGCCGGTCCGGAATAGGTCTCAGTGGGAGGCAGCAGTTCCGCGAGACGGCTATCCCGGGCCAGTACCGCATGCACGTGCCCTTTATCGGGGAGCTTCCCATTCAGATGAACCAGCCGTTCGTGATCGCTGATCCTTTGAAGAGCCGCTGTGTACCGGGAGCGTTCCTTCTGGTCAGCGGGCCAAGACCGGTCGTACACGAGTTTGGGCAATGGTCGGCGGCTGCTTTCCCAGACGCCTTTCTCCTCATTCCAAGTCCAGCCGGTCACAGAGGCGTCAACCGGAGACCAGGTCCAGGGCGCGAATGCGAAGACCGGCAGCCCTGCAAGGCTTCCGGTCTTCATCAGCCGGCGAAGAAACGCACTCTCGGCGAACGGAGGATTGCTTTTCCGTTCGCATATGAGGATGCCGAGAGCCGAAGGGACAACATCAAAATCCGGATAAATATCGGGCATATTGAATCATCATCCGCACCGAAGGGCGGATTTTCCCCTCTGTTAGTGGCGTATTATCGTTTTTAGACGGTTTCGAATTGACTTCCAGAAGCCAGACACGTCCCGCTGTGTCAAGGGCCAAGTCGATTCCAAGCTCCCCGAATTGGGCCGGAATCCGATCTTCGATTCCTTTGGCAATATCAAGTGCTGCCCGTTGGAGCCGAGCGGAAGCGTCACCCCGGTACACAAGGGGCAGGTTGGACTTGCCGACCGCCTCCCTCACCTTCGAGAGCGTTCCCCCGCGGGCCAGGTTGGACACGAAATGATCGGTTCCGGCCGTGCGGCCCACAATGGAAGTGACGGTCCATCGGCCGGAGGCGTTTTTCTGGGTGAGTGCCCGGAAATCGACCGGACGGCCGCCGGTTTCGATCAGGGTAAGACCTTGCTGAATCAAATATTTTACTGATTTCATCTTGCCGGAGATGGATGAATACAACTTGGTCAGATTATCGAAGGTTTGCTTTCTCGTGCCGTTAACGGTGGCGTACGACGCCTGCCAGCTTTCCGGCCCGACACGGGCCAGCCGGATTATCCCTTTACCGAGACTTCCGCGAATCGGCTTCAAAAAGACAGTTGGATGGCGGTAACACATGCTTTTGAGCATAGAGTAGTGGCGAAGGGAGTGGGATTCCGGCAAATATCGGTGGAGACTTTCGTCCTTTTTCAATGCTTCAAAAACTTCCGATTTGTCTAAAAATTTTTCGTTAAACACGTGGGAGCCATACTGTTGCTTGATTTCCTTCAAAAACTGCTGAACGGCAGGGAGGTTCTCCAGCTTGCGGGAGGTCAATCGGTTGTTGACCACATCCGGCGAGGGAAGCAGGATGCGCCGCCAACCCGAGTGATAGACCCAGCCCTCCAAATTGACTGTCAAACTTGACCTGAGTGCTCCGGGAGTGAAAAAATAGACGTATGCGCCTTGTTTACGGCAAGCTTCCGTCAATTCCCGGCAAAACATCGTAATGTCGCCGAACGGTTTGTCTGAAGCTTCCGGGTCATCACGGCTGACCAGTACGCCAATCAAGGGGCCTAGTGCAAGCGTCCGGGATGCGGCCCGGTATTGGAACCGGAGAGGTGTGCCGTTGTAGATGCCCAATCTGCGGGCGAGTGTTTGGCTCATTCTTATTCCTTCATACCGGGGAACCGGGACGATCGTGACGGAGTGCCGGAAAGCTCCGAATTGCAGGGTCAACTGCTGCTGGGCCGGGATTTTCGATCGTTTCATCAAGTACTCCCCCAGCATCAGAACGTCGTCGGACAGGATGCCGGAACTGATGACCTGGACGTCGATCTTCGGGGTGGACATGAACGGTTCTCCTTCCACGTTTCTCGGTCGTGGCGAAGGCTCTTGCAGGGTTCCTTCCCGTAGGCTCGCAACAATACTCCATCATATGGAGACATCAATTTATCGGTGATTGACGACTTCAGCATCTGCGGAGAAACGAATATTGACGAAAAAGTAATCGATGATCATGAACGGGGAGGATTTGGGAAAATGAACCTTTACGACATGCCGGACCAGTCCGAGCGGATCGCGGAACGTAAATCGGATCATATTCGGATCGCCTTGGAACGGCCTGTGCAGGGAGTCGGAATCACCTCGGGATTCGAGGACTACCGTTTTCTTCATTCGGCTTTGCCGGAGTTGGCTTTCGACGATGTCCGGCTGGAGACGCGTTTTCTCGGCCGGAAGCTAAGGACACCGCTGCTCATCAGCAGCATGACAGGCGGCACAGAGGAAGCGGGTGTGATCAACCGACGGCTGGCAGAAGCAGCGGAAGCGCGCGGCTGGACGATGGCACTCGGCTCGATGAGGGCGGCGCTGGAGCGGGAAGAGTTGGCGGCTACTTTTGATGTCCGCCAAGAAGCACCGAGCATACCCGTCATCGCCAATTTGGGCGCCGTTCAGCTTAATTACGGACTCGGGCCGGATGATTGCCGGAGGGCCGTGGAGTTGTCGCATGCCGATGCTCTGGTGCTGCATTTAAACGCGCTGCAGGAAGTGTTCCAACCCGGAGGAGATACGAACTTTCATGGACTTCTTGGCCGGATTGAAGAAGTATGCCGGCTTCTTGACACGCCGGTGGGTGTCAAAGAAGTCGGTTGGGGCATCGATGCGGCCAACGCCCGCAAGCTGGCGAATGCCGGTGTCTCCTTCCTCGATGTCGCCGGAGCGGGCGGGACTTCTTGGAGCCAAGTGGAAAAGTACCGCCAAGCTGATCTTCTGTTCCGTGAGGCTGCCGACGCTTTCGCCGACTGGGGCATTCCAACGGCGGAATGTGTGCGTCAGGTGAGGGCGGAGCTGCCGGACATGCTTTTAGTCGCCAGCGGAGGTTTGACCAACGGCGTCGATGCCGCCAAAGCTGTCGCGCTTGGCGCAGATATGGCGGGATTCGGCCGGGCGATGCTGCGGGAAGCCGCGACGGGAGGCGACGTGGAGCATCAAATGGAACGGGTGGAGTTGGAGATGAGGGCGGCCATGTTCGCCTCCGGCGCGGCAAATCTCGCAGCTTTGCGGTCTTTGGGACGGTTGGTCAAGCGCTAACCAGCGCTTCTCCCGAACCCTATAGGAAATGTGTAAAATGATAAAATTTAGGTTGGGAAGGCAGCAAGGAGGAAGGAACCGATGAAGTTTGATGCTGACCGGGAAGCGAGCGGATTGGCAGCGCCAGGGATACGCGAACTGGAGGACGGTTGGCTGCAGGTCAAAATTCCTTTGCCCTATTCTTTGAAATGGGTCAATGCCTATTTGCTGCCGGAAGATGGAGGCTGGACACTGATCGATCCGGGTCTCCGCACCCCGGAAGCGATAAAGGTTTGGCTGGAAACTTTGGGTGCCAAAGGAATCGGTTGGAGCCGGATCAGCCGGATTGTGCTCACTCATCACCACCCCGACCACTACGGACTGGCGGGATGGTTTCAGGAGTACACGGGCGCCCCGGTATGGATTTCCGAGGCTGCGGAGCAAGCCGCGGAGCGTCTATGGGGAGATGGAGAGACCTTTTCCGGGCAATTGACAGAGGCTTTCCTGCAGCATGGGCTGCCTGATGAATTGGCCAACGATATGCGGGTTCATCTCCACGGATTCCGTGAACGCGTTTCGCCGCGCCCCATCACGTTTCATCGACTGTCGGCCGGAACTTCTTTCCGGATGGGTGGCCGTGAGTGGGAGTCCATCGGAGGAGAAGGACATGCTCCAGGTCATCTGTCCTTTTATGACCGCCAAAGGCGAAATCTGATCTGCGGGGATCAGGTGCTGCCGGACATCTCGCCGAATATCGGGTGGATGCCGGATGCGGATCCGGATCCACTCGGCTCTTATTTACATAGTCTGCGTACGATGCAAGCTCTTGAAGTGGATCGCGCGTTTCCCGGGCATCGGGATCCGTTCGGCAATTTTCACGTGCGGGTGCAGGAATTGTTGGCGCACCACGAACGCAGACTGGACAAAATGATGGCATGGATCGGATCGAATCCGGTCACCTCTTTTGACGTGTGCGAAGGATTGTTTGGTACCCGTCTGAGAGAACAAACCCACCAACTCCGTTTTGCTTTGGCCGAAACGATCGCTCATCTGGTACTTCTCGAACGGCGAGAAATGCTTCAACGGAGCGGCGACGGGGATTCACAAATTCGCTACTCCCGGGAATAAACAAAATGCTGTGCCTAGTAGGCACAGCATTTTGTTTATTCTCCTTCCCCTTCCGCTTCAAGCGCTTCCTCAATCGCTTCGCGCTCCGCTTGTTTGCGGTGCGCGATCCGGCTGGAAGCCGATGCCGCGATGGCGCCGACAATGTCATCGAGGAACGTGTGGATATTCCCGTCTTTTTTGTCGTTCAGTTTTTTCAATACACCGGGCTTGAATTTGTCGATGTAACCGAAATTGGTGAATCCGATACTGCCGTATACATTCACGATACTGAGAGCCAATACTTCGTCGCAGCCATACAAACCTTCATCATACTTGATCATGTCCTGAAGCGGGGGCAGCAGCTTTCCTTCCTCCGCAAGTATATCCAACTGGATACCGGTCAGCACGGCATTTTGTACTTCCCGTTTGGAGAGCACCGCCTCCACGTTCCGGACGCACTCATCGAGCGTCAATTCGGGAAAATATTCCTTTTGCAGCAGCATCACCAATTGACCGATCTGTTCTTTGGTCACGCCTCGTTTAGTTAACCACTCTTCCGTGGCACGCGCCACTTCTTTGCTGTTAAGACGATACAAGTTCGGCCTAGACAAAACCAAACACCTCTTTCCGAAACGTTGGGCCGCCGAAACTTCCGTTCCGCAGGGTTGTCTTGCGATCCGGACAATCATACATATTTGTCCCGGGGGCTCGTATACATAGTACTACAAAAAGGGTGAAGGCGGAACGGCAGTTCCTCACAAGCCGGACACGCCCGCCCGTAAGGGAGGAAACCGACATGAATCATAAGCTTGGCCGACGATGGAGAAACCGCTTGTGGGCGGTCATGGTTCTTCTGCTTCCTTTACTCTCGGCATGCGGTGCGGCGGGCACAGCACACCGGACAACGGATCCGATCGATGCTCCGCCGCCGCAGGTAGAAGAATCCATGCTGCAGCAGTCGGCGGCTTCGACGGATACAGCCGCAGCTCCTGACCCTGCCAACCCGGAAGATTCCGTTACGGTGTATTTGCGCGATCGCAACGGATATTTGGCGCCGATGACGATGCATCTCTCCTCCGGCGGCTCCTCTGCTGGCGGGACAACCGAAGCGATGGCGAAGATCGCACTGATCTGGCTGACGCAGGATCCCAGCCGCAGCGAGCAGCTGCCTGCCGGCTTCACGGCCGTGGTCCCGGAGGGGATGACTGCGGATACGGTGAAACTGGACACCCAGAGCCATACATTATCGATCGACTTCGCCGCTCCGCTCGCAGGTATGACCGCATCTCAGGAGCGCAAAATGATGGAGGCATTGGTGTGGACGATGACAGAGTTCCCGGGGATCGACAAAGTGCGTTTGTCGGTGGCTGGCAAACCGATCCGAATGCTCCCTTCCTCCGAGCAGCCGGTGGATGAAGTGTTGACCCGGGGATTCGGAATCAACCTCGAGCAGGCGAACGGGGTGCCGATGACACGGTCGATGGCGGTTACTTTATATTTCGCAGCCCGCTCGGACAGCGGCGACGGATATTTTGTACCCGTCACTCGGTTGATCGCCCGCAGCGCGGATCGGATGGGCGCCGCATTGGACGAATTGGTCAAAGGACCGGAAGACAAGCAAGCTCTCCATGCCGTGTTGATGCCTGGGGTTACCGTTGAAAAGCACTCTCATGTAGCGGATACCGTGAATGTATCGCTCCATGAAGACGGATGGGCGCCGGAAAGTACGGTGCCGTCGGAAATGATGGATGCTCTCGTTCTGACCATGACCGAGATGACAGGTGCCCCGCAGGTCAAAGTGACCATGAATGGGAACGACTCGTTTTTGGATTCCGACGAACGTTCTTATGACCACCCTGTAACCCGGCCGGCCGTGGTTAACGTTTTGAAACGCTAATCCTTTTGGGTACCTTCCATCCGTTCCGATGCCAATCGTTGGGGCTGGACCGGATGCTTTTCCTCCCGGATTTTGATAAAATGGAGGAGATTTCGCATCCGGCAAGGGAAACGGTAGGAGGAAAACAAATGAGGGCCGACGGAAGACGGCAAGACGAACTGCGTCCGTTTCAAGTGACGCTTCATCCCAATAAATTCGCGGAAGGTTCCGTTCTGATCGAAGCGGGCGACACGAAGGTGTTGTGTACGGCTTCGGTGGAAGAGAGGGTGCCCCCGTTCCTGAAAGGGCAAGGCAAAGGCTGGGTCACGGCGGAGTACGCGATGCTGCCGAGAGCGACACAAACGCGGAACTACCGGGAATCCATCAAGGGCAAACCGGCCGGGCGAACCATGGAAATCCAACGGCTCATCGGCCGGGCGCTCCGCTCGACTGTCGATCTCGAGGCACTGGGGGAGCGGACGATCACCATCGACTGCGACGTGCTTCAAGCAGATGGCGGGACGCGGACCACCTCCGTCACGGGCGGATTTCTCGCTCTGGCGCTGGCCATTCATAAACTGTCCGGCACGGTGTCGTTTGCTCGTTATCCCCTAACGGATTACTTGGCATCGGTAAGTGTCGGGGTGGTTCAACAACAGGTTGTCCTGGATTTGAATTATGAAGAGGACTCCAAGGCCAAAGTGGATATGAACATCGTGATGACGGGAGCAGGTTCTTTCGTTGAACTCCAGGGGACAGGCGAAGATTCGCCTTTCTCCCGGTCAGAACTGGAAGGGATGCTCGGAATCGCAGAATCCGGAATCCGCCGGTTGATCGAATGGCAAAAGGATACGCTTGGTGAAGCCGGTGCTCGAATCGGCGGTGGGCGGGCTTGATTGCCCCGGGCGGCACGCTCGTTGTCGCGACGAGGAATCGCGGCAAAACCAAAGAATTTCGGGAAGCGTTAGCTGCTCTTGGCGTCGTCGTTCGTGACTTGAATGAGACGGAAGGGGTTCCCCCGATAGAAGAAACCGGGGAGACATTCGCAGAGAATGCGCTGCTCAAAGCGCAGTCGGCGGCAGAAATACTCGGTCTTCCTGTGCTGGCCGACGATTCCGGTCTGTGCGTAGATGCGCTTGGCGGCGCACCCGGCGTATATTCGGCCCGTTACGCGGGAGAAGGGGCTCCGGACGCCGACAACAATGCCAAGCTCATCCGGGAGCTTAGGGCCGTGACAGAATCTGAATCTCTGAGGGACGTGGGTCCCGGTCTGCTTAGTTCCGCTAAATTCGTCTGCTCTCTGGCTTTGTTTGTACCGGGAAGCGGCTTGCATTTGGCTGTCGAAGGCGCGGTGGACGGATTTATCCTGAATGAACGAAGAGGCGATGCCGGGTTCGGGTATGACCCCTACTTCTGGCTGCCAGAGTTCGGCAAAAGCATGGCGGAGATCACGGTGGAGCAGAAAAACGCGATCAGTCACCGGGGCCGTGCACTTCGCGAACTATTGGACAAGTTGCGGATCGAACCATAATCCAAGGAAAACCTCCGGCCCTTTCCAAGGGCGACCGGAGGTTTTGCGCAATCGGGGTTCGAAGTTTTTTAGGGAGATTCAAGAGACGATGCTTACTTTGTAATGACGAAGCCAGTAATCCATTTGCAACAAATAGGCAAACAACTGTGGACCGGACATCAATTGGCCGAACCAAGGCAGATGAGAACTTGCATCGGTGGAGGCCGCCAGTTCCCGGACCCGTTTCACGTCAATGAGCGGGAGCAGCGGCGAGGCCGGATCATCCAACCGTTCCAGCAAGCCGGCTCGAACGGCGGTTAAATAGTCCGGGTTATGGGTTTTCGGATACGGACTTTTTTTGCGGTAGAGTACATCATGAGGAAGGACGCCTTCCAGCGACTTGCGTAAAATGCCTTTTTCCCGGTCCCCGGCAGTCTTGATTTCCCAAGGGATGTTCCAAACATATTCGACCAGTCGATGATCGCAAAAAGGCACGCGGACTTCAAGTCCAACCGCCATGCTCATCCGGTCTTTGCGATCCAGCAGGGTAGGCATGAACCGTGTGATGTTCAAGTAGGACATACGCCGCATCAATCTTGTCGTTTCGTCCTCACCCGGCAAATCGGGAACTCCCGCGACGGCTTGAGCGTAACGGTCGGCCAAATATTCCTCAGGACGGAGCAGCTCGCGAAGCTCCGGAGAAAGCAGCCCGGTACGCATCCCGGCGGCTAACGACCAGGGAAACGTCTCCGCCTGAAGCGCTTCTTCCCGGTGAAACCACGGATAACCTCCGAAGATTTCGTCCGCGGCTTCTCCAGAGATCGCAACCGTCGCTTCCTTTTTGATTTCACGGCAAAACAAATACAACGAAGCGTCGATGTCCGCCATCCCCGGCATATCCTTGGCCAAAACCGCCGATTCCAGCGCTCGGACGAGTTCGGGCGTATCGAAATGAACGGGATGATGGACAGTGGCCAGATGACGGCTCATACGTTCGATCCAGGGAGCGTCCGCATTCGGCTGAAAAGCGTGCGCTTGAAAATGCTTGTCGTTGTCCACATAGTCGACGGAAAACGTATGAACCTGCCCTTGCTCCGTTTTTTCATAATAGCGTACGGCAAGAGCCGTCAAGGCGCTCGAATCCAAACCTCCGGAGAGAAGCGTACATACCGGAACATCTGAAACGAGCTGGCGTTCTAACGTATCGGCCAACAGCTCCCCAACTTTCCTGGCTGTCTCCGGCACGTCATCCTCGTGAGGTCGGCTTTCCAATTTCCAATAAGTGTTGATTCTCATGCCGTCGCGGTCATAGGTCAGGAAGTGGCCCGGAAGCAATTCCCGAAATCCTCTCCAGACCCCATGGCCGGGCGTTCTGGCCGGACCAATGACGAATAGTTCCGCTAATCCTTCATCATCGATTTGCGCCGGCACATCCGGATGCGCCAGGATGGCTTTCGGTTCGGAGCCGAACATCAGCCGGCCTTCCTCAAACCGGTAAAAGAGCGGCTTCACGCCAAGCCGGTCGCGGGCCATGAACAGCTTCTCCTCGTCCGTCCGCCAAATGGCGAAAGCGAAAATGCCGTTGAATTTGTCGACGCATTCCGGACCCCATTCGATGTAGGACAACAGCAGCACTTCCGTATCGCAGGTCGTTCGAAATCTGTGGCCGCGCCCTTTCAGTTCCTTGCGCAGTTCCCCGGCATTGTAAAGCTCCCCATTGTATACGAGCACACAATCCTGATCGTCCGCCGATTTTGCAGGCCGGATCATGGGCTGCGCCCCGTTGGCGGGATCGATGACGGAAAGCCTGCGATGACCGAACGCACAATGACGGGACAGCCAAGTGCCGGAAGCGTCGGGTCCCCGGAGCTCCAGCGTCGCCGTCATTTTCTCGATGGTATCCGCTTGCTTCGTCAAGTCTTCATTCCAATCGATCCATCCGGTAATGCCGCACATGGGTCCCTCATCCTCCTCCAGCTGTTGGAACGATCAACCGATCATAAGATGGATATGCGAAAAGAGGCATAACATGTCTGTCCGTCGGGAGAAAATACGTAAGGATACGCGTCCGAAGGGAGCCTGAGCAAAAGTTATGAACGAGCGAAAAACATATTATGTAGCGGTCGGAGCGGGGCAAATTCTGGAAGACCGGGAAGCGGCGGCTTTTGAGTTCGAAATTCGCGCAAACGAAGAGGAATTGAACAAACTGCAGGAAATGTTCGAACAATTGTCCAGCACGGATGAGGAATCGATGATTCGGTTTCACAGTCCGGTGACGGTTAGCGAACAGGAACGTACGGCCATGTACGACTCGCAAAATCACGAAATTTATCAATTTCTGTATCAGCTTGGTACGGAAGAGACGAAACGGCACATCGAATCCACGAATATTCTCAAAGCATCGGACGAACGGGAATGTTTGCAGGAAAAATGCTGACGGTCAGGCAAGCGTCGTTCCGAAGAATGCTCGACATCGGCGGACAGACGGTGGCCGAAGTCGAGGTGCACACTGCCCATCCGCACCAACCCGAGCTGTTGGCGTATTTTCGCAATGGGCCTAAAGGCATTCAACTGGTCAGAGTGGTTTCCAATGACGCCGATACCGAGATCGATTGGTACGATAACAATATGCATGAAGCCTTTGCTGATGTGACGCAACGGATTTTTTCAGGACCCAGCCATGCTTCGAATAATGACCGGAACGAATTTGGAGCGGAAGTGTTGGCAACGGACGGTCTTCGCGAGGAGCTGGAGCGTCATTTCTCAGACGGAAGGTGAATGCGCGATTAATTTCGTGTCACACCGGACCGGTTGCGAAAAAGCGGGACAACATGTCCGTATTTTTTCACTAATGGTTTCTGCTTGGCTTGCTTGCCGAATGCCACAGTTGCGTTAATTTCCCCGCCCAGCAATATAAGGATTGAGCTCCAGTACAGCCAGATGAGCATCACCATGATCCCGCCCAGGCTGCCGTAAGTTTTGGAAAAATGACCGAAATGATTGACGTAAAAAGAGAACAGCAAGGACGAGGCGATCCATCCGAGCGTCGTAAACGCGGAGCCGGGGACGACTTCCCGCCAGGTCAGCTTCCGATCCGGCGTCATTCGGTACAGCAGGAGAAAAACGCCGAACATGGCTACAACCGGAACAGCCCATTGGAGAAAGTTCCACAAAGCCGGAAAACCCGTTGGAACATTCAAGTAACGAAATACGTATTGGCCGATGACTTCACCGAAAACGAGCAGGACCATCGCGATGATCAAAACGAAGGCGAGCACGATCGTGGCCAAAACGGCGATCCCGCGCACCTTCCAAAAAGGACGTGTTTCTTCTTCGTCATAAGCCTTGTTTAACCCTTTTATGACGGCATTCACACCATTGGAAGCGGCCCACAATGTGGCCAGCATCCCGAACGACAGCAAGGCGCCGCTGCGGTGAATGCTCACTTCCGCCAGGATGGCTTGTATCGATTTGCCTGTCTCTGAGGGAACAACCCGGATAAGTTGTTGGGTAAGGCTGTCGCCTGACAGAGAGAAAAATCCGATCAGAGTGACGAGGAAAATCAGGAAGGGGAAAAACGAAAGGATCAAATAATACGTCAATTGTGCGCCTAAGGAAGGAACGTCGTCCTCTCGAAAACGAGAGACAAGGGATTTGACAAATAACGTCGTTTTTTTCGTGCGCGTCATGGGTTCGGCCTCCTTCAGCTAAGCTAAGGCCTATTACCCGTTCTGCTGCCGCCCTAACGTGCGGTGGGTCGAAGAATACACAAAAAAACCCCGATTGGCTGTTCCCGCCATATCGAGGATGTTTACATTCGATTTATGATGTCAGAGTGACCTAATCGTTCGGAGACGTAATAGATGGAAAGGGATATGCAATTGCTCGGAATGCATCTATAGAGACGATTCAATACGTCCGGGATATGTGTCGGCTACGGGCATCCCTTGGGCGACGAGTGCGCTTGCGACGATCTTTAATAGGAGATGCCGAGAGGGAATAAACCTCAATCAATTGCATCGCAAACTGCATTCATGAAATAAGCCACTTCCTCAGCAGCATCTTTCTTACCAATCCCGAGGATATCGGTCAAAAAAAAGTAACAACCAGTGTAAGGAGCTCTAATTTCACCAGGCAGTTGTTTTACGTCACTAAGATAGTGACAAACCAAAGGGCTATATCTTAGTTCGGGCATTTGATCGGTGATTTGAAAGAACTTTATTGTATCGAATTTGTACACGTCCAACACCTCCGATACCATCATACGAAACTATTGCCAATCGAAGTAGAGGGTTTTATTGTTGAACAAAATCGAATGGGATGGTGAGAGGGAATGAAGTTTATCTTTCTCGACAAGCGGACGCCTAAAGTGTGCAAATGTATAGGAATCCACGAAAAGGGTTAGGCGGGACCTCTCGCAGCACGGGAAGATATTAGCCATCAAAATGTATCGCGAGCGGTATGGAGTTGAACTGAAGGAGGCTCATAACTTCATTAAAGTCCATTGACACTCAAAGAGGAGGGAAACAACAATTTCAATAAAAAAGGAGCAGCCAAAGCTGCCCCATAGTCTCACTTCATCGTAAGAATGGCAATTAGTACAATGATTATTAGCGCTATAGCAATGTATAGGTATTTCCTTAAATTGTTTTTCTTAACTGCAGCTACAGCGCTTGCGTCATCAGATCGAGTTGTTGGTTGTCCGCAATATTTGCATACTACAGCATCGTCATCGAATTGCTCATTACAATTTGAACAAATTTTCACTTCATAATCACATCACTCGCATTCTGATGGGATTTTGAAACTTACTCTTATAAGTATGTTTAAACAGTTTTTTTTATGAAAAGAACACAAAAAGGGAGATACGAAACATGCCTGAAATGTTAAAAGGAGCATTTGTGGATCGATCCGCTACATACCGTTACTCCCTTTGGAGAATTTGGAATCCGCAATTGCCCGGTGTACTTTTTGTAATGCTGAATCCTAGCACCGCAGATGCAAGTAACGACGATCCGACCATACGCAGGTGCATCGGTTTTGCGAAGTCTTGGGGCTGTGGATCATTAGAAGTGGTCAATCTATTCGCATACAGGGCGACAAATCCGGACGAATTGAAGAAGTGTGAAGATCCGGTAGGTCCGGAAAATGACGACTACATCGTCCGCGCCGTTCAAAATGCCCATAAGGTAGTGACGGCATGGGGAACCAAAGGCGGACTGCTTGGGCGCAATAAAGCAGTAATGAAAATGTTGGACAAGTACCGTCCCCATTGTCTGGACATGACGAAGGACGGCCATCCGAAGCACCCGCTTTATGTAGCCGGGAAGTGCGAACCATTCCGTTACTTCGGGCAAAGGCTGTTCGGTGAAAACCACTAAAATCCGCAGTAAAAACGAATCAAAAAAGAATTAACATGATAGCAAGTTAGAAAAGGGGTGATTGTATTCAGTGCGATCATCGAAATACAGCAGGAGATTGACCAGTTCACTGAATACACTGTCGCCGCGCAGATCGTCCAGATGAGCCTATTCCCCGACATCACCCAGGATGATGTGCGAAAGACGCTCTGGCTGCTTCGTATGTATCCTGAAAGGAACTACGAACTGGCCAAGCTCCACATGAAAGGCGGAATGTCGGAATACGACTTGGCATCGGCACACGGCGGGGCGAAGCGGATCGCCAGTCAGGAAACAACCTCCGACATCACTGCAAACACCGTTGTATTGAAAGACAACCGGGAAATCCTTTACCTCTTCTATAAAAAAATAGCCGCTATCGTCGGCGGAGTGCTGAACAATATTCGGGATCCTCACCAAAAGATGATCGCCAAACTTTTGTGGGAAGACGGGATGTTATCCAAGAGAGCTGTCGCCAAAATGAAGCAAATAAAACAAACTGAGGATATCTGGCCGATCGCTGAGACAACCTTCTTTGAAAAACGGCGGAAGGTTATTGAGCAGATCACCAAGAGTCTGAGTATTAACGGAACACTGGATTTCGTCGTTATCGATTACGGACTAGGGCGGAACAGCGATGGGGAGTGCCGGTTCCTTATAAGAGAGAATTAACTTGTAAACACGAAAAAGCGGCAGCTTGGGACGCGAAAATACGGTCCTAGACTGCAGCTTTCTTATGCACTATCGTTCTTCGTTAGTTCAATTCCCACTTGCCATTACAGACAGATGGGGCTTCGTCATTTTATGGTCGAGCAATTCTCGGGTCAGTCGTTTAAAAATACTTCGTGTCGTCCCAAATTGTCTGGAACTCATCGAAAAAGGATTATGCCGCCGTCTCATCATGGACGGCATCGATATTTCAGCAACCGTGCTTAACACCTTCTATCGGCTCGGTGATATACCAATTGTAGCAATAAGATCGACACCGTTCACCATACAAGAAGGACATCAACAAATCAAAAAAAACAAATTGTATCTGATAAAACTACTTGATACATTATGTATATATCAATGGGGGAGGAATGTTGAATTTGTACATCAGCAAAAAGACAATTTTGTTAGTGGCCAGTATCATCGTTCTGGTTTTTTCTGGTGCCGGTGTTTATGCAGCAACAACACAAATAAGCAATACAACCACGATTTATGCATGTCTAACGAAGGAAGACGATCATGCACTTCGAATTGTTGATGAGAATACACCATGTAAGAAGCGTGAAACAAGACTTTCTTGGAACGTCGTCGGACCTAAAGGAGATAAAGGAGATCCAGGCATAGCGGGACCGGTTGGGCCACAAGGGCCTGCCGGTAAAGATGGTGCCCCGGGTCCAGAAGGCCCAGCAGGTGCTAATGGTAAAGATGGAGCTCAAGGTCCGGCTGGACCGTCTGGCAAAGATGGCTTGCCAGGGCCAAAAGGTGATTCCGGTTCCAAGGTTGTATCTGGTTTTGTACATAGTGATGGCACTGTTACATTCGGTTCAGGATTCACAGTCGAAAAAGCTTACCCTGGTCGATATGTAATCATTTTTGATTCCGGAGTTTTTACTAAGACACCGGTGATGACTGCCACCACAACTGATCAACAATCATTCTTTCAACATAAATTTCCAGCTCAACCCAATGTTATAGACTATCCTCTTAGACCGGACGGGACTGCCCGTTTCGAGGTAATTATGACGAACACCGATGGTAACAATGTCGATACTTCGTTTATGTTAACAGCTTCAGAACCGCAATAGTCACTTATCGGAACTTAAGTATGAAGCCCCTGACCGGAAACGGCGGGGCTTTTCAATTCGTCCTTATTCTGGTCAACCGCTATGAAGGATTGGGTCTCACAAAAGGACGGCACCGTAGACACATACAAGGACATCACGGCAACCTCCACGAGATAGGGATATAATCCTGATGCACCAAGGTTCCGACGACAATATTGCCGTTCTCGATTCCATCATCAAGGCGATTAAGAAAGAAGGCTACGAGTTTAAACTCATCCCCCACCAGGTAGCCCCGGACAATAAGCCAAATCTTGTACTAGTGCATGCACTTTCACTCAATTAAATTGGCCGTTAGCGGAGAAGGCTACCGAAATTAATTTTCTCGGCAGCGTTCTCTTTGTGTTTATTGTGCTATCGTATCCGTCCCTCGGTATTAAGGGATTCTCTCTCGTATGCTCACTCATTCGCAGGATTTCATCACCCTGGAGGGCAGTAGTCGGAAGGACAATAAGGTTTGAGACCCGTAAGGTCGCTGTTTTAGGCGTGCGGGAATAGAAGAAACGGCTGGAACTATTTCTCCAGGTGGTTTTCTACTGCACGCATCCTCCACAAGGTCCTTGGAAGTTTACCATCCCACGGCTCGACGGGTCTATGCCCTTACATTCCTTCGTTACACTTGTCCAAGGTGTGGAGACCGATAGCGTTTAGCTGATGGGTCTATGCCCTTAACGGATACGAACTCGGTCCTCCGTGCTTTCTTTGTTCGAAATCCTGCGAATGAGTCAATTTACGCTGTTGCAATAAGGTTTAAGCTGCTTTTGCGTATGAATGGACCGTTTTTTCAGGAGTGAAAGACTCTTCGTTTTGAACCATACCCACAAGGATTCGCGCCAGTTTTCCAAGCAGTTTAAACACAGACTGCTGCTTACCCATATGCTTAACCTGAATATTATTTTCATGCAGCTGCCGAAAGACAGGATTGGTTCCTACCATGGTAAGTGTAGCAAGATACATATATTTTCGCAGCTTAGCATCACCACGCTTTGAGATCACGATCTCTCCCTTGCGTTTTCCTGACATGCTTTCGGCCAGGTTTAAGCCAGCTCTCCTCAGCAGTTGACGCCCGTGTGCATACTGTCTCAAGTCTCCTGCGCTGGACAAAATCGCAGCAATGTAAATCGTTCCGAGACCTTTTACCGAGCGAAGCTGGCTGACTAGCGGGATCCCTTCCAACAACGTTCCGAGTTCCCGTTCGATCTGTTCTAAGATGTCGGTAATACGCTCAAACTCGTCTAACAAGCGTTGTAAATCTTGCTTTGCCTCCCTGAGTGCACCGGTCTCTCCTACACTCTGTCTGGCTTTAGAGAGGAGTTCGGCGGCTTTCAGTCTGCCTGTGGTGCCACCAGCTCGCTTCATGTATTTTCTCCAACCACTAATGACCCCTTCAATGGATTGGCCATGCAGATCAGATGGGGACGGAAACGCTTTGAGGGTTGCAATCGACCGCGGGCATGTGATCCTTAAAGACAGAAGCATATTCAGGGAAATAAATATCAAGCCAACGAATAATCCGATTCTGCAGACGAACGCTATTCGTAACCCAAAATTCTCGATCACTCATGATCGTGCGCAGCCTCTGAAAGACGGTAGCTTGACGGGAGTATTCATAGTAGTAGCCACGGCTAACAACGTCTGCAATGACGAGGGCGTCCTTCGGATCGCTCTTGGAAGGACAATTATCGCGATTTTCCTTGTTTCTTTTGGTCGTGGCCGGATTCACCGCGACGACGTTCAAACCCTTGTTTGATAGCCAATTCGCTAAGTTCCACCAATAGTGTCCGGTCGGTTCCATGCCAATGATGAGGCCGCTTAGCCGGTGCTTTTGCTGCAATCCTTCCATCCACCGCCGCAGCTTTTCAAACCCCTCAATGGTATTACTAAACGATAGATGTCGATTCGAGAGTACAACCCCGCGGTAATTCGTAGCTTGTGCCACGTGAGTCTCTTTGGCCATATCAATGCCTATAAC
The DNA here is from genome assembly GCA_028287445.1 of Cohnella sp. GTDB lineage: Bacteria > Bacillota > Bacilli > Paenibacillales > Paenibacillaceae > Cohnella. The sequence goes on from JAQBPQ010000134.1 coordinate 25,748, forward strand.
AAGATGAGATGTGGTAATTCGTTCAATTCGTTGATTTTGTCCGTCCGATTGCTTAAACTTCATGATAAGAGCGCCTCCTTGATGGTGTTGGGTTTCGAACCCGTGCGACAAACCCATCATACCGAGGCGCTCCTTTTTTGACAAAGGCCATTTCTTAACCCTTACAGGAATGTTTAGTTCAGGATAGTTTAACAAATGGCTCCCTTGTATAGGCGACAACCTTCGGTTTTATGGAGCTATATAAGTCACGGAATTTATATCGTGATGCCACGAATATAAGTCCTATAGCTAGACTGCAGCCATTGGGTGCTGACGAAGTCGTTCGATGAGCGTATCGTCGATAGACACACCGCAAAGTTTTAGAGCCATAAGACCGGCGCCCGCTCTTCCCGACAAGGCCGGATCTACAACCTGAAACACGCGACAGGATCGATTTGCAAGAGCAAGTTCAGTTTGACGCTTGATGTACGGTGCACGCAAGACACTGCCCATCAGAGTTACAGTTACCGTATCGGATGTGAAGCATGACCCAAGCATTTGTATACCTTGTGCCATTCCTTTTGCAATTGAATTGCAAACCGACTGTGCAAGCGGAATCCCTTTCTGAGCCGACTCCGTAAGAAGTGGGCATATAGACCTCACCATACGACTGAACTCGGGAGACCAGTTGTCCCCGAATGAAATTATTTCCTCCCGGAGCGCCTCTAATGTTGGTTTCTGAAGATGGACAAGCACGCGCTCAATGAGTTCTCGATTATCTGGTTGAAAACCCGTTGCAATCATCTCATGGATGGCTCCACATGAGAGATGCCATGCGCCTCCTCCAGAGAAATGAGCCGGATTTTCGCTATACAATCGAATACAAAAAAGAGCAGGAGGGATGAACCTCGCTGCTCTTTTTTGTGCTAGGGCCGATTACTGCATTTTAAGCTGGCGTGTAATGTGGAAATAAAGCGACTTATTAATAGCCCCCAATACCACTACGCAAAATAATAACTAACAGGACGAAAAGTACCAGAAAGAACGCAACCCCACGGCCCGCACCAATCCCGGCACATGAAAAACCAACTCCACCAACTCCGTAACCCATGCAAATCACCACCTTTATTGGATTGTGATTATCCACCCAGAATCGATCTTCCGGAGGACGAAATAGATATTTTAGAAAAAGTCTCTTCTAAAGAATGGAAACTCACCAAATTCCTCGAAACGCTCGAATGGGAAGAAACGATTCTCGAATCGTTCGAATGGGAAGAAACGATTCTCGAATCGCTCGAACGGAAAGAAAGCCTTCGTGCGAACGGTTTTCGCGTACTTATGCCCTTTTTTTGTAGTCGCCAAGTTCAATGCTCACCTCATATTGCGATGATTTTTTCAACTTACATTAATATGTTCCGCCAACCGAACGCAAAATGATAATCAACAGGATAAAAAGAACAAGTATAAAGGCAATCCCACTCATGTTCACCATTCACCACCTGTTTTTATATTGTGATTGTCCATCACGTGGTTATGATATGTAAGGATAAGCATACGGTCAGTTCGTTAGCACAAATAAAATAAAACAAGCATGTACACAGTCGTCCACCTGACCAGCGGGAAGATGGGTCATTGTTATTCCACTGATCGCGGTTGTGAGAACGCAATCACACATCCTTGCAATAAAAAAAGACCTTGCTGTTTGAGCAAGGTGGCGAGCGGTGATTCAATAACCGTTGTGATGGCCCATCAGTTTATCACTCGAACTCAGGTCTCTTATAAAGGAAGATTCGTCTTGGAAAGAAAGCGGCTAATCGAACTTTTT